>JAFZED010000061.1 GCA_017560825.1 Bacteroidales bacterium | reverse complement strand
GTGCCGGTGTCGTCGTTGCCCGGAAGGCCGGCAGCCTCAGTCGTATAGTGTCTGTCGAGCAGCTGCGAAACGATCTGCGCGGTCCTCCATTCCTCGCCCTTGAAGTAGCTGAAGAGGTATGGATATGCGATGTCCGGCTCGTTTGCAGGATCATAAAGACCTTCGTCGAATACCTTCTGGAGTTTAGCCACGAACGCCTTGCGGCCGCCCATCAGTTTGGCCAGACCGAGCACATCGTGGGGCACATAGAAGGTGTAGTTCCAAGCGCTGCCCTCGTGGAAGCCAGGTACAGGCTCGAAGTTCTCTCCCTGACGAGGATTGAACGGCACCAAAAAGCTTCCGTCTGCATTCAGAGGTCTCAAAGTGCCGAATGACGGACAGTAGTAGTGCTTGTAGCCGAGAGACTGCACGCGGAACTTCGCCGCATCCTCGGTGTGGCCAAGGTCCTCGGCAAGAAGTGAAAGCGCATAGTCGGCGATATAGTATTCGAGTGCGTGGGACACCGAATTGTCGCCAGAAGCGTCGGCCGAGTACAGTCCCAGAGGCACATAGCCTTCGGCCAAATACGGGTCTATGTCAGGGCGCATAAGATTCTGTGCGCCTGGGGTGGTGGCAGACTTCACGAAAGCCTCATATGCTGTCTCTATGTCGAAGTCACGAAGGCCCTTGAGCCACGTGTCTGTGATGACCGCAATCGCAGGATCTCCCTCCATCGTGAAGGTCTCACGTCCGAAAAGCTCCCACTTAGGCATCCAGCCCCATTCCTCGTACATAGAGACCATTGAGCGGACCATATCCATCTGCCTTTCCGGATAGACGAGGGTCATCAGCTGGTGCAGGTTGCGGTAGGTGTCCCATAGCGAGAACACGCTGTAGCGGTTCTGTCCCTGAGGAACGAGGCCCACGCCGTCTGACTCCATCAAAGGATACTCTCCATTGACGTCGTTAAGGATGCTCGGATGGATAAGCGTATGGTAAAGAGCTGTATAGAATACTTCCAGGTCGCGATCTGTGCCGCCTGTAACCCTGATGCGCGAAAGGTCTGACTCCCAAGCTTCCTCGGCCGCGGCGCGTACAGTTTCGAAGTTCGAGACTCCCGGCGCGAGCCTTGCCTGCTCGGCATCCAGATTCTCCCAGGCATTTTCGCAGCTGACAAACGAAACTCCCATCTGCAGCTCCACTTGCTCGCCCTCTTCCGTGTCGAATGAAAACCAATATCCGACATCATTTCCGGCTATCTCGCGGCCGTAGCGCTGATATATCTTGTACGTTCCGTCGTCCGGAGTCCAAGCTCCCTCTACTCCGGTCAGAAGCGGCTGGAACTTCCAGAAACCGCCTTTTGAAGGCACCTTGTTGATGCGGATTGCGAAATACACAGGGAATACAGCCTGCGAATTATAACAGAATGTACCGGCGAGGCGCATACCTTCGATCTCTGTCTCGCTGACTTTTCGGATCCAAGCTCCGGTCTCATTGGTCAGTCCCTCGCCGAAGTTCACGAGGATGTTCCCCTGTCCGCCTGGGAAGGTATAGCGTTCGATTGAAGTGCGGGTAGTCGCGCTGACCTCAGCCTTGATGCTATGGGCCAGCAGCTCGCAGCCATAATAGCCAGGCTCAGCCACCTCAGAAGTGTATTCGGATCCATAAATATGGTAATCCACCATCAGCTGACCGCTTGTGGGCATCGTCAAGGCGAGCCCCACCTCCGGGCATCCGACGCCACTGAGATTAATATGTGAAAATCCTGTAAAGTACTTATTATCAGAACTATAAGGCGTGCTCCACCACCTGCTGTCCTTGTCATAACGGTTCATCTCCGACCCCATCACATTGAACGGAGTCACGGACATCATACCGTTAGGACATAATGCCCCCGGATTGGTCGTTCCATAATTTGACGACCCGATGAACGGGTTCACGTGGTCGGTGAGCTTAGCCTCCTGCGCATAAGCCGAAAGGCATATGGTACAAAGCGCCAGTGCTATCAGTCTGGTGATTTTCATAACTATTTTCTAATGAGTTCGTCAAGCGTGTTCAGGCGGGTGTTGATGTGGTTGCGGACGGTGCCGAGTTCGGCCGCCTTCTCCTTGCCCTTCTCCCTGTCATCAGTTTCAGTGAATATACAAAGGTAGGATATTTCTAAGCACAAATAAATAATTGTAGGATAATATAATCAACAACAGCTGGCATTTGAAAATTGGACAATAACTAAAATTGACTATATTTACACCAGACTTAATTTGAAATTAATGAGGACTGCCAGATTTTTAACCTTTATTTTGCTTTTCGTTACCCTTCAGTCTTCTGCACAGGGCCTGATGTTTAACGGTATGGAGAGCTCTATTGATGAACGTACTTCATATGATGTGTTTTCTTCACGGGAACCAAAGTTCACAGATGTTCTCAAGATTGAATTTTCTCTGTCGATGTATCTGCCTTCTGATTTTGGCTATATCTTGAGGATAAAGAACAATGAGGATGAAAGAATATTCAACTTATTATATTCCGGTGTGGGGTGGGATCGCGAATGCCCTTTCAGATTGAATGAGGAAGGTAAGTCCACTATAATCAAGACTGATATTCCGCACGATTATATTGAAATGGGAAAGTGGATGGATGTTGTGCTGGAATTTGCTATGGCAGAAGGAAAAGTCACATTGAAGATAGATGATTATATATATGAGACGAGCATTGACCCTATCTCCTCTATATGGCGGCCAGTCATTAACTTCGGCAAAAGTGATTATATGATAGATGTCCCTTCCATGGCCGTGAGGGATCTCACAATATCTGATGGAAGGAAAAAGTTCGTTTTCCCTCTTAATGAGTCTGAAGGGGAGGAAGTGAATGAGATCAAGGGCAAGACTTATGGCGTTGTCAATAATCCTCAGTGGCTTATGCACAAGTCATATAAATGGGACGAGGTTGCATCCTTCTCTTCACAGAGCAGAGCTGGAGTGAATTATGACAGATTCAGAAAGAATCTCGTATATTACAACAGAGATTCCATTTATATATATGATTTCATAAGCAAGGAGACTCGAGCCCGGAAATTTGAGTCTTGCAGTCCTGTCAATCCCTACCTGGGAACCAGTTTCGTTAATCCTGCTGATTCGTTGCTTTATGTCTACGAACCTTATGTGGAGAATGGGGAGCCGGCTATGTCGACTTTGGCGGCATATGATCCGGATGATAATTCTTGGGTGGTGAAAAGTTGCAGTACTTTGCCGATAAGGTTTCACCATCATAGTTCTTATCTGGATGAAAAAAGAAAGAGATTTGTTATCTTCGGTGGTTTCGGAAGTATGATATACAATGGTGACTTTTACTCTTGCGACTTGAATGATTACCAATGGCAAAAGGATACATTACCGTCAGGAGACCGTATATATCCGAGATATTTCACCTCACTTGGATATTCCCCATCAGAAGATGCATTGTATATCTTTGGCGGTATGGGGAACGAATCAGGGGAACAGATAGTCGGCAGACATTATTTCTATGATCTCTACCGTCTTGATCTCAGTACAGGAGTCAATGCGATAATATGGGGAAAGGACCTTGTTCTTGACTGGAGGGAAGAGAATATGGTACCGGTGCGTAATATGGTGCTGCATGATGGTGGCTTCTATACGATGTGTTATCCGGAGTTCCATACCAATTCTTATCTTCAGCTGTTTTACTTTGACATTGAAAGTGCGACATACAGCAAACTGTGCAATAAG
The DNA here is from genome assembly GCA_017560825.1 of Bacteroidales bacterium. GTDB lineage: Bacteria > Bacteroidota > Bacteroidia > Bacteroidales > UBA932 > Cryptobacteroides. The sequence goes on along the minus strand of JAFZED010000061.1, from coordinate 24,098 downwards.
ATACCTATCAGGTCAGACAAGATGTCTACCAATGCCAATCTCTATTTCGACCAGGATCTGCGTCTGCTGATTCTTACGGTAATGGAGTCTCCTGACGATGTGCAGTCGCATCTGAGAGTCTATGCGTTGTCATTCCCTCCGCTGACAGATGCGGAATATCTGGCGGCATCCAGAAAGTCTCATATGTGGGTGCCAGTGCTCGTTTCTCTGCTTGTGGTTCTGGCAGTAGTTTCAATAATTTACAGCAAGGCCCGTCACGGTAGCAGCAAGGAACGGGGTACCCTTGCCATCTTGGGTAGAAAACGTTATCTGGTAGACCAGAAGCCGAACTCGATTTGTCTGTTTGGAGGGTTCTCTGCCTTGGATGTGAACGGTAATGATGTTCCGTTCCCATATCAGCAGAAAAAGATGCTCTGTCTTATAATCAAATACAGCCTTGACGACGGAATATCATCAGTCCGTTTGAGCAAGATTATGTGGCCTGATAAGTCAGAAGATAAGGTAAAGAACTCCAGAGGTGTTGCAATAAACCATTTGAGGCGTCTTCTGGATAACTTCGATGGAGTTTCCCTCGTGTGTGAGAACGGTCATTTCAAATTGCAGTATTCCGATAGTTTCAGTTGTGACTGGATGGAATTCCGCAAAGAATCTTTGAAGGAGCATCCGGATATGGAGAAGGTGATGCCTATAGTCTCAAGAGGCAAGTTCCTTCCTTTTATTGAAGATCCCGTATTTGACTCTTTCAAGGAAAAGACAGAATCTCTGCTTATCAATATGTTGAGCGCTGAGCTTATCAGGTGCTACGAAAGGAGGCAGTATGTCAATGTCCTTGATCTTTCCGATGTGATTTTCCATACAGATTCTCTTAACGAACAGGCGTTGATATGTCAGCTCAATTCACTTGTCAGACTTAAACGGGCAGAAGATGCGCTGGTTCGTTATTCGGCATTTGTCAAGGAATACAATGCAATGTATGATGCCGAATATGAGCACGACTTCAAGAGCCTGATAGAATAACGATATCATAGGGTTAAGTCATAAAAATAAAATTAATTTTAGTGTTAATCCATTAATAATCCTAAAATTAATCGGGTGCGTGTATGTTTGTGCCATTAATCACAAACAATCACTAACCAATTTTTTTATGAAAATCTCTAAAATCTCGAGTCTCATAGCCGGCTTTTTCGCCGTATGCGCTATGACTGCGGGTCTTTCTGCATGTCAGGAGGATCCTACACCACAGCCAGAATCAAAAGGAACGATTCAGGGTACTGTAGTTGATAATCTCGAAAATCCAGTCGAGGGTGTAACTGTTGAAATCTCAGATGTAGAAGGAACAGTGACAACTGCAGCGGACGGTACATTCAAGGTGGAGAATGTCTCTATCGACAGACATACCATCAAGTTTACAAAGTCCGGATATCTTGAGGCGAGCACATCTGTCTCTGCAGCTAAGTTTGTTGACGGTGTTGCAACCGTGAATGTCACACTTCAGATTGCCAATGCAAAGATTTCTGGAAGAGTCCTTGATGCCCAGGCTGAGAATACTCCTCTTGCCGGCGTGCTCGTAAGCATCAGTGAGACAAGAAACGTTACTACTGGAGAGGACGGTACATATCTCTTCGAAGACCTTCTTATCCAGGATTACACTCTTACATTTACAAAACAGGGTTATCCGACAGCGACCAAGACAATCGCCCCTTCTGACTTTGTAGACGGTGTGGCTCAGATTGCCGATTTCGGTATGGGAGCATCTGAGATTCTTCGCGGACTTACCATCAACGAGCTCAAGAATGCAGAAAAATGGTACTATAACGCATATCGAGGAGGACGAAATGGAGACGACTATCCTCACTTCGACTGGTCGACAGACTTTATGTGTACTCTTCACGGCTTCGTAGGCTGGTGGGAAGAGCAGAATGAAGGAACGACTATCCAGATTCGTAACCGCGAGGTTGATGGCGACTGGGAGCGTCCTGCAGATGACAAGATGTTTGATTCTTTCCTCTATGGAAGCAAGCAGATTACTGCAGACAATAAGATACTCACAGTCAAGGCTAGAACTCATAGTGCGTCAGAAGATGCTCCTTGTCATTGGGGAGTAATGGTGGTTGACCTTTCAGAGGCAAATCCTGCTGCAGTCCTTGTCGGTGGTATGCAGACTCTTGCAAGTGAAAGCTATACTGATATCGATTTTGATCTCAGTGCTTATGTCGGCAAGGAAGTCATTATTGCTATCGGAACATTCCGTATGGAAACAGGTGATTACTACAAGCAGCTTGTTCTCCGTCGCCTTGCATTCGGTCCTGAGGCAACTCACGAATGGGACTGGCTCGCCGGTACAGAAATCCCAGGTCTTGAGGGTTGGAAACTTACTCAGGAAATGGTTCGTTCAACTACTCCTATTGCTCAGACAACTATAACAGGTGTGAGCGAGGTGGGCGGTAACCGTGACAATTACAGAGATGCTTACCAGTCTTGGAAGGATGCCGGTCATATCGGATACTGGTGGTCTTTCATGCCTGTCAAGAAGGATCCGGAACCATTCCCAAGCGAAGGATTCGTCATCAAGACAAGAGGTGATGCTTCTATAGATCTTACTAAGCCTGAAGCTTATTTCTATGCCAAGTATGCCATCGCAGCCGGTGCGGACAAACTTACTCTCAAGGCAAGGAACTTCAGTTCTACAAATCCTACTTATTTCGGTCTGGTAGCCATAACTGAGGATATGACAGTAACTCCTGTCATACCGACATTCACTGCAGGTGAGGGTGTGGAGAATTATCTCGGAGAAGCCGTAGGTGGTCAGCTCTTCAAGTTCATCAATGAGGATGGCGGCCAGGGTAATCCTGAAAAATATGCTACATTCGAGTATGACCTTTCTGCATTCGACGGAAAGAATGTAGTTCTCGCTCTCGGTGTTGTTAAGGGTGAAGACTCAGGAAATGAGGATAAGCTCTGCATTTACAGCATTACTCTCAACTAATTTACATATTCAGTCATACCGTTGCAGGACATCATTGCCCTGCAACGGTTTTATAGATAATTGAAATGAATAGTCATAAAGTACGGTTTCTGGCTTCCCTCCTTCTGATATGCCTCTGCATTTTGTCCTGCTCTAATGAATCCGGTCCGGAGCAGGGTGGCTCTTCTCGGAACGAGGCAGATCAGAATCTTCTCCGTTCCATGGAACTGGTGGATGCGGCGGTGGGGAACTATTTCTCCAACGAGTCCATGTCTATGGCCAGATATTATAATCCATATACTCAAGTGTCCTCTCAGGAGAGAGCCAGTGTGTGGATGTATACTAGTGCCATTGAGGCTGTGAATTCCATCCTGAAGGCCTTGAAGACGCAAAGTGACCTCGGATATACGGCGCTGTATGACCAACACCATATCAGGTATGTCCAGCTGCTGGAGAAGCTGTTTGACGGTCTTCAATATTATAAAGGATCTTTCAGGCTTGTTTCATATACCCAGACCAGGGAATGGTCTGTGTACGCTGTCAATCGTGCCGGTGCTCCCGGAACTGCTGACGTCAGCGGCATCCTGAATGTATATGATGACCAGCAGTGGCTTGTGAGGGAGCTCCTGGAATCGTATCATCTGACTGGAAACAAAGAATACCTCAACGAGGCGGAATATCTCGCTCAGTATGTCCTTGACGGATGGGACTGTACGCTGGATGCTGCCGGAAAGGAACACGGCGGCATAACCTGGGGGCCGGGATATGTTTCAAAACATTCATGCAGCAACGGACCGTTCGTGAGTCCTCTTGTGTGGCTGTACGAGATATATAAGGGCAGCGAGGAGACCATTACTTATGGCTATATAAGACCGGACAATTCCCGTGCATCCAAAACTGTCAGAAAATCAGATTATTATCTCGATTTTGCCAAGAAGGTGTATGACTTTCAGAGGAATAAACTTTTGAGACAGGACGGTGTGTATGATGATATGTTGGGAGGAGATGATACTTATGGCCAGGTCGTGTACGAGGAGGTCGGCGGAACGATGTACCGCAGACATACAAATCTCAGCAGTCGTGTCGGTCCGGCATACAGCTACAACAGCGGTACAATGCTTTCCGGTGCCGCTGATCTTTATCGGGTGGTCCGCGACAGCAGATATCTCAGCGACCTCCAGAACCTGGTATCTGCAAGTTTCAAGTATTTCGCAAAGCTTGATAAGGAAAAGCCGGGACTTTATTCATACGATGTCACCGGATTCAACAACTGGTTCAATGGTGTGCTTATGCGCGGCTATCTCGATGCATATCCATATGATATGAATGCAGAGACCCCTCTCCAGAGTTTCCAGGATAATCTTGATTATTCGTGGGAGAAGCATATGTATGAGAGTATGCTTCCGACCAACCTTCTTTTAGGTTGGGGTTCAGACCGGACAAAGCAGAATGTCGAAGGAATGTTTATTTTTGCATTTGCTGCAGAATATGCCGCTCTTGCCAGATTTAAAACAGAATATTAATATATGAAAGATATAAAGTCACGTCTTAGGATAGCCTGTGCTGCCATCTCCTTTCTGATGGCATCGCTGACGGCATACTCGCAGGACAGAGTCACAGTCCGTGGTATGGTGCTCGACTCTGATTCTCTGCCTGTGATAGGTGCCAGTGTGATGGTCAAAGGTACGTCCCAGGGAGTCCCAACTGATCTGGATGGCAGTTATGTCATCGAGGTTTCCCCTGATGCCGTTTTGGAATTCTCCTATATCGGATATGCGACAGTCCAGGAGAAGGTAAGCGGCAGGACTCAGATAAATGTTGTCCTGACAGAAGATAGCAATTATCTTGAAAGTGTCGTGGTTGTAGGCTATGGCACCCAGAAGAAGGGCTCCGTGATCGGAGCAGTTTCAGGTGTCGGTTCTGAAGATATTCTTTCAACCAAGTCGGAGAATCCGCAGAATATGCTTACCGGAAAGATCCCGGGTCTTCGCGTATGGCAGAAGAGTGCAGAGCCGGGAACCTACAGTGCAAGCTTTGATATCCGAGGAATGGGTTCTCCGCTTGTAATCATCGATGGTGTCCCGAGGTCGGTGCAGGAGTTCCAGAGGTTGAATGCTTCGGATATTGATAATGTGTCTGTACTGAAGGATGCTTCAGCGGCAATCTATGGTGTCAGGGCAGGTAACGGAGTCGTTCTGGTTACGACCAAGAAAGGTTCAGAAGGTAAGGCAAAAGTAAACTATAGCGGATCATTCACTTTCCAGACCCCTTCAAAGATGCCGGAACTCACTGATGTCTACGATGCAATGACATTGTGGAATGAGAAGAATCTGAATGCTGTCATTGGCGGCTCGGTGATATTTACCGAACAGGATTATGAAGATTACAGGTCCGGCAAGAAGATGTCTTCTGACTGGAACAGCCTTATTATGGCCAGGATGTCTCCTCAAACACAGCATGATCTGAGCATATCGGGAGGAACGGAAAAGATGCAGTATTACCTGAGCTTCGGATATCTCTATCAGGAGGGATTCTTCAAGTCACGTGACCTTTGGTATGACAAATACAATCTGCGTTCAAACATAACAGCCGAGGTGATAGATGGAATGAAGCTGAACCTCAATATAAGCGGACTGATCGACCAGCGTCACACACCGTACTCAAGTTCAGTGGATATTATCAGAAATTACTGGTCTCAGGGTGTTGTCAATCCTGCGTTCGCAGATAAGGAGCAGACAATGCTGAATTATGCCGGTCTCGACCTCCAGAAGAACACCGTTGCTATGATGACCTCGGACATTTCCGGTTATCATCTGTATAATCAGAAATATTTCCAGTCATCCGCATCATTGGAATACGATTTCGGTACCCTGACCGATGTGTTGAAAGGTCTGAGCGCGAAGGCGTTGTTCGGTTATGATTTCAAATATAATCAGGACGAGTCGTTCAGAAAGGAATATTATCTGTATGCCTGGAATGAAAAGTCCCAGTCGTATGATTCACAGGTGTACAATGAAAGTACACCGAATAATCTGACCAGAGCATCATACAACCAGCAGCAGACTCTTGCTCAATTCATCATCAACTATGACAGGACCTTCGCTGAAAAGCACAAGGTCGGCGCACTTGTCGGTTACGAGATGCAGAAGCACGATGCAGACAATTATTATGCATCAGGAGACCTTGCGTTCGGCACTCCATATTTTACATCTTTGTCTGGAGGAAACCAGCAGGTGGGAATAGACAAGGGAGCCTTTTATGAGGTGATGTACCAGGCCCTCATAGGTCGTCTCAACTATTCTTATGCGGACAGATATCTTCTTGAGGCGCAGTTCCGTTATGACGGATCATCAAAATTCGCTCCTGGACATCAATGGGGATTCTTCCCGTCGGTTTCAGCAGGCTGGCGTATTTCAGAGGAGCCATTCTTCAAGGAGTCAGCCCTTTCATTCATCAATCAGCTGAAGATACGTGCAAGCTATGGCGTGCTTGGAGATGACAACAGTATGAATTACGAGTGGATTTCAGGCTATACATTCCGAGGAGGAGAAACTCCAGACGACGGAAAGGGATGGTATCAGGGATATGCGCCGGGATACATATTCAACGGTAATTTCGTTTATTCTGTCGATCCGTCATCCCTTCCTAATCAGAATATAACATGGCTTCGTTCAACAACTTTCAACTTAGGTGCCGACTTTGAGGCATGGAGAGGCAAGCTTGGAGCCTCATTCGACTATTTCCATCGAATCAGAAGGGGCATATTCAGCCGCAACTCTGTCGGTCTGCCTACAATAGTGGGCGCCTCGGCCCCTTATGAAAACCTTGACAGCGACAGCCATCTGGGTCTTGAACTGGAACTCTACCATAAGAACAAGGCGGGTGAACTTTCTTATGAGGTCAAGGCGATGATGTCTGTCACAAGACAGAAGCATCTCGTGGGGTCCCAGAACGGAGGATATGGCAACTCTTATGAGAAATGGCGTAATGACAATCTGAACAACCGCTATCAGGGAGTCCAGTTCGGATATGAGGCGGCAGGACGATATGAGAGTTGGGAAGATATCTGGAGCTATGACATCTACAAGGAGAACAATCTTCTGCCGGGAGACTATAAATATCTTGACTGGAACGGTGACGGTGAAATCAACGGCTATGACGCTCATCCGATTGCCTTTGACCAGACTCCTTGGATGAACTATTCATTGTCATTCAATCTTGCCTGGAAAGGGTTGGATTTCAGTATGCTGTGGCAGGGATCAGCTCTCGGATCCATGAAATATTCCGAGCCGCTCTACAACATCTGGGGAAGTACAGGAGGCGGAACGCTGGTGCAGTATCTGGACAGATGGCATCCGGCGGAAACAGGTGCGGACATATATGACCCTGAGACAGAATGGATACCGGGCTATTATGGATTTACGGGACATTATCCGGACGAAAATTCATCATTCAACCGTGTAAGCACGGCGTTCCTCAGACTTAAAAGCATCGAGGTCGGATATGCCATACCTAAATTCAAGAAGGCTCAGAACTTCAGTCTGAGAGTGTATGCGAATGCTTATAATCCATTGACGATAACAGCTGTCAAGTTTGTGGATCCGGAGCATCCGGACAGCGATCTGGGACGAATGTATCCTCTTAACAAGACTTATACTATTGGTCTTTCATTATCGTTCTAAACAATAAAAATCCGTAAAAGTCATGAAGAAATCAATATTATATGTTCTTGCCGGCCTTTTGTTCCTGGCCTCTTGTCAGGATATGTACCTGCCTCCTAAAAATACTCTGACCGATGAAGACCTTATGTCATCAGAAGCGGGACTGTCCATATATATGGCGCGTATGTATAGCCAGATGCCATGGGAAGATTTCAAGTATATGGCGCAGTGGGGACTTCCTCGCCGAAGCTCGTGGCTGGGCTGTCTGGGAGTTGAAGGAACAGGAGAGGCTGTGAACCGAGATGGAGTTACAACTGCATTCAGAGGAGAGGATGACCCGTGGTGGGGTTCATCATATTCACTGATAAGGGATGCGAATAAGCTGATCGAAGGTTTACCTGCCTATAAGGATAATTATTCCAGCGAAGCTGTTTATAATGATTATATCGGCCAGGCATACTTTGTAAGAGCATACTCATACTATCAGATGGCTCGTCGTTATGGAGGAGTGCCGCTTGTCACCGAGGTGATCCAGTATCCTGCAGAAAGCGACAAGCTGGAGAGGTACCGCGCATCTGAAGAGGATACGTGGAATCAGATTCTTGCCGACTTTGATAAGGCGGCGGAACTTATGCAGCCCAAAAGTACGCTCAGGGGTTGTGCAAACAAGTATGTGGCACTGGCGTTTAAGGCGGAAGCAATGCTGTATGCCGGATCTGTAGCAAAGTATAATTCCACCGTAAGCGGCAACCTCACCGGAATAGGATCCAAATCAGGCAATAGAGTGATAGGATTTGGAGACAATGCTCAGGAATTGTCGGCAGAGTGGTTTGCAGAGGCTTACAAGGCTGCCCGCGAAGTGATGACTGAAGGAGGATACTCGCTTTACAAGAAGTCTTGGGCAGCGGGAGACAAGACTGCTCAGTACAGAAATATGGTTGATATGTGGTCCGATCTTGCCAGTCCAGAGAATATCCTTGTCCGTGAATATGAATATCCTACTCTGGCGCATGGTCTGGATGCTTACAGCTCTCCTTTCCTCTGGCATTCTCCATTGGCAGGAGGAACTTGTCCGACACTCGATTTTGTCGAGCTCTTCGATGGCCTTGAATACCATCCGGATGGGACGCTCAAGCTGACGACCGGCACATCGAATGACAAGGGTGAATATCTGCTTTTCGACTCTCCTATGGATCTTTTTGTCAATGCCGAACCGAGACTCAGGGCCTATGTGATATTCCCTATGGATGAATTCCGCAAGGAGGTGATCGAAGTCCGTGCCGGCATCTTCACCGGAGGATCTGAAGACCACGTTCCTCTCTTGTTCGGTGGCAATTATTCTTACGGAGCAGCGCAGAGCAAGTATGCTGACCTTCAGTATTACAAAGGCGGTGACAAGAAACTTTTCCTTGGATCTCAACCGACATCGGGAATAGAGACGGTGGAGGTAGATGGTAAGGAAATGTCTGCAACCGGTTCTTGCGGTGTATGGCAGGAATACTATGAATCAACGATAACTGGCCTTCATCTGCGCAAATATCTGTCTGAAGATATGACGATAGAGGATATCGGTGAAGGCAAGTCCGATCAGCCGTTCATACTGATGCGTTATGCTGACGTTCTTCTTGCTGCTGCCGAGGCTGCAGTTGAACTGTCTCTTGCGGGCGAAAGCAGCCCTGTGCAAGGTGAAGATATGCTTGTTGTTGCAACGGAAGCCATAAATGCCATCAGAGAAAGGGCAGGAGCAGACCTGCTTACGGTCCCTCTTGCTGCTGATGAGGCAAGCAGGAACATAGTAAGACGCGAACGCCGCAAGGAACTTGCCTTTGAGCACAAGACCAAATGGGACCTCCGCAGATGGAGAGTCCAGCACGAAGGAGCAAAGGAACTGTTCTGGGGAGTGGAAAAGGATGAGAACATATTCAGCAGCGGATCTAAGTATCGCTTCCGTGCATTGTATCCGTTCTACTCAACAGTCAATGACAAGTATTTCTTTGATGCTCACTTTGTGAATGTCCGTCCTCAGGAGTTTGAGTTCAATACCATTGACTATTATTTCTCAATACCGTCAGGCGAGGTTTCAAAGAGTGCATATATAGATCAGCAACCAAACAGATAATTCAAGATGAAGACAATAAAATACATATCCATACTTCTATGCCTGATGCTGGCAGCCTCTTGTTCGCTGTTCCAGCTTGATAATTATGATGCCCCGTCTGAAACGCTGCGTGGTGAGGTTGTCGATGTTGCCACAGGTGAGCCGGTCCTGACAGATCAGGGTTCCGAAGGAATCAGGGTCAGACTGATTGAGACATCTTGGGAGGGGAATGTCACCCCGCTGGATTTCTATTGCCGTCCTGATGGAACATTCCAGAACACCAAGCTTTTTGAAGCGGACTATAATGTCAGGGTGGACGGTCCGTTCCTTCCTATTTATCTGGAGGATAAGGATGGCATACCTGTAGTAAATCAGACTCAGGATATACATCTTGAAGGAGAAAAATTCATTACCTTTGAGGTGTCTCCATTTCTAAAAGTCGAGCTTGACGAGATGGCGATGGTTTCTGACGGCGTGATCACGGCACGTGTCAAGGTGACAAGGGGAGTGTCTAAAGAGGATTTCAAGACCTTGGTGTCCAGAAGTGGAAACTATGACGATTCTTATCTTAACCTGACAGACATCCAGCTGTTTGTGAGCCAGTCGTCTTCTTGCGGATATAGGGCAAGGGACGAGAGATGGTCTAATGAGATCAAGTATACCGGAAAGGAATTTGACACCTCGTTCGGAAAGACCATCACCATTACTTCAAACCCTAAGAATCCTATTCCGTCAGGAAGGAAGGTGTTTATCCGTGCTGCAGCAAGAATAAACTATGATACTCCGGCAGGAAGCGGCACGAAGAGATGGAATTACTCGGAAACTGTAGAGATTGATATCCCATAAACATATGATGAAAAGGAAAATAATATTCGTTTTAGCTTGTCTGGCTGCCGTTTCTTGTTCGCATACGCCTGCAGCCTCAGAACTTGACCCTGTGGATCATGTCAGCGTCCTTGTGGGTACGATGTCAAAGCATTCACTTTCCACCGGCAATACTTATCCTGCGATAGCCCGTCCTTGGGGAATGAACTTCTGGACACCGCAGACCGGTACGATGGGTGACGGATGGACCTATTGTTATACGGCAGATAAGATCCGAGGCTTCAAACAGACCCACCAGCCGTCCCCTTGGATAAATGACTATGGACAGTTTGCTGTTATGCCTGTCACAGGTGAGGCCGTGTTCAGTCAGGACGAGCGTGCCAGCTGGTTCTCACACAAGGCCGAAGATGCCAGACCGTACTATTATGGGGTGTATCTGGCCGATCATGATGTGTATGTTGAACTTACTCCGACCGAGAGGGCTGCAGCATTCCGTATAACATATCCGGAAGATGAGAGTCCATATCTGGTAGTGGATGCTTTTGACAATGGATCATATGTCAAGGTGATCCCGGAGGAGAACAGGATTATAGGTTACACTACCAAAAATTCGGGAGGTGTCCCTTCAAATTTCAGGAACTGGTTCGTGATAGAGTCTGATGCTCCGTTCGATTATGTGCGTACTGTCCGTGATGGCGTGGACCAGTCTGCGGCTATGGAGTCCGAGTCAGCCCATTCAGGAGCCATAGTCGGCTTCAGACTGGATGAGGACAGGAGCGTTAACCTGAAGGTTGCATCGTCTTTCATAAGCGTAGATCAGGCTCTTGTCAATATGGAAGAACTCGGCGACGGCGATTTTGACCGACTGAAGGCAGAGGGACGTGCACGCTGGAATGAGGTCTTGGGCAGAATCAAGGTGGAGGATGACAATATAGACAACATCCGCACATTCTATTCCTGCCTGTACCGTTCAGTACTTTTCCCACGCACGCTGACTGAAACTACGTCAGAAGGAGAGCTGGTGCATTACAGCCCGCACACTGGCGAAGTCTGTCCGGGATATTTCTTTACAGACACAGGTTTTTGGGACACTTTCCGCTGCTTGTTCCCTCTGTTGAATCTTGTATATCCGGAAATGAACGAGAAGATGCAGGAGGGTCTGGTCAATGCATATAAGGAGAGCGGATTCCTGCCTGAATGGGCAAGTCCGGGACATCGTGGATGCATGGTCGGCAATAACTCGGCTTCCGTAGTTGCAGATGCATATGTGAAGGGAATCCGAGGATATGATATCGAGACCCTTTGGGAGGCAGTAAAGCACGGAGCGGATGCAGTCCATCCCCATATCCCTTCTACTGGACGTCTTGGCTGGGAATGGTACAACAGGCTCGGCTATGTTCCGTGTGATGTGGGAATAAATGAGAGTGCAGCCCGTACTCTTGAATATGCATATGATGACTGGTGTATATATACACTTGGCAAGGCGCTCGGCAAGCCGGAAGAAGAGATCGGAGTGTACAAGGAAAGGGCTATGAATTACCGCAATCTCTATCGCAATGACGAATCTCTTATGAGCGGACGAAAGGCTGATGGAGCCTTCTCCGATAATTTCAGTCCTTTGAAATGGGGTGGTGACTTCACTGAAGGCAACGCATTGCACTATACCTGGTCAGTATTCCACGATCCTGCAGGACTTATCGCACTTATGGGAGGGGATGATGCATTCAATGCAAATCTGGACAAGGTGTTTGACATACCTCCGCATTTTGATGACAGCTATTACGGCTTTACAATTCACGAGATACGTGAGATGCAGATTATGAATATGGGTAACTATGCTCACGGTAACCAGCCTATACAGCATATGCTTTACCTTTATAACTGGAGCGGCCAACCTTGGAAGACGCAGCAGCGTATCCGCGAAGTTATGGACAAGTTCTACACCTGCCACCCTGACGGATATTGCGGAGATGAGGATAACGGTCAGACATCAGCCTGGTATGTGTTCTCGGCATTGGGCTTCTATCCCGTATGCCCGGCAACTGACCAGTACATACTTGGTACGCCGCTTTTCAAGAAAGCAGAGGTTTCAATGTCAGATGGCAAGACTCTGCTTATCAATGCCCCGGATAACGGGAGAGAAAACTTCTATGTGTCAGGCTTGAAGGTGAACGGCAGGAAATATACCCGCACTTACCTTGAACACGACCTGTTGAGGAAAGGGACAGTGATAGATTTCACTATGTCTGACGAGCCTTCAAAGAATCGTTCTGTGTCACAGCAGGACAGACCATATTCATTCTCTAATCAAAGATAAATTATGCGAAGATTGATGATATTGGCCCTTGCATCCTGCCTGACGGCAGTTGCTATGGGGCAGGAATATAAGACAGGCAGACCAGCGGAGGAAAACAGACTTTTTGTCTCGGAAGCTGTAGAGGCAAAGATTGATGAAGTTACATCTTTGCTTACAAACCCGAAGCTTGTATGGATGTTCAGGAACTGTTTTCCGAACACTCTAGATACGACAGTGCACTTCAAAGGTGAGGATTCGGACGGATTGTATGACACTTTCGTCTACACAGGCGACATACACGCTATGTGGCTCAGGGATTCGGGCGCGCAGGTGTGGCCATATATCCAGCTTGCTCCCGAGGATGAACATCTTCGCAATATGCTCGCTGGAGTGATCAACCGTCAGTTCAAGCTCATCAACATCGATCCGTATGCAAATGCCTTTAATGACGGGCCTACCGGCGGAGAGTGGCAGAGTGATATGACCGAAATGAAACTTGAGGTACACGAACGCAAATGGGAGATTGACTCGCAGTGCTATCCGATAAGGCTTGCCTATCATTATTGGAAGACAACCGGTGATGACTCTGTGTTCGGAACAGTATGGCAGGATGCAATCAGAAACATTCTCAAGACTTTGAAGGAACAACAGAGAAAAGATAACCTTGGCCCGTACAGATTCCTCAGGAAGACGGACCGTCAGCTGGACACTAAATGTTGCCTTGGATGGGGGAACCCGGTAAACCCGGTCGGCCTCATAGTGTCTTCATTCCGTCCTTCCGATGACGCTACGACATTCGATTTTCTTGTGCCTTCCAACTTCTTTGCTGTCAGTTCATTGAGAAAGGCTGCAGAGATACTGACCGAGGTCAATAAGGACGAGGAAACAGCATCAGAGTGTCTGGGACTCGCCGATGAGGTGGAGAAGGCTCTGAAGAAGTATGCTATAGTCAGACATCCCAAGTATGGGAAGATATATGCCTTCGAGGTCGACGGATTTGGGAACAGGTTCCTGATGGATGATGCCAATGTTCCCAGTCTTCTGGCGATGGCATACCTTGGTGATGTGCTTTTGAATGACAAAGTGTATCAGAATACCCGCAGATTCGTCTGGAGTGAAGATAATCCATATTTTTTCAAAGGATCTGAAGGAGAAGGTATCGGTGGCCCTCATGTCGGATATGATATGGCTTGGCCTATGAGCATCATGATGAAAGCTTTCACCTCGCAGGATGATGCTGAAATCAAGGAATGCATCGAGATGCTTATGAGGACGGATGCGGGTACAGGCTTCATGCACGAGTCCTTCAATGTAAATGATCCGTACGATTTCACCAGACCTTGGTTTGCATGGCAGAACACGCTGTTTGGTGAACTGATCATAAAGCTGATAGATGACGGTAAACTCGAACTGCTTAACTCAATAGATGTAAAATAGACTTCAGGAGGATAATATCGGGGTGTATTTCCTAAACTCCTGAATGGCAGTGTCTTGAAACAATAAGGGTCGGAGATTGTCTCCGACCCTTAAATGTGTAAATTATTGATTTTATGAGACTTATACGAGCGGCTCGCCGGTCATTGCAGCAGGCTGCTCGATGCCCATCAGCTTGAGGATCGTCGGAGCCACGTCAGCGAGCTTGCCGTTCTTCACCTCCTTAACCTCGTCGCCGGCGTTCACTACGATAAATGGAACATCGTTGAGAGAGTGAGCGGTGTTAGGTGTGCCGTCCTCGTTTACAGCGTAGTCAGCGTTACCGTGGTCAGCTGTGATGAGGATCACATAGCCCTGTGCCTTAGCTGCCTCAACTACCTTCTCAACGCAGTTGTCAACGGCTGTAACCGCCTTGCGGATAGCCTCGTAAACGCCTGTATGGCCGATCATATCGCCGTTAGCGAAATTCAATATAATAAGGTCATTGCGACCTGTGTTGATAGCTTCTACGAGCTTCTCAGTCACCTCAGGTGCGCTCATCTCTGGCTGGAGGTCGTAAGTCGCAACCTTAGGAGAGTTTACAAGGATACGGTCCTCGTTCTCGAAGAGTGACTCTGCGCCACCGTTGAAGAAGAATGTAACGTGAGCGTATTTCTCTGTCTCTGCGATACGGAGCTGGTTCTTGCCTGCCTTTGAAACCACCTCGCCGAGAGTCTCCTGAACGTTCTCCTTGTCGAAAAGGATGTGAACGCCTGTGAATGAAGCATCGTACGGAGTGAGGCAGCAGAAGTAGAGAGGAAGTGTGTGCATACCGAACTCTGGCATATCCTGCTGTGTGAGGACAGCTGTGAGCTCACGTGCACGGTCGTTACGGAAATTGAAGAAGATCACTGCGTCGCCTTCCTGGATCTTTGTGAGCGGCTGTCCGTCAGCACCTGTGATGGCGATAGGCTTGATGAACTCGTCGGTTACACCCTCGTCGTATGAAGCCTGGATAGCCTCAGTAGCTGAAGTAGCGTAAACGCCCTTGCCCTCAACGAGAAGGTCATAAGCCTCCTTGACGCGCTCCCATCTCTTGTCACGGTCCATAGCGTAGAAACGTCCGCAGACAGTAGCGACCTTACCTGTTGACTGAGCCATAGCAGCCTCGAGACCCTCTACGAAGCCCTTTCCGCTCTTAGGGTCAGTGTCACGGCCGTCCATAAAGCAGTGTACGAACACATCCTCAAGACCGTACTCCTTAGCTACGTTAAGGAACTCGTAAACGTGCTCGAGTGAGCTGTGAACGCCACCCATAGAAGCAAGACCCATAAGGTGGAGCTGCTTGTTATTGGCCTTTACATAGTCGTAAGCTGCCTTGATCTCAGGGTTCTGAAGGAACTTGTGCTCGCGTGCTGCGATGTTGATCTTCACGAGGTCCTGGTACACAACGCGGCCTGCGCCGAGGTTGAGGTGACCTACCTCTGAGTTACCCATCTGGCCCTCTGGAAGACCTACAGCCTCACCGCAAGCCTTCAAAGTGCTCATAGGATAGTTCTTGCGGAGACCCTCAATGTAAGGTGCTCCCTGTGTGTAGATGACATTAGACTCATCCTGTCTTCCCTCGCCCCATCCGTCGAGGATCATAAGTAGAACTTTCTTGTCCATATGTAATTGATTTAAAATAATTTCAAATTCGCGCGGCAAATATACAATTTATGCACCACTTTTTCTAATTTTGTCATACGAAAAAACATCGGCAAGTCTGATACTTGCAAAGGAAGATGTTGCAAAGGAATATATAGACGAAAAAGATATATGGCAAGAAGAAACAGAAGCAACGCCGGCGGCAGAGGCCGCGGCAGGAAGGAAAAGAAAGTCTTCCCACAGGTGGTGGGACGAGTGCAGATGACCCGTGAGGGATATATATTCGTAATCGCGGAAGGAGAGGAGGATGACGTCTTTGTGAAGAAGTCAAAGACAAGAGGAGCCCTGCACGGAGACACAGTGCGCGTGACAGTGACTCGAGAGAAGAGCGACAGACAGCGTCGTGAGGGAGAGGTGATCGAGATCATAGACCGTTCTCCAAAGCCGTTCATAGGTATCCTTCATATTGTGGGAAATCAGGCCTGGGTGCTTATGGAAAGCCGTTTTATGCCATATGACATCACCATCCCGTTCACAGAATCGGACAAGGTCCGCTACCGCAGACACAATGTCAAGGGTCAGTCTATGGCAGAGCCTAAGGACGAGACAGGCTACATCAAGCCGGTAAGCGGTGACCTCTATGCAATACACAGATTGTTCGTCACAGGAGAGAACGGCAGGGAGGAACTGAAGGTCCGCTCGGGAATGAAGGTGGCTGCTGTCGTGGATGGCTGGCCTCGCAGCGATCTCTCTCCTCGCGGCCACATCGTGGACGTGCTCGGAGAGCCGGGCGAGAACGACACCGAGATGCACGCCATCCTGGCCGAGTACGGACTCCCGTACCGCTTTGAGCCGGAGGTTGAAAATGCAGCGGATATGATCTCAGAGGAGATCACTCAGGAGGAGATCGCATTGAGAAGGGATTTCCGTGATATACTCACATTTACCATTGACCCCGCAGACGCGAAGGACTTCGATGACGCCATTTCCTTCCGCAGACTCGAGAGCGGCAACTATGAGGTCGGAGTGCACATCGCCGACGTTACGCACTATGTGCGTCCGGGCTCTGTTGTGGACGAGGAGGCGCGTCAGCGCGGAACGTCCGTATATCTGGTAGACCGAACTGTCCCTATGCTTCCGGAGAAGCTCTGCAACAAGCTCTGCTCGCTTCGTCCGAATGAGGAGAAACTCACCTTCTCGGCAGTGTTCGAGATCACTCCGCTGGGCCGTATCGTTTCTCAGTGGTTCGGCAAGGCTGTGATAAATTCGGACTACAGATTCGCATATGAAGAAGCTCAGGCTATCATAGAAGGAGCCTCTGAAGGAGTCAGAGAAAACCTTCCTGATGACATCAGGGACGCGATTCTGACCCTCAATGCCCTGGCAGGAAAGCTCCGCAAGAAGAGATTTGCAAGCGGAGCGATAAGCTTCGACCGTCCGGAGATGAAGGTGGAAGTGGACGAGAAGGGTCGTCCTGTGAATGTCTATCAGAAGGTTACCAAAGAAGCAAACTGGCTCATCGAGGAGTTTATGCTTCTTGCCAACCGTACCGTGGCGGAATTCGTGGCTACAGGCTGCAAGGGCGTCGGCAGCGCCCCTGCGAAGGGCGCCCGCAAGCAGGCCAAGACCTTTGTCTATCGTGTACACGACGAGCCTAACCAGGAAAAGGTCGAAAGCCTCCGCAACTTCATTGCAAACTTCGGCTACAGAATGGGACCTACAACCTCCGGCAAGGAGATCTCGAAAGAGCTCAACAACCTCTTTGCCGCAGCCAAGGACACACCTGAGTACAATGCCATCGAGCTCCTTTCGCTCAGAACAATGGCGAAGGCAAGATACGACACAGAGAACCTCGGACACTACGGTCTTGCATTCAAGTACTACACCCACTTCACATCACCTATCCGAAGGTATCCGGATATGATGGTGCACAGACTCCTGGAGAAGTACCTCGCAGGAGGGGAGTCTGCAAAGAAGGAAGTGTACGACAAACTCTGCAAGCACGCTTCGGAGCGCGAGATCGTCGCAGCTGAAGCGGAGCGTTCAAGCATAAAGTATAAACTCGTGGAGTTTATGCAGGATAAGGTGGGATATACCTTCGGAGGACATATCTCCGGCCTGACCGAGTGGGGAATGTATGTGGAAGTCGAGCCGACTATGATCGAAGGAATGGTGCCTTTGCGTGACATCCGCAGCGACTTCTTCGAGTTCGACCAGGACCGCTACAGACTCGTGGGCAAGCGCTCAGGAATTGTATATAACCTCGGTGACCCTGTCCGTATCCGTGTGAAGAAGACGAATCTGGAGCAGAAGCTCCTTGATTATGAACTGATTGAGTCCGGTCTTGAAGAGCGTGTATATGACCGTATCGACTACGAGCAGGGCCGAGGAACCTCATTCATAAAGGGTGAGGACGGATCCTTCGACAATGTCACTGTGGGCATAAACAAGGCAGCCCGCAAGGAAAAGGTGCGCAAGGCTATCCAGGAGTCAAAACGCAAAGCAAAAAAGGCCGCCGGCAAGAGGCAGCCTAAGAAATAAAAGGTGCTTTTGCACCGCGGTGATTACAGCACTGCAGTTATGCTGGACGGCATATCTGACTCGAAGACGAGCTTGCTCGGCGTGAGTGTCAGGGTGCCGTCCTTCTCTATTGTGAAGACCTGGATCAGTCTGTCATCCCTGCAGGCAACAAGCAGAAGATCTCCGTCAGGAGTAATCATAAAATTACGCGGATGGCGTCCTGTGCGGGCATATCCGCACTTCTCTAAAGTGCCGTCCTCGTTGATCTTGAATATGGATATGCCATCGTTGTCAAGACGGTGCGATGTGTATATCCACTTACCCGAAGGGTGTATGTGTATATCCGCACTTCCTCCGGCATTCACCTCATCGGCCTGGATCCTCTGCACGAGGGAGAATGACGGTTCGCCGTCGCTGCCGGCACCATATACCAGCACCTCTCCGCTCAGCTCCGCAATGACGTACAGCCTCTCCCCATCGGCACTGAACTCCATATGCCTCGGACCGCTTCCCGCAGGGCACGGGATGTCCTTGATGTGCTCGAGCTTCAGAGCGCCGGGATTAGCGGCTGTGCCTTCGCACTTGCCAGCTTTCAGTAGTCTGATCACGTCGGCACCCAGGTCACTTGCGAGGATATATCCCTGAGCCCTAGGCACTTCCTTCAGCTGGTGGATGTGGGACGCCTCCTGACGTGCGCTTACCGGGCCGCTGCCCTCGAAGCAAATCTGCTCCACGCGCTTGCCGATCCTGCCGTTCTCGATAGGGAACACGCTGACGGATCCGCCGCTGTAGTCGGCAGTCATCATATATTTTCCTGTGTCGGGATCCTCGTATATCATCACAAAACACGGGTCAGCTCCGGTCTGCCTGTGTTCCGCAGTGAGTTCAATGCCCTGGTCCTTCTGGTGCACAAAAGAATAGGCGCCAGACTCGCTGCCGACCTCACTTACGGCAAAAATACACCCTCCCTCTGCCAATGCGTACGAGGCGTTCCACGCCTTTGCCTTTGCAGTTTCAGTGAACTCAAGTGTCTGGTGGTTAAAGGTATAGGTGTACAGGTGCTCACCATATGTACCTATTACAACCTCTGTCTTTGGTGCCTCAGAGCACGCCGCAGCAAGCGCAGCAGTCATAACTATAATGGATTTCTTCATAATGGTTCTTCTTAGATTCCTGATTTGCGAAAATAGCAAAAAAATGCATTCCCGCTCTTTGCCAGTGGCATATCTTTGTCCGAGCAGTAGCAAAAACACCCCAAAACCGTACGCGGTCCTCCGAAAAAAGAGGGGACCGCGTACACTTTCAGGGGTAAAATGCACTCGCTCTCCCTTCCCATAGTCGTGCAGACCTCCGGTCTGTAGCAAAAACATAGTGAAAACACTGCAGATACCCCAGCGATTTCCACCCACCCGAAGTTCTAGTGAACTTCAACCCCTAAAACATCACTAGAACTGCCTATTTCCCTCCATTTATTATGATTTCAGCCACTTCTAGTGAACATTTGAGCTTGAATATTCACTAGAAGTGGCTGAGGAAAATATGTAGATGTGTAACCTTAGACGCAAGCAGGTAGAAGCGGATTTCAACAGTCCCGGTGAGTTAGAGGTGTCCTCTCCGAGAAACAAGCTTTTGTTCAGTAATGGCATTCATCTTTTACCCTATACGGGAGCCGGCAGCGGCTTGACCAGAGCACAGCTTTACACTCCAGATATCAAGTTTGAGAATGATGAGAGGTTGAGGGAGTTTGTGGTTACGATTTGGAGAGAGTGTGTCCGTGTCAGTGTTATAGATGATGTTAGAGTTGGTGAAGTTAAGAAATTGAATAATAGTGAGATATCGAATGATACTTCTGTGCTTGATCTTAGCTCTGACACTGTGAATAGTGTCAGAGCTGAAAGAATTCCATATAAACTGTTAGGAGGAGTGATGAAGAATATCATTCAGTTCTGTAGTATACCGAGAACCGGAAGAGAAATCCTCGAACATATCGGCTACTCGTACCATACCAAGAATTTAGCTAAGTTCATAACTCCATTATTGGATATGAATTATCTTGAGCCTACAATCCCAGACAAACCCAAAAGCCCCCATCAGAGATACCGCAAGAAACAAAAATAGAAATATGCTCCTTTAAAACCCTAACTCAATCCCCCCGACAAGACTGCGTGGCGGCATCGGGTAGCCGCTTACGAGTTCGTAGCTGCTGTTGAGCAGGTTTTTGGCGGTGAAGTTTAGTGTCAGGCTGGACTTCTTCAATGAGAATTTTTTAGTGGCTGTCAGGTCCAGAGTGTTCCAGTCGGCGAGAGTGCCGGCTGAGTCTGTCCTGCCGGTCTTCAAGACCCAGCGGGGACTGAGGCTATAGCCCTTCCAGGATGCCTTCAGGTCTGCTGTGACTGTGTGTTTTGCCAGGTAGGGGAGCTGCTGGCCGCAGGAGTAGCTGCCGGGCGTTCTGTCGACGGCTGACTGATACGAGTATTTCATATCCATATATACCTTCCAATCTCCTGATTCATAATCGGCTCCGGTGATGACATCGAGGCCGCTCGAGCGTACTTTGCCGATGTTGAACGGCAGCCATATGTTAGGATCTTCTTCGGTCGGGGCGGAGGTGATCTTGTTGCTCAGGTGGTTGAGGAAGGCGTCCGCTTTTGCCCTTATGCTCCACGCTGGAGAGATGGATCTGTGGAAATCGAGGCCCAGGTCGGCCAGCCAGGCGTCTTCAGGGAGGAGGTCCGGGTTGCCGTAGCCGACGTAGTACAGTTCGTTGAACATCGGCACCCTATACGCTCGGCGGCCGAAGCCGACGATGCCAAGGCCTTCAGTTATATATATACGGAAATCCATCGACGGCGACACTGCGTGCCTTGTGCGCTGCTCCTTGTCGATATATCCTGAATATTCGGCCGCGACGTTGAGGGACAGGCGTTCGAAGTTGAACGAACTCGCGAGGGCGGATATGACTGTGGTCCTCGAGGCGTTGTAGTTGGTCGAGGCGAGGCGGTCCCATTGAAGGTCGGTGGCGAGGGATATATTCCACCATTGGTTGAGTCTGAATATATGGGAACTGTTCAGCTGCAGCTCGGTCTGGCCGTACTGGCTGTCGCCCCAGGCGCTTGTGTAATATATGTCGTCGTAAGCGGCTTTTGTGCTGATTTTCAATGTGTAAAGAGGTGAGAATGTCTTTCTTGCAATGGCCTGCAGGTAGGCGTTCCTGTCCTTCTGCCTGTCTTCTGAGGGCCAGGATATGGAACCTGGAGTGCCTCTTTCCGCAGCGTTGTAGAACGCTTTGATGTGGTAATCTCCTTCGTCCATTGTTCCGAAGAGGTTGAGGCCTCCGCGGATCTGTCTGATGTCATTGTTCTGTCTTATGGAGCCGTCGCTGAGGGGGAAGTTGCCTTCGCTGATGATGCCTGTGGCGTGGGCTGACAGAGCTAGAGTTTCGGAGAGTTTGAAGTCTAAGCGCGCAGAAGGGAGGAGGGTTCCGAATGAGCCTGCGTTCAAACGTATGCTTCCTGCTGTCGGACCATTCCTGAAAGTGGGCCTGATGGTGTTGAATGAGATGCTGTTCTGTGCGTAGTCGACTACTGCGGATGAGTAATTTTCGATGTCCAGCATTCCGAGGTCGCCTTGTCCGGACTGGACGTTTCCCACTCTGACACCATCTACATAGATAGCCGTGTGAGGGCTTCCCATTCCCCTGAGGCTGACTGTCTTCAGGCCGGCAAGGCCACCGTAGTCGCCAAGCTGGAGTCCGGGTACCTGGTGGAGTTCTCCGGTGATGTCGAATGGATTGTGGATGTGGAGAGTGTCTGTTCTGGAGATCACTACACCTTTGTCTGCCGTCACAGTGACGGTGTGCAGAGTGTCTGGTGTGACCGGCTGCTCTGCAGATTCAGCCGGGCGGCCTGCAGAGAGCAGTCCCGCCGAAATCAAAATAGAAAATAACATTATGTAACGCCTTACAGAAGCCTGCTCCCGGGCCTCACAGTTTGACTTATTATGGCAGGTCTTCGGACTCATCCCCACTTATTGCGCCTTCTCACAGCCCCTCCGGACTGCAATGGCATCGTGCAAGGTGTTACAGGACATACCGCTGCGGGCACAGTTCCGGCTTCTCACCGGCTTCCCTTTTCAAGACTGTCGTCTCACCATAATCTTCTGCAAAGGTATATAATGTCATCAAATATCCAGTCGACCGGGTGCAAAAACATCGCGGCCCTGCTCGCATTACCCCGGAATAATAAAAGTTTTGCCCACTTCTTGCAAATGTTATATAAGTGTTATACATTTGTGATATAAAATATATGAAGAAGATGGAGACTCCTATAACTAGAACCCAAACAGCTTTCAGGCTTAGTAATGAATTGTTGAAGAGGTTAAAGACAGAGGCTCGCAAACAGAATCGCAGCCTTAACAATTTTGTGGAGAGTGTCCTTATGGACGCTGTTTATCGCACACCTAATGCCCATACGATGGCCGCAGTGAAAGAGGCGAGAGAGAATGAGAATCTGGAAACTATCAATCTGGATAATCTCGAGGGGTTTATTGAGTCATTGTAGAAGGCATGAGGGAACTGAAGATTACAAGCCAGTTTAAGAAGGATCTCAAGAAATATCAGAACCAGCCGAAGAGAATAGAGAAACTCAAGACTGTATGGAATGCCATATTGAAAGTGACACCCTGTTGATCTGGTTCGATGAAAACACGAATGTTGTCAAACTCATCTGCCTTGGCACACATTCGGAACTTTTCAAGTAACAACCGACCAAGTGCAAAAACATAGCGAAACTGCTCTTGATACCCTGAAAAATGATGGTACCAAGAGCAGTTTTCCGATAAAAATGCACTCGATACCCAGCAAAACTCCGCCAATCTGCAAATTTCTCGTGGCACAAATGTGGTGTAAAAAGGAAAAATAAAAATGCAAGTGTTTGAAATCAAGCACTTGCATTTTGTTGGGTACCCGTATTCCATGACGAGACGAAGTATCATTAACGGAGCTGTAGAATACATTCCAAGAAAGACCAAAGACGGACGTCCTGTGGTTGTTCGTGTACCTTTGCTAAAAGATGCTCTGGAAATCCTTGACAGGTATAAGGATCTGCCAGGTGATGCAATCCTGCCTCTGATTTCCCAGCAGAAGTATAATGTTGCAATCAAGAAAATCCTTCAACATGCAGGCATAACCCGTTCGGAGGTATGGCTAAATCCTACGACCGGTGAACCAGAGGTCCGCCCTATATATGAAGTTATGTCCTCGCATTCAGCAAGAAGAGCCTTTTCTGGAAATATGTATGACAAGGTACAAGACCCGAACCTTATCTGTGCCCTCACCGGTCACAAAGAGGGCAGCAAGTCCTTCGCCCGCTACCGCAAGATAGACGAGGATACCAACCGTAAGGCCATCTCGTTGTTGGAGTGGATTTTGAGCGCGCGATATGAATGTAATGGTTTGATAAATAATTTGTTGGGTGGAAAAATAAGTTAAAATGTTGTACCAAAGTTGCTAAAATTTGCAAACTTTGGTACAATATTTTGTTGATTTTGTTATATTTGCAAAAATGCTGAATACTATGGATAAGATTATTGGAAGAGAGTCTGAACTTGGATTGTTGGATAAGTATAATAAAAGTGGCAAGAGCGAGTTTGTCGCTTTGTATGGACGACGTCGAG
>JAFZED010000060.1 GCA_017560825.1 Bacteroidales bacterium | reverse complement strand
CATCCTGAGCCAGGATCAAACTCTTCATTGTATAATTTCATATATAATTCTTAGCTTGTCTCTGACACTTATAATTCTTCAAAAGAATTAACGCTTCTCGATAAATTGTATTTTCTCGGTACTTGCTTCTTGTACAGTAATCAGTCTTTTCAATGAACTTCTCATATTCTCTTGCGAGAACCCGTTTTTCGAACGGGGCTGCAAAGGTACGCATTATTTTCAAACTTCCAAACTTTTCTGAAACTTTTTTCAAAAAAAAATCTTTTCAGGAAGATTTCTGCGCCAGTCTTTTAAAGAACTCTCAGCCTCATCAGCCACCCGTTTTTCAAATGGGAGTGCAAAGGTACGACTTTTTAATTAACTTCCAAATTTTTCCCGCAAAATTTTGCAACTTTTTTGACACTTTTTTGAGCGCGGAATGCTAAACCGCTGATAGACAGCACAATCATATATTATGGAAAAATGCAGCTGGTCGGGACATTCGGCTTTCATATTGAAATAAGGCGGCCGCTCCCCTTCTGCAGGTACATTATACGATATTTCATCAAGATCATTTACCGCAGCGTAGCATTCAAACCTTGTACTCCAACATCGCACTCTTATATATATAAGGAAATCCAGAACCGGGACTGTAGCTGGACAGTCCTTGACAAGGCAGGTCTGCAAGGACCCGTGACGGGCAATAGGGAGCTAGTCCTTGAAATGGGGGCTGAATAAGGACTGGAGGAAGGAAACGGGGAGACAGTCCTTGGAATGGGGGCCAAACAAGGACTGGAGGAAGGAAATCGGGAGCCAGTCCTTGGAATGGGGGCTGAATAAGGACTGGAGGCAGGAAATCGGGAGCCAGTCCTTGGAATGGGGGCCAAACAAGGACTGGAGGAAGGAAACGGGGAGCCAGTCCTTGGAATGGGGGCCAAACAAGGACTGGAGGAAGGAAATCGGGAATCCAGTCCTTGGAATGGGGGCTGAATAAGGACTGGAGGAAGGAAACGGGAAGCCAGTCCTTGGAATGGGGGCTGAATAAGGACTGGAAATGGGGAATGATGGGCACTTCCAAGAAAGGGGGCCTGTTCTTGGAAGTAGGCAGCGATGTCGACGGGGACCTCCGACACCTTTGCCGGGGTTCTGTCGTAGGTGGGCACAAGGCAAGTCGTGCGAGCCTTCAGGCCGAGCTCGCGCGGCTTGGCTTGAGTGGCCGGCCCTGGTTTCGGCCGGACACGGTGACCGGGAAGAGAAAACTGAAAGAGAGAAGTGGAAGAGAGAAGTGGAAGAGAGAACTGCAAGATACTTGCTTTGGTCAGGACCGGGCTGGCACTTTAATGTATGTCTGTTACAGAAGATAGGGAATGCATACCTTCCGGCTCTGGAATGTCATATTGAGCAAATAAAGTGGGCAGGGAGAATATCCGTCAACGAGGAATTTTCGATGTCATCGCGCGAGCTGCGCAAAAATATTGGCGATTCTTCGTCAAGCTCGTTGTAAAACCGGGCAAAATGGCCCTAAATCGTAAGAGCTGAGCAATGATCGGGGACATTCTTTGCTCAGCTCGTTTGTTAGCAATGGATATATTGATCTAGATCACCACGTCGTTTGCTCCTTGAGATAACGTATGTGAGCAAATCTATATATAGGTGTAAACAGGCACGTCTTTCCCCAAAGACAGAGATATAACGATGGTGAGACAACACCGGCAAATGGTTTCTGTTGCAAAATTGTCGAGAAAATGCGTCAGACGTAACGTAGGTGGAGGGTATCTGGAGTGAAGACGTGGTCGGCGAATATGAAAGCCGACCACTTTTTAGTTTTGGGACGCACCATCGCCGGCCGAAAGCGGGGCCGGCGATTCAAAGCAGCCGGCGCGAACGAAACCCAAAGGGTTCGCGCTGGCTGCTTTGTGCGAGGGCTGAGCTGGGCGCGGCAGCTGGGATTTGGAGCGAAGGCTGGGCTTTGCGAGAGGGCTGGGCTTTGCGAGAGGGCATTCAATAAATTGCAACAAAGCAGAATACTTGTTTCTTAAACAACAACTATAGTGGCTAGCAGCCTTCTGTGCTGTGACGCAAGATTTGGAGGTGAAAAGCTTGCGTCGGGAAGAGGAAAGAGGATCATTTTGCTAGAACCTTGCAGTGACGCAAGGTTTTGGAGGGAAAAACTTGCGTCAGGAAGAGAAAAGCGGCACTTTATGTGAGAACTGTGCAGCGACGCAAGGTTTTGAGGTGAAAAGTTTGCGTCGGGAAGGGGAAAGCGGCACTTTATGAGAGAACCTTGCAGCGACGCAGGGTTTGGGGGCGAAAAGCTTGCGTCGCGAGCGATAAATTTCCATATTCACACACAAGAAATTGTAGGGAGGTTGTCCGTATATACCTATTATATAATGGAAAGAATTTATTATATTTGCGTGTTTATATAATATAGGTAAGAGACACTGTATGGACAGAAAGGTAATCATCATTCCGACTTACAACGAGAAGGAGAACATTGAGAACATAATCAGGGCGGTCTTCGGGCTCGAAGGCGATTATCATATCCTCGTGATCGAGGATGGATCGCCGGACGGCACTGCTGGCATAGTAAAGACTCTGCAGCAGGAGTTCCCGGAAAGGCTGCATATGATTGAGAGGAAAGGAAAGCTTGGACTTGGTACTGCATATATAACAGGATTCAAGTGGTGCGTGGAGAAAGGGTATGACTACATCTTCGAGATGGATGCAGACTTCTCTCACAATCCGGATGATGTCCCGAGACTGTATCAGGCGTGCAGCGAAGGCGGAGCTGACCTTGCCATCGGTTCACGCTACTGCAACGGCATCAGTGTGATCAACTGGCCTATCGGGCGAGTGATAATGTCATATTATGCTTCCGTATATGTACGCACAGTACTTGGTATGAAGGTATACGACACCACAGCCGGATTCAAGTGCTACAGACGCAGGGTGCTTGAGACTATTGACCTGGACAGGGTAAAGATGAAGGGCTATGGTTTCCAGATCGAGATGAAGTACTCGACCTACAAACTCGGATTCAAGATCAAGGAGGTTCCTATCATATTCGTGGACAGAAAGGAAGGAACATCCAAGATGAGCAGTGGAATCTTCGGAGAAGCATTCTGGGGCGTGCCCAAACTTAAAATGAGAAAAATCAAGCCAAGAGGATAAGCAATGATCATTCTTCACAGACCTATTATAATAACGTCCGAGAAAGTCGAGACCGGCAGCATTGTAATTGAGAACGGAATCATCAAGGATGTACTTTACGCAGACGCAGAGGATTACGATTTCAGGATGAGCAGGCTTTTGGCTGCGAATCCTGAAGCGCAGGTGCGCGAGCTTGCAGGCAAGCACGTGATTGCTGGAGGTATAGACGCACACGTACATTTCCGCGAGCCGGGTCTGACTCATAAGGCGGATATATATACAGAGTCGCGCGCGGCGCTTGCCGGCGGCGTGACGACTGTATTCGATATGCCGAACACAAACCCTCCGACAGTGACTGCTGAAGCATTGAAGGACAAGATCCGTATTGCTGAAGAAAAATCTGCCGTAAAGACAGGATTCCATATCGGCGCTACAAATAATAATGCCGAGATGATCTGCAGACTTGTACGCGAAGGAGACGAGCAGACCGGAATCAGACCGGAAGACATAGCAGGAGTGAAAGTCTTTATGGGATCATCCACCGGAAATATGCTTGTGGATGAAAAATCGACCCTTAACCTGCTGTTCGCGATCAAGGAGAAACCCGTACTAGTACACTGCGAGGACGAGCAGACCATCAGGGAGAATCTCCAGGCTGCCATCGGGAAGTATGGAGAGGAGATTCCTTTTGAGGAGCACGAGAATATAAGGAGCAGAAAGGCGTGCATCAAGTCGAGCATACGTGCTTTGGAGCTTGCGATAAAGCACGGAACGAGGCTTGTGCTGTGCCATATATCCACAAAGGAGGAAATCGAGATGGTCAGGGCAGCCAAGAGCAACAATCCTGACATCGTTGCAGAAACATCCTGCAACTACCTGTGGTTCAGCAACGAAGACTATTCAAGACTCGGAAGCAGGGCAAAATGCAATCCTTCGGTCAAGACCCCGGCAGACCGCCAGGCTCTTCGTGAGGCTCTTGCAGCCGGCCTCATAGACACAATTGGCTCTGATCACGCACCACATCTTCCTTCAGAAAAAGAAGCCTGCTACACAAAGGCTCCATCAGGACTCCCGTCAATCCAGCAGACTCTCCCGGTACTGCTTACTATCGCAGCCGAAGAAGAAATTCCGCTCACAAGGATTGCATCTGTATTCTCAGAAAAGGCGTCTGAGCTGTACAGACTTGACAGAGGAAAGATAGCCAAGGGACAGAAAGCAGACCTGGTTGTCTTCGACTATGAAAAAGAGTTCATAGTGAAGGCAGAAGACCAGAAGAGCAAATGCGGATGGACTCCTTACGAGGGCGTGACTTTAAAGGGCGTGATTGAAGATGTATATATAAACGGTCAGGAGCAGCAGCTAAGATAAAGTCTGAAAATATGGCACCAAGGGTACAACCAAGCAAGACATTGGTATATATCGCATCCGTTTTTGCGATTACATTGTGGGGAATGTCCTATATATGGACTGACCAGCTCATTGCCCTCAATATTCCTATATTTTATTTTGTATTTGTAAGAATCTTGCTTGCGGGTGTTGTACTTTTCCTGTTTAATACAGCTTATGCGCGAATAAAGCGCATACAGCGGCGCGACTTGCCTAAGTTCCTGCTTCTTGCCTTCTTCGAGCCGTTCATATATTTCATATGTGAGACCTATGGTCTGAAAGAGACGGGCTCCCCTACCATCAGCGCGATGATCATCGCGACCATTCCTATATTCTCGATAGGTGCGGGCATACTTTTCTTCAAGGAGAAGATAAATGCAGTGAACGTGCTGGGAATCGTTTTCTCTCTGGTAGGAATCGTTATGGTGGCTATGGCTCAGGGAGAACTGGGAAACAATTTCATCTGGGGTATCGTCCTTCTGCTCATCGCTGTGGTGGCAGAGGTCGGCCACGCTTCTATAACCAAAAGTCTTGCAAGCAATTACAATAGCCAGACAATTGTAATGTACCAGTTTCTCATCGGCTCCGCCTACCTATTCCCGCTTTTCTTGTGGAAGGGTCTGGAGGGATTCAGTATAGAAACCCACTTTACACCGGAGGTCTGGTATCCTATAATATGCCTTGCCATCCTGTGCTCAAGTCTTGCATTCTCGCTGTGGGTGAGCACAATCAAGAATCTCGGAGTAGCGAAGTCAAGCATATTTTCAGCATTGATTCCAGTAGCCGCTGCCCTAATCGCCTGGTCTCTTGGACACGAAATCCTCAACTCACGCCAGTGGATCGGCATTGCAGTCTCAACATTCGGAGTGATTCTTTCTCAGTACACCAAGCCAGCACGTAGTCAGGGATGATCTATCTTGTTTCTGTATAGCCGACCGAAAGGCCTAGAGTACTGGTTTTAACTTCCCAAGGACTGCCGCTGCCATACACCATTGGGACACGTCCGTAAAATCCACTGTCAACAATTCCATTGGCATCTGTGAGTGGTGAAGTGGAATAGAACGCCTGTATATTACCATCAACCTGTGAAAAAATACTCAGACATTCATCTTCCGTCAAAACTATTTCAGGGAAGCTGACAGTGACAAAAGTCTTTTTACCGTAATTACCTGTTGTCACTACTGTCTCTGCCACGACTACTCCGTCTTCCACTTTTCCATATTCCTTGATCTTCATCAGAGTGACCAGCTGACTTTGTTTATCAGTAAAGAAACCTATGATATTGATTGGTTTCCCCATATATGCGTTATGAGCAGCAGAGCCAGGGATATGACACCAACCTCGCCCGAAAGTATTGAACTCCGAATTTAGTCTAGCTGAATTCTGACGATGATCAAGATACCAGGTCGTCACAGATGAGCCTTCATCGACATCATCCGAAGAACTCTCGTCAATCAGAATATCGCCCCTGACCTCAGGTATATATATAACGCCGCTTTCCGTATTGAAAGCTGACGGAGTGATGTCGGTTCCGCCCATTTTGACGCATATCTTTGACAAATTGCCGGTCAGCTGTGCAGTGTAGGACTTGCCAGATGAGACTCCAGTGATGTATCTGTCAGTGTTTACTGCATCATTCAAGTTGTTTGTAACCTTGTACACGATGTTCTCTGTATAGTCACCTTCGTAGAACGCGAAAAGCTGCCTGCGGATGTATTTCTCCATCAAGTCCATTCCCTTGGCATTAGGGTGTATGCCGTCACCAAGAGTAGAGTCTATATTATTGGCATTGATTCCGCATTTCCTGAGGTCAATGACAGGAACTCCAAAATAATCGCAGATACTGACAATAACCTCGGCAAAATCATTCATTCTTGAAACAGGATAATAGGACTTCACCCACATCGGAGTCAATGCTATTATCTTCGCATCCGGATAGAAGTATTGCATTCGCATAATTGCAGCTGCATATGCATCAGCAAATGTAGCCCAGGTAGTTGCAGTAAGATCAACTTTGTGATTTATACTGCTGTCGAACGTTCCCAACTGGACATTTTTTCCTGCATCATTGGTTCCTCCATAAAAGAATATAAGATCCGGAGTACCATTTGCGCCAAGATTGGTAATTCTTGTAATCGATGCCATACAGGCATCTGGACCTAAATCTCCGGAATTTGATGACGCATTATTATGGACTCTCGATCCTGCCCAACTGTCATTCACGCCAAGCTTGGCTCCTAGATTATTAATGAGTTTATGCCACCAGGTCAATCTGACATCCGTAAGCAGGTCAGACTGCGGATAGCGTTTCCTGTGTTTAAGATTATGTCCGTCCTCAACAGGTATCCATCCTTCAAAGGTAGAAATGCTGTCGCCTAAGATAGAAACGACTTTTCCCCTGAAGGACTGGCTGGTTGTAATAAAGGGAATCACCAGTTCTGTACCATCTGAAAGCACCAGAAATAAATATTCCCCATCAGAAGATACGCTTTGAAAGAATTCATCCCGATTATCTGCAGCATCTATCTGCCTCCAGGTGTTACCGCCATCAAAGGATATGTACCAGATGTCGTCAGCAATGCGAAACTGTGGAGTTATATACTTACCATCTTCCGATGGGACCGCTGCCGGAATCTTATCGCCTTCCTCATTGGTCAGCCATTCGCCGTCGGCGGTCCAGTAGTACTGGCCGTCGGCCGCCTTCTGGATGCCGACCTTTGGAGCACTGCCGTTGGTGCCGTGGTAGATGGTTACGGTGCCGCCTTTTGCAAAAGTGATGCTGTAGCCGACGTCAACTCCGCCCTCCATAATCTTGACGATGTCGGTAACGTAGTCATTGGCCTGAAGGGCTTCCAGAATATCTTGCAGGGAGTTTATATTGATATTCAAGCGGTTACACTCAGTCTCCAATTTCTCAATGCGCTCCTTATGGTTCAAGAGTTCCTCCCAGATGGCAGAGTCATCGAAACGGGCGCAAGAAATGGAGAGTGCCAATGTGGCAATGAGGAGAGGGATATATTTTTTCATATATATAAATGCCTATTCATTATATTTCTTCATACTTTCCATCTGGGCGACTATGACTGCGGCCATTTTTCTGTGGCCTTCGGCGTTGGGGTGGACTGCCCTGCCGTCGGTGTCGCCGAACAGGCTCGGGTCGATGTGAGGGTTCAGACCGGAGAGTGTGTAGAGGTCGATATATGGAATCGAATAGTACTCACAGCATTCTATCAGGGCTTCGCGGTAATCATTGAGGGTCTTTCCGTACCTGTTCGTGTCTTCCGGATAGATGCAGCTCCAGTGAGTTTCCTGCACGCGCTTGATCGGAATGAGGATGATGATGTCCTTGTTCTTATATTTATTCAATAACGTCCTGCACATTTTGTGAAGGCCGTCACAGAAAGTTTCGTTCGGTTCATTTGATGATTTGCCATACGAATCCGGCACACTCTCCTTGGACATATAGATTACACAATCCTCAGGCTGGACTTCTGCATATTTGAAGCATACTGTGATATAGGCAGCATTTGGAGGAGCAATATGAGTGAAATCGTCACTGCCATTAGTGAAATTCACCAATGATATATCGTTCATATCTGCATCAAGCCACCAGGCATTTCTGCCATATGGGATCTTCACCGTCCTTCCCCCTATCACAGGTACAGTCTTATAGGTAAAATAGGCCGGATATGAGTAGTCCACGGTAGAGCTCTGCGGCGTTGGAGCCGCTTTCTGCACAAGCTCAACTCCATCACTGTAAATCAGATTCACACTTTCATCAAAAACAACAGGCTTGCTGGTAGAGCCGCTATAACCGCTGTTGCGGTACTTGCCGTCTTCGAAGTTTCCGAACGGGTTCCAGTTGTAGTAGAAATCGTTCGATCCAGACATAATCATAACTACATCAGCATCGTCGTCCATTTCTCCTACTCTGTCAGAAAGCACGTACCTTCCGGCATTATCCGATGAGGTGCCGCCACCGACCCAGGATGATCCGTTATACTTATATATCTGATAGCGGCGGCTTGTGTTCTGTCCTGTATTCACAAGATACTTCTTGGACTTATCCAGGAGACCGTTGCTCTTGTCATACTCCCATCTCGCCGGATCATAGTAGCACTCGTCATAGTCTCCTGATCGCTTAGCCACTACCGTTCCGCCGATTGCATAATTGACCAGACTCATTCCGAGCTGCTCCGCCACAAGATACGGGAAGGCTTCTGTTACAGATGACAAGCAAGATCCTGCAGGGATACTGTCTCCATTGCAGACCATCTTCTTGCCGTACCAGTAGCTCCTCGCCTTATTGTATTTAGGGAGCTTTATCTGAGAGCCATCTGCCAGAGTGAGGATCACATAATCCTCATTGGTAGCATCGATGTCCAGGAAAAGAGGTTCAGGCTCCTCCTCGTGTTCTATCTGGCGCCAGGTGCTGCCATTGTCAAAGGATATATACCATACGCCTTCGGCTATGCGGAACTGTGGGGTTATATATCCGGCGTCAGGGTCCTGGACCGTTGCGGGGATCTTTTCGCCGTCGTCATCGGTCAGCCATTCGCCGTCGGATGTCCAGTAATACTGGCCGTCTGCCGCCTTCTGGATGCCGACTTTCGGAGCATCGCCGTTTGTGCCGTGGTAGATGGTTATAGTGCCGCCTTTGGCGAAGGTGATGCTGTAGCCTATCTCAACTCCGTCTTCCATAATCTTGACGATGTCGGTAACGTAGTCATTGGTCTGAAGGGCCTCCAGGATGGTTTGAAGGGAGTTTATATTGGCATTCAAGCGGTTACATTCAGCCTCGAGTTTCTCAATGCGTTCCTTGTGGTTAAGAAGTTCCTCCCAGATGGCGGAGTCGTCGAAGCGGGTGCAGGAGATGGCCATCAACAGTACGAATGATAATATGGTAAACAGTTTCTTCATATCTGTATATATATGACACAAAGGTAATTAAATAATCATTGGGAATGATATAAAACTTTACACAGATACGCGAATAACTGATCATTCTCTCGCGTCTTCATTTAAGTCGTTTAACCGTTGTACATATATTCTGCAATTCCATATACCACCTATGACCAAAACACATCATATATTTTCCCGAAACAGGTTTTTGGCCCGAAAACCCTGCGTCGCTGCATCAAGTGTTAACCTCTGTGACGTTTTTGGGTGGAAATATGACACAGTGGTCTGTAAATTCAATGTTAAACAGTGTATTTAGCGACCTTTGTGTCGATTATGGCCCTGGAAATGACACAGTGGTTCTGGGATCCCCGGTCAAGCCGGGGATGACGATGATGTATGGAAGACTACAGGCCAGGTGCAGGGACAGTTCCTTCGTCGATGAGGCGGCGGAGGAGGCGGATGTAGGTGTCAGAGTCTGAGGATGTCTGGGAGCCGAAACGGCGGGCCACATCTTCAAGGGTGTAAGAGCCTGACATTTCATCATTTACAAATTTGACAAGAGCTTCCTTCAGAGTCGTGTCTGACGATTTTTTAGAGGAACGGCAGACGTCGCAGGTACCGCAATCTGCGCTCTCTTTCTGGCCGAAGTAGTCGAGCAGGTAGGCGCTGCGACAGGTGTCTTCCTCCGTGATGTAGTCAAGCATCTTCTGCATACGGGTGTCGGAAGAATCCTTCAGCATCTGATATCTCTCCGGATCAAGATTTAGGTTCTTCGGACGGAGTCGGTCGTGGTGCAGGAAGAGGACGGTCGCGTGGTCGGAAGGGATATATTTTATCACGTGCTCCAGGGCCAGGTTGTACAGAAGCTGACGGAGCATAGGGACGGTCACGCCTATGCGGCCGGCGATGTAGTCCTCGTCAATAGGGACCGGATAGGAGAAGAGTCCTGTGTACTTGCGCATCAAGGTCTCAAGCAGGAGAATCATCTTAGGGTCCGGGAACTCTATGTCGTAGAGTTCATTACGCTCCAGCCTGATCTGGACCTTGGTGGATATGTCCACATCTTCAGAAAGGGTCAGATGGTCTGTCCTTTCAAGGTAGGTTAGCGCATAGTACGCCGATGAACGCTGAAGTCCGTATTTCCTGCAGAATTCTTCAAGGTTGAACTTGAGCTGACGGCCTGCACCGGTGTCGTACGGAATCTCATATGCAGAGTGGACCTTATGATAGATGTCCTCTATATATTCAAGAGACGGGAAGGACACTGTCGCTATCTGCTTCATACGCTTGATGTCGGTGGAGTTCCAAAGCATCACGGCAAAGCTCCTCTTACCGTCTCTGCCTCCTCGGCCAGCCTCCTGGAAATATGCCTCCGGAGAGTCCGGCACATCAAAATGCACGACAAAGCGGACATCCGGCTTGTCGATGCCCATACCAAAGGCATTGGTGCACACCATTATACGAATCTCCCCCTTCTTCCATTTCTCCTGACGGTCAGCACGGGAATCCGAACCAAGTCCGGCGTGATAAAACGACGCAGAGTGTCCTTGCGCACGGAGGAAAGCTGAGAGTTCCTCCGTCTTTTTACGGCTGCGCACATAGACGACTCCGGTGCCGGGAACGCTCGAACATATATTCAGAAGCTGACCGGATTTGTCCTCGACCTTTCTTACGATATATGAAAGATTGGGCCTTTCGAAGCCGCTTTTGATAAGCGTCTTCTCCTGGAAGCGGAGCTTCTCCATTATATCCTCGGCGACCTGCGGGGTGGCGGTGGCGGTCAGGGCTATGACAGGGGCATCCACCATATCCCTTATCTTTCCGATCTGAAGGTAGTCGGGTCTGAAATCGTAGCCCCATTGGGAGATGCAGTGAGCCTCATCTACGACGATGAAATTCACATTCATTTCCTGGACGTAATTCTGGAACACGCGGGTGGACAGACGCTCTGGGGAGACATAGAGGAACTTGAAGTCGCCATAGGCAGCGTTGTTCAGTGTCAGCTCTACCTCGCGACGGCCCATTCCGGCATTGACGCACAGGGCTTTGATACCTCTTTCATTGAGGTTCTGCACCTGGTCCTTCATCAGTGCGATCAGAGGGGTCACAACAATGGCAATTCCCTCTCTCATAAGCGCAGGGACCTGAAAACACACCGATTTTCCGCCTCCTGTAGGAAGTATGGCCAGCACGTCGCGGCCGTCAAGAGCCGCGTTGACTATGTCTTCCTGACAGGGCCGGAATGAGTCGTATCCCCAGTGTTCGGAGAGGACTGCCAGAGGTGTCATATTTTCGTATATTCCCATATTACCTTCTTAATCTCAAGACCTTTTCACACAAAAGTCCGACGCTTT
>JAFZED010000059.1 GCA_017560825.1 Bacteroidales bacterium | reverse complement strand
TTTCCTGGCAGCCTGTAAACACGCAGCTAAATGCGCACAATGCAGTCACTACCAAAAGTTTAAGTAAATTCTTCATAAAAATATTTGAGTTGTAAATAATGATTTTCAGACCATTACGGTATATCGCGGCAAAGATAGAATTTTTTTGGTGTTTTCCAATCGATTATATACAAAAAGCAAGGCTGACCCGAAGGCCAGCCTTGCTGATCAAGAATATCTCATATTACAAGAGAGTAACCTTTGTAATCTTAAGATTGTCACCGTTTGCGATGAATGTACCACCCCAACCCTGCGGTGCTGCGCATACTGTATCAAGCATTTCCTGAGTGATTTCGAGAGCGGCTCTTCCACCGTTAGCCTCGAGGTCGTACTCAACGAACTTGCCCTGAGTGTCAGCACCTACTGCACAGACTACAAGATATGTAGTACCATTCCAGTGGCCTTCAACGAGTTCAAGATACCAGTGCTGCGTAGGATCAATCGGCTCCATATAGAGGTAGATTGTCTGGCCTGGCTGTGCACCTACTTCCTGAAGCTCTATTCCACCATCTGTAAGGATGTTAGGCTGGTTAGCCCAGTCCTCAGCGATAGCCTCGCCTTCCCAGAGGACAACCTCGGTCGGAGCTCCGCCGCCTGGCACGATGACCTCTTCCTCCCAGTACATCTCGAGGATTGTGAAGGCATCACCTGCGAAGAGGAGATGCTTCTCATCGAGAACAGGGACAAGGTCTGGCTTAGATGGGAGGTCCAAAACGAATGTGAATGTACCGTCACCATTGTCTACGAGACCCTCATAGTTAGGAGTGATGTCGTTGGTGTCGACATTTCCAACTGACCACCATCCGTCAAGGATACGGATCTGGAACCAGTCTGCTGCAGGCTGGATATCAACCTTGAATGGAGTTGTCTTCATCTTCTCCCAAGTCTCAGCAGGGACAGCATAGACCTCCTCACCTGTAGAGTTGAAGTCAGGAGCGAAGCGATAAGGGCTTCCAGACCAAGAAGCTGCACCTACTGAACCGTCGTTCTTCCAGATAGAAGTTCTTACGATCTCGACTGTGCCACCGCCAGGTACCCACACTTCCTCAGATGTATAGATCTTAAGGATCTGGAATCCTGAACCGGCGAAGAGGAGATTCTGTTCATCCATCAGATCAAGAATACCGTGACCAGTAAAGTCAAGAGTCACTGTAAATGTACCATCGCCATTATCAGCAACGATATCAGTCCAATTTACATTGACATCACCATTACCGCTGTCATCGGCTGCAGGCCACTGTCCCTGCCAATAACCTGTGAGGACACGGATCTGCCACCAATCAGCCACAGGCTGAATCTTAACCTGGAATGGACCGTTCTTCATAAGCGCCCAAAGATCAGCTGGAACATCAACAGAAGCATCACCGCCATTTGTGCCTTCAAGGGCAAAGCGATAAGTATTGTCCCAACCAGCCTCTCCAATAGAACCGTCATTCTCCCAGATAATGTGCTCTACAGTCTCGAAGTAGCCACCGTCAGAAGCCGGCTTGTAAGTAAGCTCAGGCATCTCGAAAGTCTTGCCGTCGATAGTGTAGACCTTACCGACAAATGTACCCTCATACACCTTCTTAGGAACTGTGAAGATGATGTTGCCTGTACTCTTGCGGTTGAAGAGCTCGTCTTCGATAAGATCAGGATTTCCATCTGTATCAAGCAACTCGACGCCAGTGATGAACTCGAGGTCCTTACCGTAAATAGTGATCTGTGCACCACCGTCGATCTGATCACCCGCATTTGCAGAATAACCTGAAATGACAGTATTTCCAAGAGTGAGAGGGAGCGGAGACTCGGTCTCTTCAGCCTCTGTACATACACGGATCTTTCCACCCTCTGCAGCGATACCTGCAGGAGCATTCACTCTGATCATATCGTTGCTTACGATCTCGAAGTCAGTAACCTCGATTTCGCCAGGGAACACGACCTTGGTAGCATCTGCAAAGCCTGAACCGTTGATGGTCATAGGCTGTCCTGCAACCACTTTAGTCGGGAAGAACACCTTGATATGCAATCCTGCCTCAGCAGACTCGAATTGCTCCTCAAGTGTACATCCAGTCAAAGCAGCAGTGAGGACAATTGTCAGAATTGTTCCGAAAAATTTAAATATATTCTTCATAATTGAACTCCTTATTAATTACTACCATCCTGGATTCTGTCCAAGATTTGGATTCTTCTTATTTTCTGTCTGAGGGATAGGATAGAAGTAGTACTTGTCATCCCACTGACGCTTAACTGTAGATCTTGTAAGCTGCATAGTAGCGCTGATCTGAGCCACCTGAACCTCCTTGAAGTACTGTGAGCCCTTCTTCCAGCGACGTACATCCCAGAAACGGTGGTTCTCGAAAGCGAGCTCCACGAGACGCTCACGCTCATAACGCTCTACCCACTCTGCACCGTTCTCTGTGAACTCAGGCATATTCACGTCTGCGCGCTTGCGAAGTACGTTGATAGCCTCATTTGCAGACATTCCGTAAGTCTTGTCATTTGCGTCGCCGGTAGCGTTGTACACAGCCTCTGCATAGTCAAGATAGAACTCACCCAGACGGAAGATGATCCAAGTGTGACGACGTGTAACCTGATTGTCAGCAGTTGTGACAGCAGCTCCGTCAACATACTTTTTCAGATAGTAGCCTGTAGATGTAGCGCCATACTTAGGAGAAGCGTTGAATCCGCCGTAGAAAGTCTCGATGATCTTCTTCTGAGCACCGTTTGAAGGCCACTCGTCACCATTCTTCACTACTGTAAGAGCGAAACGTGGGTCGAGACCCTCATAAGGATTGACCTGAGTAAGGTCGATGCTGCCAGGGTAACGCTGAGCGAAAGTCTGGCCGTTGTCCTGGTACTCGTACTGGTCAACAAGGCTCTGCGAAGGGCAGTTTCCAGATGAAGCATTCTCCACACCGATAGGATAGTGAGCCATCTCGAATGTGTTGCTTGCACCTCGTCCGATGCCCCAGATGAGCTCTGAGTTGAAGAATGCGTTCTCACCCCAGAGGTCACCGTACTTGCTGAGCTTAAGGCCCCATTCAGCAGCATTGTCAATGACATATGCACAAGCCTTTGCAGCCTCATCCCAAGTAGCCGCATTGTGGAGAGGAGATGCAGCATAGAGGAGTGTGCGTGCCTTCAATGCATAAGCTGCAATACGGTTTGCACGACCGAACTCTGCACCTACCTCAGTCGCGTATGAAAGCGGAAGATGCGGAGCGATCTCATCGAGCTCGTCCACGATGAACTTCACGATGTCAGCGGCAGGAGTACGTGTAACGTTGTTTGCCTGAGCGTTTGTAAGAGTTGTTGTGACAAGCGGAACGTCTCCGTAAGTCTTGAACAGCTCGAAGTAGAAGTAAGCCCTGAGGAAACGAAGCTCGTAAGGGAAGAGCTCCATCTGCTGGATCCAGGTCTGATACTCAGGATTGTACTGCCAATCTGAAAGATCAGTCTTGTGGATCTTCTCAAGGTACATATGGATTTCAGAAATTGCAGTGTAGGCCTTGTCCCAAGTAGAAGAGAAAGGATTTGCCGGACTCCATCCACCGTTTACATAGCCATTTACAGCACCAGTCTCCAATGCATAGACTGCCTCATCGGTAGCACCGGCAAGGAAGGTTGCACTGTTGGACTCAAACTCGCGATTATACACCTGGGCATAAACGTCGAATACCATATTCTTGATACCTTCTCCATAGTATTCGTATGTCCAATCCTCATCGCGTGTGTTTTCCTCAGTGTAGTTGAGGTCCGCACACGATGCCGAGATGACACAGGCGAGAATAAATAAACAAATTTTATCAAGTTTCATAAGTCAATCTTTATTAGAATACTACAGAAAATCCAAAGGTAACCGCCTTCATCACAGGATAGCCTGTGTTGAGATTCTCGGCATCCATAGCTGCGATGTTATCAAGTGTGAGGAGGTTCTGACCCTTCACGAACACCTTGCCGTCAGAGATCTTTGCACGATTGAGAACAGATGCAGGCAATCTGTAGTAGATTTCGCAGTCACGCATCTTGAACCAAGATACATTGCGGTACCAGATTGTTGACTCCTGAGCATTGTTTGCTACATTCTCAGTCGAAAGACGTGGATACAATGCATTTGCGCCAGCGATGTCGTAGCAGTTTGCATAGTACTCCTTAGACATATTTCTGTTGTCTGAGAGAGCTCCCCAGACGCCGTCTACATAGCGGAGGTTCTTGATCTGGTTGCCAGCTCCCTGGAATGAAGCATTGATTCCTACACCCTTATACTCGAGACCGAGGCTGAAAGAGTAGTTCAATGAAGGGAATGCTGTACCGTAGTCAAGAGCAGTGTAGTCATTCTCGTTGATGACGTTGTCACCGTTGATGTCCTTGTACTTGATGTCGCCGACCTTCACCTGACCGAACTGCTGGAGAGGGCTGTTGTCGATGTCCTCCTGGCTCTCGAAGAATCCGAGTGCCACGAGTCCGCGGGCAGCATCAGCTGGAGTTCCGATTACAGAGAGGTTAGGATATACAGGATTCTCGATCCACTCGATGATCTCGTTTCTTGAGTATGAAGCCATACCTGTAGCATTGAAGTTGAGGCCGTTGTCGAATGTCTTCGCGAAACGGAGGCCGAGTTCAGCGCCATAGCTCTGAACAGCACCCTTGTCATCATATGCTGACTGGAGACCTACTACTGAAGAGTTGAGTGAAGAAGCGCTTACAAGGATGTTGCGGCGCTGCTGATAGAATACGTCAGCAACGATGTCAAGGCAACCTGCGATTCTTACGTCAGTACCGAAGTTAGCTTTGTAAGCTGCCTCCTGACGGAAGTTTGTTGTAGGGAACTGAGTAAGGAAGGCTCCCCAAGACTGTGCGAAGTTGTTTCCGTAATAGAAATCACCGTGTCCGCCATCCCAACGGTCAAGCCAGAGACCTGCTGCAGGAACATAGTCAGTGTGCTGGATACCTGCTGAAGCACGGAGTTTACCATAAAGACCGTCCTCTACGTTGTCAGCATAGATCCAACCGAGAGCCAATGTAGGTGAGAACGCCCACTTTGCAGGATATGAACGGTTAGAACCGTTAGCTGCGAGCACGAGGTCAGCCATAAATCTGTCTGCGTGATCGTAGTGTGCTGCGAGAGCTACATTCTGGCGATACCAGGTGTTGCTGCGTCCGTCACGGATCTCGCTCTTGGTGTTATAGTTGAGGTTTGCTGCGAAGTCATCACCGTTGCTGAACTTAGTCGCGTATTTGAAACCAGCCTTGACTGTTCCGCTGCGCCACTGTGAATCAACCCAATGATTGAACACGAGCTTATCCTCTACTGTACCCATTGTTGTCTCCTTCATTTCACCTGTAGTAGGATCGTAGTAGTTCCATCCATACTGATAACCCTTTGTACGGTTCTCGATGATGTTGGAAGCATTGTCATATGATCCGCCCACATAGAACTGGAGTCCCTCGAGAATGCCGTAGAGATCCTGCTCCAAAGTGATGTCAGCCCAGATCTGACGCTGGTGAGTCTTTGAGAAACCTGCGCCCTGAGACTTCGCAAGAAGGTTGAAGTCGCCGTAAGTCTGGCTACCACCCCAAGTACCCTGCTGGGTCTTGATAGGGAATGCCAATGCAGGAACCTTATAAAGATGCCACCAAGCATCGCTTGAGTTGATGTTAGGAACACCGTTTGTCTCCATAAAGAGTGCAAGGATGTTTGTCTTGACTCTTGTAGACTCAGTCACCTGGAAGTCTACGTTGGTACGGATGTTAGCCTTAGAATATTTGAGCTGAGAGTTCCAGTCGCCCTGATCAGGATTTGCATAAAGACCGCGGGCATCAGTGTAATCGAGAAGTGAGTAATACTGCACCTTGTCTGTACCACCGTACATTGAGATGTAGGCATTTGTCTCATTTGCTGTGTTCTTGAAGACCTCGTCCTTCCAGTTTACGTTAGGGTAAACGAAAGGATCGCTTCCGTCAAGGAACTTCTGAAGCTCTGCCTCTGAGTAAGCAACTGCAAGACCGTCATTGGCTCTTGCGATGTTGAGAGCGTTTGCATAGTCATATGCACCCACCATATCAGCAAAGTCCGGATCGAACTGAAGCTTGTGTGAAGCACCGACCTTGATGTGGTTACCTGTACCGGCAGTTCCACGTTTTGTCTTCACCAGGAGTACACCGTTTACAGCCTCGTGTCCGTAAAGAGCGGCTGCTGCTGCGTCCTTGAGGACGGTAACGCTTTCAACTTCCTCAACAGTAAGCCTGTCGATAGGACGCTCGATTCCATCGACAAGGATAAGGATAGACTGCTCACCAGTA
>JAFZED010000058.1 GCA_017560825.1 Bacteroidales bacterium | reverse complement strand
GGTGTAAAGGCCATCAGAAGAATCGGACCTACCCTTACTTCCATCCTTGGAGCCCTGCAGCCGCTGACAGCCGTCATCCTGGGTGTCATATTCCTTGATGAACATCTTGGAGTGAAGACAGTCATCGGAATGATAATGATCCTGGTGTCTGTAACTATGGTAGTCCTGCAGAAACACGACCACCAGAAACAGCGTTAGGCTGTCACCTGATCAAAAACCCGGAAGAAGTTTCCGCCGGCCACCTTCTCGATATCTTCTTCGGTATATCCCCTCCTGCGCATCTCGTCGAAGACGAGTGAGAACTTCGATATATCCTCCATTCCTTCCGGAGTGACCTCTATTCCATCGAAGTCCGAACCAAGACCGACGTGGTCAATTCCCACGAGACTCACAACGTGGTCAATGTGATCTACAATTCTTGTATATGACGGTCGCTGGAGAGACTGTATCTCATCCTGCACCTGATTCCAGGACTGTCTTTTCTTCTCATCAGCAGGATCTTTTATGAATTCCGCTTCAATATGCTCCTTTTCTGCAAGTCCTGACGCGTCAAAGACTTTCCTGAAGCCGTCGTCGAGAAAGAACGGATAGAAGTTGATCTGGATCACTCCCCCTGCAGCAGCAAGAGCCTTGATCATATCGTCAGTCATATTTCTCGGATGCGATGCAAGGGCACGGCAGCAGGAATGTGTTGCCACAACCGGCTTTGATGAATGCCTGATAACGTCATAGAAAGAGTCATCAGAGATGTGGGAGACATCGATGAGCATTCCCAGACGGTTCATTTCTCTGACCACTTCCCTGCCGAACGGGCTCAGTCCTCCCCAACGTTTTGCAGCTGCACAGGAGTCACAGATCTCATTGTCTGCCGAATGGCAAAGGGTCATATATCTGACTCCCTGATCATAGTACTTCTGGAGTTTTTCCAGAGATGTACCCAGCGGAGAACCGTTTTCCAGACCGATGAAGACCGAGAACAACCCTTTCTCCTTATTCAGGAATGCCTGATCAGAGGTCTGTGCATAGGCTGCCTTATCCTGGTTTGCCTCCATTGTGACATTGAGACGCTCCAGAAGCAGGTCAGCATAAGCCTCTGCCTCTACTTGGCCCAGCGATGCCGGGACATATATAGCAAAGAACGCCCCGTCGACTCCTCCTCTTGCAAGTTTCGGAAAATCGACGTGGGCGTGATCGTTGTCAAGGGACAAGTCCCTGAGTCTCAAGATCTGCGACGGTGTGTCGCAATGCGAGTCAAGGACAAACATTATTTTACAGTTCTCTGTCTTACAGCCTCGTACATAAGTACGGCAGCTGCTACTGAGACATTAAGAGAGGTAATCTCTCCTGACATAGGAATGGCAGCCTTCTCGTCAGCAAGTTCAAGCATACTCTGCGAGATACCCTTTCCTTCCGATCCCATAATGATGGCACAAGGACCTGTCATATCCACATCATAGATGAGCTTATCCACCTTCTCAGTTGCTGCCACAAGACGGAATCCGCTCTGTTTCAGATAGTAAGCAGCAACACGAAGATTAGGAACCTTGCAAGTGTCTATCCTCATAAGGGCACCTGCAGAAGCTTTCACGGCGTCCGCGTTGATTGCCGCGCCGCCTTTGGCAGGCACAATCACGCCCTGTCCGCCTGCACACTCGAGGCTTCTTGCTATAGCTCCAAGGTTGCGAACATCACTTACTCCGTCAAGAATCACAAGGAGAGGATTCTCGCTGCGTGCAAGTGCATTGTTGACCATCTGCTCGATATCCACGTAGTCTATCTGCGAGATGTAGGCAAGCACTCCCTGATGTGATCCGCGGACAGCACGGTTAAGTCTTTCCACCGGGACAAACTGGAACGGGATCTCATTGTCCTTGAGCAGCTCCATAAGTTCTCTGAACTGCGGACCCTCAAGTCCCTGCTTCAAGAGCACCTTGTCAAACTTCTTACCTGACTTTACTGCTTCGAGTACAGGATGCATTCCGAACAGGTACTGCATTTTGTTTTCTTCCATATATATAAAGCTTTATTATTCAATTGATTCAGAGAGCTTTTCCCATTCGGCCATCTTGAAGTCAAGCTCACGCTTGTTCTCGAGGTACGACCTGGTAAGCTCCATAATGTCATCGTCCGGACCCGGGTTGGCAAGGACGGTCTCGATCTGGCTCTGCTTTTCCTCCAGCTCCTCTATGCCCTTCTCCAGGAACGAGATACGGTTTCTGATCTTCCTTTCCTCTTTGGAGATGTATTTCTTTGCCTCGTACTCCTGCTTGGCTTCCTCCTTCTTCTGGATCACCTCGACAGGTTTTTCCTCGGCTACAGGCTTGTAATGTCTTTCAAGTTCGTTGAGAGTCTCAAGCTTTCTCCTTTCGAGGAACTCCTGAACTCCTCCCAGATGCTCCTTCACCTTTCCGTCGCGGAATTCATAAAGCTTGTCCACAAGTCCGTCGAGGAAGTCTCGGTCGTGGGAAACGATGATAAGTGTTCCGTCGTATGACTTGAGAGCCTGCTTTAGTATGTCCTTAGACCTGATGTCCATATGGTTGGTCGGCTCGTCGAGTGCAAGAAGATTGTACGGCTTGAGGATGAGTTTGGCCATTGCAAGGCGTGCACGCTCACCGCCGCT
This sequence comes from Bacteroidales bacterium, assembly GCA_017560825.1. Taxonomy (GTDB): domain Bacteria; phylum Bacteroidota; class Bacteroidia; order Bacteroidales; family UBA932; genus Cryptobacteroides. Next base: position 3,655 of record JAFZED010000058.1, on the reverse strand, counting down.
GAGTACTGCAACCTTCTTGTCGATGTCCTCACCCTTGAAAAGGAAGGCTCCGAGAATGTCGCGAAGCTTGAGTCTGATGTCTCCCACTGCTATGCGGTCAAGGGTTCCGAACACAGTGTCTTCCTTATCCAGGATGTCCTCCTGATTCTGAGCATAGTAGCCTACATTTACATTGTAACCCACCTTAGCACTACCCTCCTTCGGATCCAACTCATTCATAATCACCCTCATAAGAGTGGTCTTTCCTTCGCCGTTCCTTCCTACGAGAGCCACTTTTTCACCTCTGCGCACTTCGATCTGCGCGTCAGAAAACACTATCTTCTCGCCGTAGCCCACCTTCAGGTCCACGCCCTTAAAGGCGATGTCCCCCGAACGCGGCGCAGGCGGAAACTTAACTGCAAGTGTAGACTTGTCTTCAATGTCCACCTCTATCCTCTCAAGCTTCTCAAGCTGCTTTACCCTGGACTGTACCTGGTTCGACTTGGTCGGCTTGTAACGGAATCTTTCAATGAACTCCTCAGTCTTCTCGATCATTCTCTGCTGGTTCTCATAGGCGGCCTGCTGCTGTGCAAGGCGTTCCTTCCTGAGTTCCAGGTACTTGCTATACGGAACCTTGTAGTCGTGGATCCTTCCGACCATAATCTCGACTGTCCTGTTGGTCACGTTGTCGAGGAACTTTCTGTCGTGTGAAATCAGTACAAGGGATCCGCGGTAGTCCTTGAGGTAACCCTCAAGCCACTCGATTGATTCTATGTCAAGGTGGTTGGTCGGCTCGTCAAGAAGAAGCACGTCGGGCTTTGAAAGGAGTATCTTCGCAAGCTCGATACGCATATTCCATCCCTGGCTGAAAGTCTCGGTCAAACGCTCCAGCTCTTCATACTTGAATCCGAGTCCGATGAGAGTCCTCTCCGCCTGTACACGAGGATTCTCAGAACGGCTGTAGGACAGACGGTCGTTGACATCGTTCATCCTCACGATCAGGTCGTGGTAGCCCTGGGACTCATAATCCTCTCTCTGAGCAAGTTCCGTAGAGATAGCCTCAAGCTCAGCTTCAAGGGCAAACATATCAGCGAAGGCAAGCATTGCCTCCTCGATGACAGTGCGGCCTTTGTGATGCTCCATAATCTGGGGAAGATAACCTATCTTCATTCCACCTGGAACAGCAACCTTTCCGCTGGTCGGGCTCTGCAGTCCGCATATGAGCTTCAATATGGTCGACTTGCCCGCACCGTTCTTTCCGACAAGACCGATCTTGTCGTTTTCACTGATGTGGAAGTTGATGTCGTTCAGAAGAACGAAACCGCCATATGCGACTGTAAGACTGTTTATTGATATCATAATGTATTACTCCTCAATCATTTCCACTGGTTTATCCTTGCAGATCAGAATGCTTAGTTCGTACAGGAGGTACAGCGGCAGGCAGACCACCATCATAGTGAAAGGGTCGCCGGAAGGGGTTATCACGGCAGAGAGCACCAGTATCACGACAAACGCGTGCTTGCGGTACTGCTTGAGCAGACTGCGTGAGACTACACCCAGTCTCGATAGAGCCGCTATCACCGCCGGAAATTCGAACACGATGCCGAATGCCAGCATCGTTGAGATGAACATAGATATATAGGAAGAGAGGGAGAAGTTGTTTGGCACGTCTGGACTCACCTGATAGCTGGCGAAGAAATTCAGCATAAATGGAAATATAACACTGTACGCCACCGCCAGTCCTATATAAAAAAGGACAGATGCGAAACCTAGCGCCCCACGCACAGCCCTCTTCTCGTTCTCATATAACGCAGGAAGCACGAACTTCCATATTTCATATATGAGATAAGGCACGGCCAGAACCAATGCACACAGGAAGGTCACCTTCATATGTATGAGGAACTGAGCTGACACCTCAAGATTTACCAAAGACAATGAAAAATCTACCCCAAGCATACGGTACAGAAAGAAATCTGATGATGCCGGGGCAAGGACAACCTTGTCGAACAGAAAGTTCTTGAAAAAGAACATAACCACGGCCAAGGACACGAACACGGCCAGGACGTGGAATATGCTCTTTCTCAATTCTTCAAGATGATCCCAGAAAGTCTGTGGTTCTGTGCTGACTGCCATTACTCAGTCTTTTCTGCTTCAGACTCTACGTCCTTCTTGATCTCTTTAATCTCTTCTTCAACCTCATTGAGTCCCTGCTTGAAACTCTTCACGCCCTTACCAAGGCCGCGCATAAGTTCAGGAATCTTCTTACCTCCGAAGAACAGAAGTACAACGAGAACAATAAGGATAATCTCCCATACGCCGAGACTACCGAAAAGAAGTGGATTTACTATCATAGCTTTATGTGTTATTTTTTCAATGCTTCAAGTGATGCTGTGATGCTCTCGATCTTTGAAAGAGAGTCTGCTTCCTTCTTACGCTCTACTGCAACAACTGCCTCAGGCGCATTTGCAACGAAACGCTCGTTAGAAAGCTTCTTGCGCACGCTGTTAAGGAAGTTCTGCTGGTACTTGAGTTCTGCCTCAAGCTTGGCGATCTCCTCCTCCACGTTGATAAGACCTGTAAGAGGCACGAACATCTCGAATGTTCTCACCATAAATCTCTGAGCTGCAGACATATCGCCTTCTGCAGGAGCTACTGTTACATTTGCAAGCTTCACGATCACAGGAACAACTTCAGCGTGGAAATCACCCTTGACCTTGAGCTCGAGAGCCTCTCTTGGAGAAAGATTCTTGCTCTGGCGGATGTTACGTACACCTGCAATCGCCTCGCAAGCCATCTCGAACTTGGCGATGAATTCTGTGTCGTATGGCTTAGCCTGTGGGTAGCGCTGAGTCATAATGGTTTCGCCTGCCTTGCGCTCTGCCATATTCTGCCAGAGTTCCTCGGTGATGAACGGCATAATCGGATGGATCATCTTCAGAAGTGAATCGAAGAAGCCGATGGTTGCGTCATAAGTCTTTCTGTCGATTCCTGCACCGTACGCTGGCTTGACAGCCTCGAGGTACCAGGCGCAGAAGTCATCCCAGAAAAGCTTGTAGATGGCCATAAGTGCATCTGAGATACGGAACTTGGCGAAATGATCCTCTACAGTTTCGATTACCTGGCTGAGCTTGTTGTCGAACCACTTCACTGCAACCGCAGAAGCCTCAGGCTGCTCTGCTGACTCGTCTACATTCCATCCGGTCACGAGGCGGAAGGCATTCCACACCTTGTTGTTGAAGTTACGTCCCTGCTCGATCTGTGACTCATCGTAGAGGATGTCGTTTCCTGCAGATGAGCAGAGGAGCATACCAAGACGAACTGCATCCGCACCATACTTCTCGATGAGGTCGAGCGGGTCAGGTGAGTTACCGAGAGTCTTGGACATCTTGCGTCCGAGCTTGTCACGTACGATACCTGTAAGGTATACATTGCGGAAAGGAACGTCGTTCATAAACTCGTTTCCTGCCATAATCATACGTGCCACCCAGAAGAAGAGGATGTCCGGACCTGTCACGAGGTCGTTTGTAGGATAGTAATATGCGAGGTCCTTGTTTGACTCGAGCTCCGGATGACCTGCCTTTGCAGCGTCGAACACAGAGATCGGCCAGAGCCAAGATGAGAACCAGGTGTCGAGAACGTCCTCGTCCTGACGGAGGTCAGCTGAAGTGAGTGCAGG
>JAFZED010000057.1 GCA_017560825.1 Bacteroidales bacterium | reverse complement strand
TTCGCTATATGCCCGCTTTCAAATATATTTATACACAACGCTTTGCCGCCGATTGACCTTATGAGGGAAAACGGTCTGGCCATTGCCTTGGGAACAGACTCGCTTTCGAGCAACGACGACCTTGATATGGTCAAGGAGATGAATTGTCTGCACACTGCGTTCCCGTATGTTCCTATGCAGGAGATCCTTACCTGGGCATCGCTCAACGGAGCGAAATTCCTCAAGAAGGACGATGTGCTCGGAACTTTGGCTCCCGGCAAGAAGCCTGGCATTGTGTTGGTTGACAACTTGGATGAAACAGGCTTTGTAACTGCGCAGAGCCGTTCAAGAAGAATAATTTAATGCTGCATTTTGACGACATAGCATTCGGGCCTATATACAGCCGCAGACTCGGTTCCTCCCTTGGAGTGAACCTGCTTCCTTCGAAGGGCAAGCTCTGCAATTTTGACTGTGTGTATTGCGAATGCGGATGGAACAAGGATGGGGCGCAGGACCGCAGGTTCCCGACCTATGCGGAGGTCGCAGCGGCGCTTGAGCAGAAGATAGCAGCGTGTGCTGCAGAAGGTACACCGGTGGACTCTATCACGTTTTCAGGAAACGGAGAACCGACAATGCATCCGGATTTTCCAGCAGTGATAGACTTGATCCTTAGTCTGCGTGACAGGTACTATCCTGCTGCAAAGGTCTCTGTCCTTTCAAATGCGACGTTGGTCGGAAAACCTGAGGTGGCACAGGCTCTGATGAAGGTAGACAATCCTATCCTGAAGATTGATGCCTCGTCGGATGAGCTGGTGCAGAAGATAAACAAGCCGGTAGGGCATTACAGACTCGATGAAGTGGTGGAGAGTCTGATGCAGTTCAAGGGAAGGTTCATCCTTCAGACTATGTTTCTGAAGTCGCCTGACTTTGACACAGCGGCGCCTGAGGCCCTGGAGGCCTGGATGAACATAGTGAGACAGCTTTCTCCACGAGAGATTATGGTCTACACCATAGACAGGGAGACCCCGGACAAGAGTCTGGCAAAGTACACGGTAGAAGAAATGAAGGCCTTTGTAAAGCCATTGCTTGATGAAGGTTTCAGCATACAGATAAGAGGATAATGAGGGTAGTATTACAAAGAGTGACGCAAGCATCCGTAAGGGTTGAGGAACAGCAGTACGAAAGTTCCATCGGAAAGGGACTTCTGGCACTTGCGGCCTTCATCGATGAGGACACGGAGGAAGACCTCGACTGGACGGTGAAGAAGATAGCGGCGATGCGCATATTCGATGATGCAGAAGGGGTTATGAACCTGTCGGTCAAGGATATAGGCGGAGATATATTGGCTGTAAGCCAGTTTACCTTATATGCATCGACCCATAAGGGCAACCGCCCTTCATATATAAAGGCGGCTAAGCCGGATGTGGCTATACCTTTATATGAAAGGTTCCTTTCAAAACTGGAGGATGCCTTGGGCAAGAAAGTTGGGAAGGGAATTTTCGGTGCGGATATGAAGGTGTCGCTTGTCAATGACGGACCGGTAACTATTATCGTTGACTCGAAGTTGAGATTTTAAGGAAATAATAAAAATTAATTTATATATGGTGGATTATTTGAATAAATATGGCTACACTCCCAACAGTGAGGAGATAGGCAGGGCTTTGGAAATCATTGCAGCAAACCTTGAGAATGTAGCCTCTGAGCAGGTCTATAAGGACTGTTTCTCAATGATGGACCTTACCACACTGAAGACAGACGACACTCCTGCTTCTGTAACCAGACTTGTTGACAAGGTGAACGCCTTCCAGCAGGTATATCCTGAGTGGCCTCTTCCGGCTTCTATCTGCGTGTACTCGAACTTCGCAGCTACTGTAGATCAGGCAAGAAAGTGTGACTTCAACATCACAGTTGTGTCTGCCTGCTTCCCGACATCGCAGAGTTTCCTCGAGGTAAAGCTCAAGGAGTGTGAGATGGCTGTAGAGCAGGGTGCTGATGAGGTTGACATCGTTCTCGCTCTCAATGCATTCCTTGCAGGAGACTATGAAAAGGCAGCTGAGGAGATACGTCAGGTACGTAAGTGCATTGACGAGGTAGCTCACAGACAGGGTAGAGAAGTACACCTCAAGGTGATTCTTGAGACCGGTCTTCTCAGAACTCCTGAGGCAATCGCAAATGCTTCTTTCCTTGCAATGGAGGCAGGTGCGGACTTTATCAAGACTTCGACTGGAAAGGTGGATGTAAATGCAACACCTGTTTCCGCATACATTATGTGTGAGTGTATCGCAAAGTTCCGCGAGGCAACAGGCAAGATCATCGGATTCAAGCCTGCCGGCGGCATCTCTACAGCTCAGGACGCACTTTGCTACTACTCTATCGTTTCGACTATCCTTGGAAAGGAATGGCTCAACAAGAACCTCTTCCGTTTCGGAGTGAGCCGCGTTGCTAACAGCATCCTTTCTGCGGTTGAACAGAAGACAGTAAGCTATTTTTAAGCAAAAATGACTGACGCTACCTAGAATTTTATTTTTGTTTTTGTAAAACGGAAATAAAATTCTAGGTAGAAAACGGCCTCCTACGTGTGTGGGAGGCCGTTTTTCGCAAATAGCCGTATACTTTTTGAGTATACGGCTATTTCTCTGGAACTTTGCCTCCGTAATTAAAAAGAAATGGTTATGAGAGGTAAAATTACACTTGTTGTACTCGCTTTCCTGGCTCTGTCCTGCAGCAAGGAAGGTCTTGGGACCGGCCGCGGACTGGACTATTCCTATGGCCGTGAGCTTACGCACGACAGGATAGTCCTGGGAGAGCGACTTGAAAATCCCTACACGACTGAAAATATGACAAAGGCACTTCAGTCGTTATATCCGACCAAGGCTGACAGAGTGGACGTGAAGACGACCCATCTGTATGTCCGCTTTCTTCCACGTACCGAGCAGGAAGTGGACCTGCTTAACTCTTTGGGACTCGTGATGACTGACCACCCGCTTGACTATGACATTGTGGTGGACGGTGACTGGTACCACGATCCCTCTGTCCCTGAGGGACGTGTCACCTGGCAGTACGCAGTCGTACCTCCTGACTTTAAGTTTCCGGAGATTCTTTATGAGGTTATAGACGAGTGCTATATATCCGAAAATGATGCAGCTACCCGTGCGGACGGTATTGATTGGGATGCGGTGGAACGTGAGGCATATATCCTTACAGGCAATGCTGACCGCATCGCGACGCTGACCAGAGGTTCCTCCAAGGAGCAGCCTGCCGGAAGGATAACCATAGAGGATGAACACTACAGCGGAGGTAAGCCGGTAGGCGTCGCCGGAGTGCGTGTGTGCTGCAACTCCTTTGTGAAGTACGACTATGCAGTGACCGATCGCGACGGCTACTATAAGATGGAGAAGTCCTTCTCGTCAAAACTGCGTTATCGACTCGTGTTCGAAAACGAGAAGGGCTTTTCTATCGGATTCAATCTTGTGCTTGTGCCTGCTTCTGTGTCTACCCTGGGCCGCACTGAGCCGACAGGTGTGAATATGACTGTCACAAAGACCTCGGATGAAAAGCTTTTCAGAAGGTGTGTGGTGAACAATGCTGCCTACGACTACATTTCCCGTTGTGCATCAGAGGACCTCGGACTCGCACTTCCTCCTTCGGATTTAAGGATATGGATCTTCCATAAGCTGGCAGCAAGCAGTGCTGTGATGCTGCACCAGGGGGCTTTGGTCAGTCAGGACGATATAAAGGAGTTCCTGGGGGACTATGCGAGTCTGCTCACATATTTTCTGCCTGACATCACTATCGGAGCAGCAGCTGCAAAGGACTACAGGACCCTTTATTCCACAACAGTGCACGAGATGTCCCACGCAAGTCATTTCTCAAAAGTGGGTACAGGCTACTGGAACAACTATATCTTCTACATAATCAAGTCCTTCCTTGAAGACAATGATATGACTTATGGAGACGGCACCGGCCCATCTTCGGGATATTGCGAGATTGGGGAGATGTGGGCCTACTATCTTGAGAGCAAGTTCTTCAAGGACCGCTACGGCGGAACATTCCCGACTTTCGGCACGAGCTACTGGTTCTATCCTCAGATCTTCCGTTTCCTGAATGAAAGGGGAGTCTCAGTGTCGGCAATGTTTTCGGTCCTGACTGGCAATGTTACTTCGCGTCAGGCTTTGAAGGAAGCCCTTATCAGTGAGTATCCGGACAAGAGGACTATAGTAGAACAGGTTTTCAGCAGGTATTGATGTTATGAAGAAATGTCGTTTGTTTTTATTGGCAATTGCTTTGTTTGCCTCATCATATGCTGCTGATGCACAGAGGTTTACTTTGTCGACGAATGTTCTTGACTACGCCTGCCTCGGGACTATGAATGTCGAAGGATCGTATGCCTTGTCCAGACGCTGGAGCCTTTCGGCCGGTGCCAGATACAACCCTTTCACTTTCAGGGCATCCGATCCTCAGAGGCAGTTCCAGATCCGCCAGATTTCCTGCAGCGCCGGCGTCCGTATGTGGCCGTGGCACACTTCATCGGGTTGGTGGTTTGCCGGAAAGGCCAGGTATCAGGAATATAATTACGGCGGCATCACTTCCCGTGCTACGAGGGAGGGCGACCGCGTCGGAGCGGGACTGTATGCGGGATATACCCATATGCTCGGCCCTCATTTCAACCTCGAGTTTGGCCTCGGAGCTTGGGCCGGAATGGACTGGTATGATATATATTCCTGTCAGGTATGTGGGCTTACGGTGGATTCTGGTAACGGATTCTTTGTACTTCCGGATGATATAATGGTTGCTGTTGTCTATGTGTTCTAAGGGTTTGATTGCTGTGGCTGCGGCTATGATGATAGTGTCGTGCTCGCCATATAAGAAAATCAGGAATATACGTTCAGGCACCGTCGCGCTGTCGCTCTCCGTGCCGGATGAGCCTCCGATGGAGGCTGAGGAGGATGTTGAGGTCAGTGTAGACAGCATACGTGGTACTTTGGTGGACGAGCCCTTGATAATGAATGCGATAAGGGATTCCGAGACTGGAGAGATGGTGGCTACTGATGTGATAAATGCTTCGAAGGTTACAGCACGCTTCCGTAATGTGGCGGAGAGGGCGGGCTATGTCTCCATCAGCTTCGATGTGACCGTGCCGGCAGCTTTGTCAGACTCCCGCTGGCAGCTGAAGATCCAGCCCTTTATGGCAATACAGAGGGATACCGTACCACTGGATGCCATCTATGTCACAGGTGAGCAGTATCGTGCCGGTCAGCTCCGCGGCTACGAGCGCTATCGTGCTTTCCTTGCTTCGATAATTACTGACACGACAGATTTCATACGCATTCATCAGCTGGAGATCTTTCTGGAGAGGCATTATCCTCAGACCTATGCGATGAAGAGGGATTCATCCTATGTACCGGAACCTATGGCGGAAAATCTTTTCGGAGTGACCCAGCGCGATGCCCTGATCCATTACACCCGGCACCTGAAGTGGAAGCTTAATGAGCGACGGAAGGGACGTGTGGGAAAGATGTATGAGAAGTATGTGAAGGATCCTATAGTCAAGGAGGGAGTACGTCTGGACACCGTCCTGACAGCGTCAGGAGGCGATTTCATATATCGATATATCCATACATTCAGAAGCCGTCCTCGGCTGAAGAAGGTGACCCTTTCCCTTGACGGGAAACTCTACGAGGAGGGACGTTGTATACATAGCTTCCCTTTCCCTGACGAACTTACCTTTTATATAAGCTCGCTGTCGGGACTGCTTGATGACAGGACTAAATACAGGATGCTGGTCTTGGAGAGGGTTGTGCACGACAACACAAAGGCTTTGATTGACTTCCATCAGGGAAGCTCGCAGGTGGATACATCGCTTGGCGACAATGCGTCTGAGCTGAGGAGG
>JAFZED010000056.1 GCA_017560825.1 Bacteroidales bacterium | reverse complement strand
TGTGCCTCCGTGCATCTTGAGACCATTGAGAGTTGCTACGAGTACGGTAAGCTCCGGCTTGAGTCCGCTCTTGCGGCATTTGATGTTGAAGAATTTCTCTGCTCCGAGGTCTGCTCCGAAACCTGCCTCTGTGATGACATAGTCACCGAAGCTCATTGCAGTCTTTGTAGCAACGATAGAGTTGCAGCCGTGGGCGATGTTGGCAAACGGACCGCCGTGGATGAATGCAGGTGTGCCTTCTGTTGTCTGTACAAGGTTAGGCTTGAATGCGGTCTTGAGAAGCACAAGGATAGCGCCTGTCACTCCCAGGTCCTTGACCATAAACGGCTTGTCATCGAACGTGTAGCCGAGAAGGATGTTGTCGATACGTCTTCTCATATCCTCAAGGTCTGTCGACAGACAGAGGATGGCCATAAGTTCTGAAGCCGGAGTGATGTCAAAGCCTGATTCTGCTGTGAGACCGTTTGTGCGTGGACCAAGGCCTGTCACGATGTTTCTGAGGGAGCGGTCGTTCACGTCGAGAACTCGTTTCCAGATGACCTCCTTAAGTGCAAAGCCTTCTGCCTGGTGTTGGTAGATGTAGTTGTCCATCAGGGCTGAAATCATATTATGAGCTGATGTCACGGCGTGGAAGTCTCCTGTGAAGTGGAGGTTGATCTTCTCCATAGGGATGACCTGTGCATATCCGCCTCCTGCAGCGCCACCCTTCATTCCGAAGCAAGGTCCGAGCGATGGCTCGCGAAGGGCCACAATGGCATTCTTGCCGATCTTGTTGAGTCCGAGTGCGAGGCCTACAGAGACTGTAGTCTTTCCGATACCTGCCTTTGTGGCTGTGATTGCGGTGACCAGGATAAGCTTGCTCTCGGCAATCTTCTCTTCATCAATGAGTGACCTGGAAACCTTGGCCATATAGCGGCCGTACTGGTCGATCTTGTCTTCTGGTATACCGATGCTTTCTGCAATGTCGGTGATTCGGCGCATCTTGACGCTTCTTGCGATTTCGATATCTGTCTTCATATGTTCAGTTATTGTTTTCGTTTCTATATCCATAGATTGAGGCCATCGATGGCCTGCAAATCCTCAAATATACTATATATTTTCCTTATTATGGATAATCTGCCGTTGTTTTTCTTCTGCCCGCTCTTGAGTGTCTGTATTCCAAAGATTTTCACTATATTTGTCGGTTAAATCAATATATTTTTTGTATGAAAAAACTCATTTTTCTGGCGCTTGCAGCGCTGATGATGAACGCCTGCCAGGGCACTGTCGATCCAGATCAGGAAAACCCTAAGGACAACACTGAGCAGGAGGGACCGAATGATGACAATAAGGATCCGAATGAAGATACGTCAGACCTTGAAGGAGCCATCACCCTTTATGCAGAAAGGGAGGTTATAAAGGCAGATGGAGCATATTCTTCAAAACTTTCAGTCATTCTTCTTGACAGACACGGCGAGGAGCACGATGTCACAGAAGATGTGGAGATATATTACGAAGGCTCTGACGCTCCATTGACCAGCTCAGACTTCAAGACCGATAAGGAGGGAGAGTATGTACTCTATGCGATGAGAGGTTTCGATATCTCTAATTCTGTGACTGTCAAGGCTGTAAACGGAGTTCCTGAGCTTCCTGAGGATCAGGATGCGGCAAACACCGCTTTTGCACACAGAATGCTCCTGCTTCAGCACACAGGAAACGAGTGCCCGAACTGTCCTAGGCTTATGGACGTGCTCAAGCGCCTTTCCGAAAATGAAACATACAAGGATCTTTATTATCACGTCGCTTCTCATTCCTACAATGAGTCGGATGCAGCCTACTCTTCGGCTGCACAGACTCTGTCGAAGGCGATGAATCTCACAAGGAACTATCCGATGCTGACCTATAATCTTACTACAGAAGACGGATTCAACGAGGATGAAATCAAGGAGACCATACTTTCGCTCAGCAAGGACAAGGCAGAAGCGGGAATTGCCGCCTCTTCGGCTCTCGACGGCGACAAGGTGCGTGTGAACATAAGCATAAAGTCGGCTGTGGATTCGAAATATCGCGTGGCTGTGTGGGTTCTTGAAGACAACATCCATTCCCCTCAGAGCGGAGCTAATGCTTCTTGGCAGAATATGCACAGCAACTGCCTTCGCTATATGTACGGCGCAGAGAAGACAGAGTGTATATATGGCAAGACCCTCGGTCTTGTAAAGGCAGGCGAATCAAAGGATATGATCGCAGCCTTTGACCTGGATCCGAAATGGGTGCAGGAGAACTGCAAGCTTATGATCGTCGCTGTTTCTGCAAATGGCGACTATAGCCTTGCAAATTGTACATATTGCCCAATAGAGGGCTCAGTTTCATATGATTATCTGTAAAATATAACATACTATGAAAGCATCACGTTTTATTCTTGCTGCAGCAGCTGCCCTGTGGACTTTGGCGGCTTGCAACCAGGTAGAGGAACCTAAGCAGGAAGATCCGGAAAAGGAAGATCCGAAGCAGGAACAGGAGAAGCCTGAGGCACCGCAGATCCAGCTGGCCAAAACAGAGGTCGTTCTCTTGTCAGATGGAACAGCAGTAGAAGTGGCATATATGATCGACAATCCTGTCGAGGGTCAGAAACTTTCTGTCACAAATGAGGCAGAGTGGCTTACTGTCGGTACAAACAAAGCCAGAGTGCTCACTTTCTCTGCGGGAGTCAATGAGACAGGTGAAGTACGCGAAACCCAGGTAGTCCTCAGCTATGAAGGAGCCGAGGATGTGACCGTCGAAGTGTCTCAGGAGTTCTTTGTGAGTCCTCTGAAAGTCTCAGTTTCAGGTGTTACAGCCACAAGCGTCACTTTCTCGATCGTGACTTCTGATCCTGAGCTTACCTGGATCCCGATGGTGACCTACAAGGAGAGCTTTGAGTACTTCGAGACTGATGACGAACTTTTCCAGAATGACCTCGAGTACTTCGACTACCTTGCTGATATCCAGGATATGACCCGTGCGGAGTTCCTTGAGATGATGACAGCTGCAGGTTCTATGGAGAATGTCACATTCGACGGTCTCCAGCCGTCTGTGAACTATGTGCTTTATGCCTATGGAGTGACAACCGAGGGCCGCAGAACTACTGATATCGTCTCTGCGCCGTTCACAACTGACGATCCGTATGAAGGTGACATCACCTTCACATTCACAGCTGAGGAGAATGATTATATCCTTGATTACACCATCACTCCTTCACACACAGGTGTTCCGTACTACTACGGAATCGAGGCTTGGGACACTCTCGAGCAGTGGAAGGTCAAGCACGGCGGCAGCCTGCGCGATGCCATCCAGGCAGAGGAGATAGACTCGGCTGTAAACGAACTTCTTGACCTTGGAATGATTTCAGGACCAGAGGATTACTACCTGATCTATAACGAGTCTGATGTGATGGACTGGGGCTATTTCGAGCTCAAGGCTGACACAAAATACGTGATCTATGCTGTGAAGTGGGATGAGCAGTGCAGGCTCACAGGTCCTGTCTCGACATACGAGCACACAAGCCAGCCTGTAAGCCAGTCTGACAACCAGCTCACTCTTGCAGTTGAGAATATAACCCAGTCGTCAGCAGATGCTGTGGTAACCGTGACTACAGATGATCCGTATGTGGTGATGCCGGTGAGAAAGAGCGAAATCGAAGGTATGTCCGATGAGGAGGCTGTCGTCTATGTCACAACAAAGTACGACTACATCGTAAGTGAGTACACATTTACAGGAAACATCTCGAAGAACTTTTCGCGTATGCGTCCGGACACAGAGTACACCATCCTCGCATTCGGCTACAAGGCTGGTGTGATGACGACATCCGAACTTGACAAGGCGGACTTCGTGACTCTTCCGGCAGGTAATCCGGCAGACTGTACATTCGAGTTCAAGTGCGACCCTGACGTGGACTTTGCCTTCATCGAGGTGACTCCTTCGGACAAGGGACAGTTCTACCATTGGCTCGTATATCCTTCTAACTACACTGCTCAGGATGTGAAGGATTACATCAATCTTACAATCGAGTATTACTATGAAGGAGATGTCGCTACATTCTCGTCTTGGGAGCTCTCACTTGGCGACGACAGCGCTAATGCCTGGGATCTATATCCTGCAACAGAGTACAAGGTGGGTGCGGTAGTTATGGACTATGACACAGGCGAATTCCTTTCTGATGTTTCATTCAGTGAGCCGTTCACAACCCTTGAGAAAGTCTATGCAGACATCACATTCAACTTTGAGTATGGCCCTTACTATGACCTTGGAGAGCTTGTGAAGGCAGGACAGGAGCAGTATGCGCCACTTATTTCAGAAGGAAATGCGTTGATGCCTATCAAGTTGACAGTAGACGGAAAGTGCAGTGCATTCTACTTCGACATCTACCAGAACGACCTTATGGACGAGGAGACTTATCCGGATGAGCTCTTCTATGCAGGACTTGAGTACGGATGTACTTATAACTCAAGCATATTCGTGGTTAAGTATGACACACCTATGACATTGGTGGCAATGGCATACGACTACGACGGCAATGTCACAAAACTCTATCGAGATGTCCTCTTCTTCACTCAGGACGGTGCTTCTCCAGTGAAGGAGTTCATCGACTCGCAGAAGAAGCCTGGCAAGTCAGTGGAAGTGAAGTCTGCACCGGCGTCTGCAGAGCTCAAGGTCGCTTCGAAGAAGCTTCCTGAGAACCGCCTCAGCCAGCCACAGGTCCAGGATAAGCACGAACAGGCAATGGAGAAGGTCAATGCCCTTCGTCGCGAAAAGCTCCAGGAGGACCTCAAGGCAGCTGCAGCACGTAAGGCGAAATTCATAGCAAGATAACATTAATATGATCAAAAGCTTCTTAAGCTTTATATTGCCGCTGGTAGCCTTGTGCTGCTGCGGCAATCCTTCGGAAGAACTCCCGGTGGAAATCATTACGGGGGAGATTACTCTGGTTGCGGACACAGACCAGATCCGCAGCGACGGCACTGACGCCGTGACATTCAAGGTGGAACTCACAGGTGAGAATGGCACCAGACAGGATGTCACAGAGTATGCGGAAATATATGTAACATACGAAAGGACTCCTCTGGCTTCCAACGTCTTTACTACTGAGACTGAAGGTGAGTATATATTTTATGCCGTATATGGCCTTGCGGTGTCGGAAGATGTGAAGGTTACTGCCATAAATGATGTCCCTGAACTTCCTGCCGATCTGCAGGAGGGAAGCCTTTCATTCAGACACAGGATGCTGCTTGTCCAGCATACGGGAGCGACTTGCTCAAACTGTCCAAGAATGATGGAGAGTCTGAAGAAGCTCTCGGAGGATGAGGCATATAATGGTCTGTATCATCACGTTGCTTCACATTCTTACAACGGAGGCGAAGCCGACCCGGCTTATTCAGAAGCGGCACGCGACCTTTCGATGGCCTATAATATATCCGGTCTTTATCCTATGCTGACATTCAATCTGACAACAAACTCTGTCGGAACAGACCTTACTGAGATCAAGGCCCAGATAGACCTTCTTAAGAAGGATAAAGCCGATGCCGGTATAGCTGCGGCAGCAGAGTTGTCCGGAAAAGACGTCCTTGTGAATGTGGAGGTCAAGGCAGCCCAGGCAAATAATTACCGAGTCGCAGCCTGGCTCCTTGAGGATGAAATCTATGCCCTTCAGGCCGGAATGTACGAGTCTTGGCACAACACTCATCACAATGCTCTCAGATACGCTGCAGGTCAGATTTCTCAGCTTTCGTTTGCAGGTGAGAAGCTTGGCTCATTGGCCAAGGGTGACAAGGCTTCAAAGGTGCTTGTGCTTCCTCTTGAAGAAGAATGGGTGGCCGAGAACTGCAAGGTCCTTGTGATGGTGACTGCTGCGGATGAGAACGGCAACTATGATGTCGCCAACTGCGCCCTCTGCCAGATCGGTGAGACTGTAACATATGATTATAAGTAAGAGAGTGAAAAAGATATTATCATATATTCTTGCTGCAGCTTCGGTGTTCCTTGCTGCAGCTTGTGTGGAAGAAGCCGGAAAATGGGAGCCGTCAATCCAGCTTTCAAGCACTTCGGTGCAGCTTTCGGCAGAAGGTTCGATGCAGAAGATCGTCTACCAGGTGCAGAATGTCGCAGATCCGGAGGAAATCTATGTGTCCTATGATGCTGATTGGCTGACAGTCAGCACATTGAAAGCAAAGCTGATAGAGGTGTCGGCAACTAAGAACGAGTCGGGAGCCGAGCGTAAGGCTACCCTTACCGTCACTTATCCCGGACTGGAAGATGTACTTGTAGAAGTCTCTCAGGCGGCTTGGAACGCTCCGATAGTCCTTACTGTAAACGGAACAGAGTCTACTTCGGTCTCTTTCAGCGTGATTACATCGTCAGACGACCTCACCTGGGTAGGTCAGGTTGTCGGCAAGGAGTGGTTTGACTCTATGACTTCTGACGAGCAGATCTTCCAGGAAGACTTGTCTTACTACTCTCTTGAGGCTCAGAATCAGAACATTTCAGTGCCTGAGTACCTTAAGACCATTCTCAACAAGGGCTCTTACGAGAACCTCCAGTATAAGGGGTTGGATCCGGATTCGGACTATGTCGTGTATGTCTACGGAATCACTCCAGAGGGCGAGCGTACGACAGAGGTCTATTCGGCAGCTGCGAGAACCCAGCCTCCGTATGAGGGTCCTATCTCACTTACTGTGGATGTGACTGAGACCGACAACATTATGGACATCACAGTCACTCCGTCCCACGATGGAGTCAACTACTATTGGAACCTTATGGACAGACCGACATATGAGGAATATGCAGCCGTACACGGCGACGATCCTATGGCAGTCTTCCAGGCATATATCGAATGGGATATCCAGGATCTTCTTGAGTATCAGGATATAACCACACGCGCAGAGTACTACGAGTGGTACAGCGACATCAACCAGGTCAACAGCCAGTTTGAATGTCTCGCGCTGACAGAGTACATCGTCTTCGCCTGCAAGTGGGACGAAGACTGCCATCTTACCGGCGAACCTGCCTACGTATGGCATACGACATCTGATGTCGCTCCTTCAGACAATGTGATTACAGTCACAGTAGGTGACGATGTGGATCAGTCTTCGTTCTTCGTGGATGTGCAGACTACCAACAATGACCCTTATGTGATGATTGCAGAGCCATCCAAGTTTATGGAGGGAATGAACGAAGAGGAAATATATGCCCACCTTATGGAAGACTATGGTACCTGGGGTATCCTCAGCTTTGTCTATGAGGGCAGCCTCTCGGGCCGTATGACAGGACTTGAACCTGACACAGAGTACACAATGGTGGTCTTCGGTTACAAGGCGGGCAAGCAGACTACTGCAATGCAGAAATTCACAGTGAGGACATCTCCAGCCGGTCCTGCAGAGGACTGCCGCTTTGATTTCCAGCTTCAGGAAGCCGGATCCAACTCTCTCACCATCGCTGTGACTCCGACTGATGCGGCCCACTATTATTATTGGTATGTCTATCCTGTCGGAACGACAGCCGATGAGGTGAAGACAGATGTCACAGACCTGATCAACAAGTCGTACTATGGAGATATGTATGAGTTCTCTTACTACGAGCTCTCTCAGGGAAAGTCTGTAGGAACGATTTCGTTCCTGGCTCCTGAAACAGAGTATGTGGTGGCTGCAGTAGTTATGGATAAGGAGAGCGGTGCCTTCCTTGCTGACGTGATCTTCAGTGAGCCGTTCAAGACAGGTGAGGAGAATTATGCGGACATCACCATTACTGCCGGTTATGACAAGTTCTACAACGGAGATGACCTGTACGAACTCAATGCCGATGCAGGTGCACAGTACAGAGGCTATGCAATGGTTCCTGTGACCATCCAGATCGACGGAGAGTACAAGTCTTACTACTACACTATGATAGACTATGTGACCGGTCTCGAGGACCCTGAGGTCTATCCGGATGCGGCTCTCTATGAGACACTTGTGTACTATGGAGTCTACTATGCGGAGACAGTGAACTTCCGAGCTCCTTGGAACAAGACAGTCCTCCTGGCCGCTATGGCCATCGACAACGAGGGCAGGTACAGCAGGGTGTTCCGTCAGAAGTGTCAGTTCAAGAAGTACAACGCAGCTGACATCAACGAACTCTTCACCAAGTCTGCAGGATTTGAGGAAGGAGTGGACATTCCGCTTGCCCCTCAGCAGCAGGAGATAAAGGTCGAGAAGCAGAAAGAAGCCGGAGACGGCCGTTTCAGCCTCGATAACCTCGAAAAAATCAAAAGAGAAAACAGGATAAGACGCTTCTAACATATGACGAAACGTTTATTGAACATATTGTTCCTTCTTCTTCCCTTGACACTGCACGCTCAGGAAGCGACCGTGGTGCTCAAGGGAAAGGTCGTGGATGCCGCAGACGGCTACCCGCTCATCGGTGTGGCCGTCTATGTGGATGACTCCAAGACTGGAACAATGACTGATGTGGACGGAGCCTATGAACTCAAGATACCTCAGCGAAGATGCGAGGTGACATTCTCGTATATGGGTTATGATGAGGAGGTAAGGCTCTATACCACAAAAAATGCATCCGCATTCTCCAGGATCGTGATGAGTATGAATGCAGAGCAGCTTGCAGATGTGGTCGTGACAGGTGTGTATGAGAGGAAGAAGGAGAGCTTCACAGGAGCTTCCGCTACATTCAAGACAGATGAGCTGAAGGCAGTCGGCTCCACAAATGTCCTTCAGAGCCTCAAGACCCTTGACCCGTCGTTCAAGATGATGGAGAGTACCCAGTTCGGTTCAAATCCGAATATGATGCCTGACATCGAGATCCGAGGCAAGACCAGTGTGGCAGGACTTAAAGAGGAGTATGGAACAGACCCGAACCAGCCTCTCTTTATCCTGGACGGCTTCGAGACCACTCTGGAGACCATAATGAACCTCAATATGAACCGTGTGGCTTCTGTGACCATCCTCAAGGATGCCGCTTCGACGGCCATCTACGGATCAAAGGCTTCAAACGGAGTCGTGGTCATCGAGACCAAGGCACCTGCACGAGGAAGACTCCAGCTTTCCTATAAGGGGGACTTCGGACTTTCACTAGCCGACCTTTCGGACTACAATCTTATGAACTCTAGTGAAAAGCTCGAGTTCGAGTCCCTTGCAGGTGTGTACAAGGACCACACAGGTAATCCTTTCTCTCAGATCAGGCTTGACAACCTCTACAACGAGAGACTCAAGGAAATCGAAAGGGGAGTGGATACCTACTGGCTCAGCGAACCGGTCCGCACAGGCTTCACACACAAGCATAACATCTATGCCGAGGGCGGTGAGGACAAGATCAGGTATGGTATCGGCCTGAGCTACGGAGATGTTGCCGGTGTTATGAAAGACTCTGACAGACAGACTCTTGAGGGTAATGTGGACCTCATCTACCGTTCTGGAAAGTTCCAGTTCAGCAACAAACTCTCGATAAACTGGCTTGACGTTTCAAATCCGGTGGTGTCTTTTGCTGAGTACGCCTATGCCAATCCTTACTACCGCAAGTACAATGCAGACGGAGGCATAGACAGGTACCTCTACTATCCTGAGGAAGGCATTGACGATTACCCTGTGGCAAACCCTCTGTGGAATGCTCACCTGAACAACTGGGACAAGGCATCCGGCTTCGGCTTTACCAATAATTTCATCTTCGAGTGGTTCCTTTCAAAGGAGTTCAGACTCCGTGCAAAGTTCGGACTCACCAAGCAGGATGACAGCGAACAGACCCGTCTGTCGCCTCTTCACACTCAGTTTGATGACGTCGGCGAGACAGAGAAGGGACTTTACTCGCACACTCAGATCGACGAGCTCTCGTACGAGGGTGACGTCGCAGCCACCTTCGGTAAGCTCATAGCAGAGAAGCATATGGTGAATGCCGTGGGAGGCTTCAATTTCAGCAGCCTCAAGAGGCAGGTGTACGGCTATTCGGCAAATGGCTTCACAGATGACCGTTTCGATGCTCCGTCATTTGCAAACGGCTATCCTTCAGGCGGTTCTCCTGACTACAGCCAGAGCCTCAAGCGTGCGGCCAGCTTCTATGTCAACGGCGGCTATGTCTACGACGACCGCTACCTTATGGACTTCAACTACCGTCTTGACGGAGCGTCGATGTTCGGAACAGGCAACCGTTTCAGAAACACCTGGTCAGTGGGTACCGGCTGGAATGTCCACAAGGAACCTTTTATGCAGAACTCGGACTTCTTCTCGCTTCTGAAGATCCGCGGATCTGTAGGTAATCCGGGCAACCAGAACTTTTCTGCCTACCAGGCCTTCTCGACCTACAAGTTCAACGGCTGGATGACCAATGTCTTCGGAACAGGAGTCATTCTCAACGCCCTTGGAAACACACAACTTGCCTGGCAGGAGACTGTCAACTACGACATAGGAACAGACCTTACCTTCTGGGAAGAAAGGGTAAATGTCACCCTGGACTATTACTGGAAGCACACTGACCCGCTTCTTGCGGTCATCACCACTCCGGGATCGATGGGAGTCACAAGCGTGGCTATGAATGCCGGCAGCCAGAAGACCCAGGGCTGGGAGACGACCTTCAGGATCTCTCCTATCTACAGACCGGCCGAAGGCATAAACTGGAACATCAGCTTCAATGCCACAAGCTCAAGGTCTGTATATGCCAACATAGGTGACTCCTTCAGCGCATTGAACGAGAGCGGAAAGACTTCCCTTGCCGGCACTACGAGGTACTATGACGGCGGAAGCCCGACAGCCATCTGGGCTGTCCGTTCGGCCGGAATCGACCCTGCGACCGGAAAGGAACTCTTCATCAAGAAGGACGGCACATATTCGTTTACCTATGACGTAAATGATGAGGTCGTCGTGGGAGACACCCAGCCGAAGATCGAAGGACTTTTCGGAACTATGCTCTACTACAAGGGCCTTTCAGTGGGCTGCTATTTCAGATACAGATGGGGCGGTCAGGTGTTCAACTCATCACTCTTCCAGAAGGTGGAGAACATCGGCACTCAGGATGTCTATAACAACCAGGACAAGAGAGCCCTCTACGACAGATGGTCAGAGAACAACCGTGAGGCCTACTTCAAGGGTATCTCAATGGTCCAGAAGACTGAAAAATCTTCACGTTTCGTTATGGACGACAACTCTGTGGTGGGAGAATCATTCAATCTCGGTTACGAGTTCCCAGACAAGGTGGCCCGACGTATGGGAGTCGGTGCAATGAACCTCCAGCTCACTATGGCTGATGTGTTCAGAGTCTCTACAGTGAGGGTGGAAAGAGGTATCGACTACCCGTTTGCAAGAAGTATAACAATGTCAATGGGCATAACATTCTGATGCGTATGAGAAGGATATTTACATATATAGCGGCGTCAGTGCTGCTTCTGACTTCCTGCGATGCGTGGCTGGATGTGAAGCCATACGACAAGATGTCGCAGGACGAGCTCCTTTCCGATGAGGAAGGATTCATCAAGCTCCTCAACGGTATATACATAGAGCTGAACAGCGATATGCTTTACGGCGGAGCGCTTTCTGTGGAGATGATCGAGATTATGGGAGGTGCCTATGTGATAGGAACAGACAATGCTGTCTGGGGCAACTACAGCGACCTTGCCACTTACCAGTATGGAACAGAGTACTGGCGCTCAAGGTTCAACGAGACCTGGAACAAGGCCTATTCCCTCATCCTGAACTGCAACCTCCTTCTTGAGAACCTCGAGACCACAAGAGTGACCTTTACTGGAGACAACTACAAAATCATCAAGGGTGAGGCCCTGGCTCTGCGTGCGATGCTTCATTTCGATATGCTTCGCCTGTTCGGTCCGGTGTTTTCGCGCAACGCTGACCTTCTGGCCATACCTTATTATAAGGAATATACTGTAGTGCCTAACGCACAGATGACGGCCCGTGAGGCGGCGCAGGAGATTACAAATGACCTCCTTGAGGCACGAATACTCCTTGCTAACGATCCTGTGCGCACAGAGGGAACCAGACTCGATGCTCCGTCTGACGGTTCTTCTACCTTTATGTACTACAGGAACCTGAGGCTGAACTATTATGCTGTTACAGCCCTCCTGGCACGCTCCAGCCTCTATTTCGGAGACAACAAGGAGGCGTATGCCTACTCCACTGAGGTGATCAAGGCAGCAGAAACCATCTTCCCGTTTGTGGACAGAAGCCTTGTCACAGGCTCTCCTGAAGATCCGGACAGAATCTTCTCGTCAGAGGTGATCTTCGCCCTGTCGCACACCCAGAGGAACAAGCTCTTCAAGAACTACTTCGACCCGAGCCGTATTCCGAACTATGTCTTCAGGATGGATAACGACCTGATGAGCAGCAAGGTATTCGGAGGAGGATCTCTCACCGGAGGAAACCAGGACGACTACCGCTACCGAGTGAACTGGGTGGCGACAGGAGCCAACAGGTACTTCTACAAGTACTCGGATATGGTCGACACAGGAAACATCCGCAACACGATGATCCCTATGCTCAGACTCGGCGAGATGTATCTTATCGCGGCTGAAAGCCGTTCGGAAGATATAGGAGCCGGCCTTGCATATGTGAACAGACTCCGCGAAAGGAGGGGAGTGGGTAACCTTCAGCAGCTTGACCGCCAGATCCTCCAGTACGAGTACATAAGGGAACTTTATGGTGAAGGCCAGCTCTTCTATATGTACAAGAGAATGTTCACACCAGTACTATTCTCGGCGGTTGACAGCAGAAACCCTCAGCCGAGCGATGCAATATTCACAGTCCCACTGCCGGACACAGAGACAGAAAACCGATGAAGACACTGAAATACATAATGATAGCCGCGGCTTTTCTCGGGCTGGCAGCCTGCGAAGAACGCAACCCGGAACATTTCGCAGATGTGACCGGTGTGTATTTCAACAACACCACCGGCCTGATGTCTGTCACAGACAGCCTTGACCTTACCTTTGTCTATGAGGCCTCTGATGTGATGGAGGTGCCGGTGAAGGTGCAGCTCCTGGGCCGTGCGGTCGATTACGACCGTCCTTTGGACATATCCGTGACCTCTGACAATGCAGAGGCAGGCAGGGACTTCATTCTTCCAGCTGACCCTGTTCTTCCAGCTGGCGCCTCATCGATGGATTATGTGGTGACTCTCCTCAGGACAGATGCATTGAAGACCCAGAAGAAGAGTCTTGCCCTGGAGCTCCACGGGAACGAGCATTTCTCGCTTCACGTGTCAGAGCTGGCTCAGATCTCGGACACAGTGTCTGTGGTTTCCTTCAGGATCTTCTTCTCGGATATGTTCACGACTGCTCCGTCAGCCTGGGATGAGAAACTCATAGGAAAGTTTACCCAGCAGAAGTTCGAACTCATCTGCAAGGTGCTGGAAATCAATCCTGCAGACTTCAACGACCCTGCCGTGATAACCCTTGCGAAACTTCTGTATATAGCTACTGAGATGACTGCCTATGTGCAGGATCAGGCAGCCCTGAAGGCTGCAGGCGCTGCCTACGACGCGGAAGCCTTCGACCCCGCAACAGGTGAACCATTGACATTCAGATAATGATGAAGAATATATATAAATATATAACAGTCCTCCTGATGAGCTTGCTCACCCTGGCCTGCAGCGGCGACTTGGGCAATTATGACTATGTCGAGCTCGATGAGCCGGTCATTGAAGGGGTGGAGGACAGAAGTGTGCTGATGTTTTCCCGCCTGACTATGACCCCTCAGCTGGGTGCAGAGACCTTTAAGGAGCCGGACTACTCTTTCGAGTGGAAGGTCATCGACAGCAACGGTGACAAGGAGCCGGTCATCATCGGCACCGGCGCTTCCCTGGATTATGAGGTTACCCTCCAGCCGGGATTATATTACCTGTATTTCACTGTCACAGAGGTGGCTACGGGTATATACTGGCAGAAGCAGGCTGAGCTGACAGTCAGCTCAGCGACATCTGAAGGTTGGCTCGTGCTCTGTTCGGAGGACGGCCGTGCGAGACTTGATGTGGTGTCGGCCGTGACAGGTGAGACTATCCGCGATGTCCTCAAGGACAGCGGAATGCCTCAGATGAACGGCCCTAGAAGGATCCAGTGGCTGTCTGACAAGACAGACGCTGCGTCCCCATATTACCTTCTTACCGATGATGGAGCTACAAGACTTGGAAAGGACGCCTTCGACTGGAAGCCTGAGTACGATTTCGCATATGAGGTGGCAGTGCAGGATAAGCTCATCCCTCATTCGATAGTTTCGGCCGGTTTTGGAAAGATGGTTGTCAGCGGCACTTCTGCCCATTACTGCGAGGTGATGGGAATTGACGGACTTTACGGCAGCGCGGTCAACAAGGGCTTCGCAGTGGCTCCATATGTAGGTGCCAATGTCCTTGCTACTCAGGTGTATGCGGCCGTATATCTCCTTTATGACATCGACAACAAGCGTATGATGGCTTACTGTCCTCTCCTTGCTACCAACGACCTTGGCGGCCTTGATCCTCTTGCGGAAATGGACGAGATGGGACAGATTGCTGAGGGAATGGCTCCGGGAGCAGGAATGCTTGGCAATGCCTTCGCTGAGTGGCCTCAGGGCTATGACTGCCTGTATATGGAGAACACCAAGTACGATCCGGGCAATGCCAAGATGGGACTGACATATGTCCTTCTGGCCAAGGACGGCAAGTGCCATCTTTACGGCGTCCAGCTTGGAGATATGCTCCGCTATGCCGACTGTACCTATGTGATCGGAAAGGGATACTTCGGAGACCTGTCCGAGTGCCGTTCGATTATGTCGGATGATGCTTTGTATGCCTTCAGCTCACTCAAGAACTATATGTACTACGCTGTCGGAAACACAGTGTACAGAGTGGACCTTTCCGCTGACAAGATCAGGGAAGAGGAACAGTTCACCCTGCCTGGCGAGGACATCACCTGCCTGAAGTTCAACCTCTACCAGAATGCAGAGAACTCCCAGCGCAGCTACGACCTTCTGGTGGGAACCGCAAGTGGAGGTGAAGGAAAGTTAAGGATATACGAGGACACCGCCTCGGACGGCGACTTCTCGAAGGTGGAGCCTGTCGTATACGACGGCTTTGCGAAGATCAAGGATATAACATATAAGGAAAGAATATATTAACAATGAAAGGTTTGCTTACATTAGTTGTAGCTACGCTCTTTGCAGCGGGCTGCAGCAACGGTCCGGCGGTGTCAGAGGACATCGTGTTGGATTTCAATGTGTCGGACAAGAGGGGAGGAGAGGTTGTTCTCGTCATCCGAAATGACATCAAGAACGTCAGACTGGATCAGGACGGAAAGGCTGAGGTTGTCCTCAGCGGTTATGACGCAGTCTATGCCCGTCTCTTTTATGGAATGGATTACAAATGGATCTACCTCGAAGGTGGAGACCACGCTTCGATCTCATTCAAGGGAAACGACTTCAAGGGCTCTTTTGAGTTCGAAGGTGAGAAGGCCCAGGCTGTGGACTATCTCAACACAATCAAGCTTACAGCCCTGCCGGACGAGGATTATGCCCTTCCTTTTGAAGAGTACCTTGCAAAAATCAAGGTTAAGGAACAGGATGCAGTCAAGCTTTTGAAAGCTAACGGATTGCGTTCTGCCGGAAACTTCGAGAAGATCGAGGCTGCCAGAATCAAGTACGCCTATGGAGCTACTCTTCTTATGCATTCCGTAGGTCACGCTATGATGACTGGAAATATGGAGTACAAGCCGGAAGCAGGCTATTACAAGGTCATAGATTCGTATCTTGAAGATGAGGCTATGCTTGCTTGTCTGGACGAGTACTGTTCTTTTGCAGTCGAGGCTGCTCACATACTTGATGAGGCAAACCGCGATGTGAAGGCCCTCTATCCGAAGACCGTGGCTCAGATGCGCTTCATCGCCGGCAGGTTCAATGATGTGAAGCTCAGGAATGCGCTTCTGCATTATCTCGCTGCACCTTATGTCGACCGATTTGGAACAGCCGACATCCAGGAGCTTGAGAACATCTACCGTACTTATGTAAAGGATGAGGCCCTGATCGCCGATTTTGAGGCAAAGATTGACAAATGGAACGTTTCTATGCCTGGAAAGCCGTCTCCGGCGCTGTCTGCAGTGGATATTGACGGCAAGGAGTGGACTCTTGCAGACTTCAAGGGCAAATATGTGTACATCGATATGTGGGCTACCTGGTGTGCACCTTGCAAGCGCGAGATGCCTTATCTGAAGGAACTCGAGAAGAAGTTTGCGGGTGCAGACATAGTTTTCCTTGGTCTTTCAGTCGACAGAGACAAGGCAAAATGGGAGGAGATGGTAAGGACAGGCAATCTGACAGGAGTGCAGCTCTATCTTGGTACCCAGAGCAGATTCCAGAAGGCTTACAATGTTGACGGCATCCCTCGCTTCATCCTTCTGGACAAGGAAGGCGTGATCATAAGCAACGATATGACAAGGCCTTCAGCAAAGGAAACAGCAGAAACATTGGAAGCATTGCCTGGTATAAGATAATCCTATGTCAAGAATATTATTGATCTTTACGATGGCCCTCTTCCTTTTCTCCTCTTGTGGAGATGAGGGAAAGCAGACTTTGGGCGGTGCAGACAATCCGCTCTCAGAGTGGACCATCCCTGCTTCCGTCAAGGCCGCAGGCGAGGGCGTCGTCCAGTGGAACGGCTTTACAGCCGATGCCCGCCTCCTGCTGGTCGGCAGTGACTCAGCAGAGCACCCTCTGGAAATTATAGCGCTTACAGCCTCGGGAGTCAGCTTCCTTGTGCCTTCAGATGTTCCGGAGGGAGTGTATATGCTTGTGCTGGAGCAGGGTGGAAGGACTGAACTTGGAGAAATCCGTGTCCTGGCTCAGGATGTGCCTGTGTCTGGAGTCAAGGTGCCTTCTGACGCGCTTCAGGGTGCAGTCATCTCAATTGCCGGAATCGGTTTTGAGGAAGGCTGCAGTGTGATCCTTGTGGACGCGGCAGGTCAGGAGCATAGCCTTGAGGCGGCTCTTACTTACGAAGGCCTTTCTGTAGTGCTGCCGGAGTCGCTTGCAGAAGGAAAGTATTCTGTCTATCTCCTCCAGGACGGCAGCAGATGGCTTCTTTCTGACTCATTCCGTGTCTATGCGGTGATAGTGGAGAAGACCCTCGCTGCAGTCAGGTATTACTCGCCATATGACAAGGATGTGAGGAGTATGCTTGAGTGGACCATAAGTGATGAAGTTCTTACTGTATCCTCATATATTATCGAGGCCGGCCAGGCTGCTGAGCTTTCGAATTATGACC
This sequence comes from Bacteroidales bacterium, assembly GCA_017560825.1. GTDB lineage: Bacteria > Bacteroidota > Bacteroidia > Bacteroidales > UBA932 > Cryptobacteroides. Next base: position 47,346 of record JAFZED010000056.1, on the reverse strand, counting down.
GCTACGTCAGCGACGGAAACGGAGGGTTTGTGCTTGAATATGACGGATTCGAGGCATCGAATGACCTGGCTATGACCTATCATAGGGACCAGGACGGCAGGGTGGTCTCTACAGATGTGCTCATCTACGGAAATGACCAGACTACTCCGTTCAGCTGGAATTATGATGCGGACGGTTTTGTGACTGACATAACTTCGCCTAAGCTGACTTTGCGCAGGTTCGAGTACCAGGACGGCAATCTCACACTGTTCCGAGTCACGTCCTTTGAGTACGAGCAGGACGGTCCGGTCAATCACGCGTCGGCTCCTGATGTGGTCTGGGGCTATATGTCGCTTGTGGAGAAGAACGATCCTTTCGTATATTTCCCTTATCTCCTGGGATGGTACACAAAGGCTTCGGCCCAGCTTCCGGTGAGGATGGTGAAGCAGTCGCCGACGGGTTCGGGTACATATGCCTGCACCCTTGCATATACCTTCGATGAGGACGGATATGTCACTTCGATGGAATGGTCGGATGGTGGTGACGCATATACTGTCGAATATATATACAGATAGCCCTCTGATAAGGCTGATAATTCCAAATTTATAGTATCTTTGAAAGTTTTATATAACCTGAATTTGAGAATGAAACAGAAATCTTTACTCAAAATATTGTCTGTGCTGCTTCTGGTTGCCGGATTTGCAGTTGCGTGTGAAAAGGACCTGCCGGAAGAAGAACAGAAAGATCCTGTTCCGGAACCTCCGGTTGAGCAGCCTGTCGAGGGCGGAATATCCAATGTAAATAACAGCTACGCCGATAAGGAAGTGTCTTACAGAGGCGCTACGATCTCAGTCAAGATGGACTTGGCTGCAGCCTGGAGCGCATCTCTGGAGCTTCTTGACTCTCCTGAAAAGGAGTGGGCTGCCATCAGTTCAAGCACTCAGAGCGGAGCTGCAAAGAAAGGTGCCACTGTCAGGGTCATTTTTGAAGAGAACAATGACACAGAAGCCAGGACAGCTGAGCTTTGGGTCACTGTGGAAGGCTTTGAGCCGGAGAAGGTGGCTGTCTTGACACAGGCAGCGTCAGGTATGAATGCGGACGCCAAGATCAACGAGGCTCTGAACACCTATATGCACGAGATCCTTAAGGAAGACTATCTCTTCAAGGATGCCTATAATGCCCAGGAGATAGATCTCAAGGTGCCGTACTCAGAGTTCCTCGGAAGACATCTCCTGTCTCTGGGCGATGTAAATGTGGAAGACGGCGGTTACTACAGGGCAACCCAGCCAAACCCCGGCGAGAGGTTCATATATACAAATATCGTTGAGGTCCAGCCTGTTACGCGTGCGGTTGAGACCGGTGGTCTCGGCTTCGGCCCTTTCATATCCACAGCTCTTGCAGAGAATTCTACCCAGATGGGTATTGCCCCTGCATATGTACGCAGAGGCTCTCCAGCGGAAGCGGCCGGACTCCGCAGAGGTGACATTATATATGCGGTCAATGGCACCGGCCTCACAACTTCGAACTACCGTAACTATATGACCAGTCTGTACCAGGATCCTTCGGGTTCATATAAGTTCTCCTTCCTCAGGTTCGAGTCGAACGGCAACGGAGGTTACGACCTGAATGCGTATGAGTCAGGTGCAGCTACTGCTTCTGTTCATATATATGATCCTGTGCTTCACGCTTCTGTGCTTGCGGATCCGGATGATGAGTCAGCGAAGATCGGATATATGGTTTATGAGTCATTTGATCTTAATTCTCAGGACATCCTCGAGCAGACTATTTCTGAGTTTGCCGCTGCTGGAATCACGGACCTCATCCTTGACCTGCGTTTCAATGCAGGTGGAGCTGTGGCTCAGAGCCGCTGGCTTTCAGGATGTATTGCCGGAGAGGAGAACTACAGCAAGACCTTTACAAAGGTTGTGTACAATGACGGCTCGACAGAGGACTGGAAGTTCAACTACGGCTACAACAATGACACAGACAACCTCGGTCTTCCGACAGACCTTGGCCTGACCCGCCTTTATGTGATTTCTTCATATAACACGGCTTCGGCTGCGGAGCTGGTCATCAGTTCACTCAAGGGTATCGATTTCCCTGTGAAGATGATAGGCTGCCGTACCGAGGGCAAGAATGTGGGTATGGAGGTTTCGGAGACCACTTACAACGGCAGAAGATTCCAGTTCTCACCGGTGACTTTCTGGGTGAAGAACGCAAAGGACTGGGGTGACTACAAGGACGGTATAGCACCTGATGAATATGTCAACAATGACAACACTCTCTCTACCGACGACGCTGACAATGTGTTCCCTTACTCGTTCTCTGATTGGGGAAATATGGACTATAACATAGCATTGCAGTGGGCCTACTGCGACATTACGGGCAAGGCGAGATGGACACACACTCCGGGAACGAAGTCAGTGTCTGCGGTGTCACTCGAACCGGTTGACTTCCAGCCAGTGATGCCTTCTCCGGCTCATCAGGGCAACCTCTTGTATAATAATAACAACTAAATATTATATTATGAAACTTTTATCAAACTTCAAGTCAGGATTGCTCAAGGCAATGGTTGCGGCTTTCGCGATCTGCCCTGCTGCAGTTTCCTGCTATGACGATTCGGCTCTTAGAGAGCAGGATGCAGCTCTTCAGGATCAGATCGACATTCTTGTGGATAAGCTGTATGAGTTGGAAACAAGACTCACCAGTGAGATCGAGGCCCTTCAGGATATGCTTAAGGGAAAGGCTCTCATCACAGATGTGTCTACAAATGCTTCTACCGGCATTACAACAATCACTCTTTCTACAGGAACCAAACTCCAGCTTCTTCCTGAGAAGGATCTCGAGTCTTTCATCACTTACATCACTTTGGGTGACGGAAAGGATTATTGGGCTTACATCGACAAGGACGGCACTAAGCAGCTTTTCCTTAATAAGGACAAGGAACCGGTTCCTGTTATGACAGAGACTCCTGAGATCGTGGAGATCGACGGTGACACTTACATCGTGATCGGCGGTGTGCAGTATCCGCTTTCAGGTAATTCAGTGTTCTCTGACTATGAACTCATTACTGACGAGCTTACAGGTGAGGTCTATGCGGTTACTTTCACATTCGGTGAGGATATGACCTTCACTGTGACTGTGGACGGAGCCTGCGGCTTCTATTTCGTGCAGCAGTCAGGCTGGTCGACTTCTATAGTTACTGACTGGTATGTAGCTAACGGAGTTACAGAGCGCGTACAGGTAGAGGCTCGCGGAGTTGTTGACTATGTTCTTCAGATTCCTGACGGCTGGCGTGTCAAGGAGTACAAGGATGTGTTTATGGGTGCCCTCTATTTCGATATCACAGCACCTGCTGCAGAACTTGTCGAGTCAGGTGTGGCTGCTGCTGATGGTGACCTCAAGGTGGTTGCTGTCCTCGAGGGCGGAAAGGCTACAGTTGCACGTCTTTATCTTTCGACAAATCCATTCAAGACCTTCGGTGTGTCACTAGGCAATGTGACAGCCCAGATGTACAGCGGACTTCAGAAGTTTGTCTACGGAGTCTGCGCTGAGGCTGAATATGATGAGGCTGCAATCTTCCAGACAGCCCAGGGACTCCTTGAGGCATATGACTATCCTGCAGGCTACGGCCTTTCAACAAGCAATCTGAATGCACCGGTGGCTGAGGTCCTCGGTCAGGAGCCTGTTGCCGGTGAGTCTTATGTGTTCTGGGCACTTCCTGCAATATATTACCAGACAAATGAGGATGCCGGTTATTACATTGCTGAGGGTACTTTCGTAAAGGCACCTTTCAACTATTCTTCAGTGAAGTTCGAGGTTTCTGACGAGAAGTTCCGTGATGCAACCCTCTCGATGAACATTGTAGGAGCAGAGGGCTATTATATGGAAGTGCTTCCGGCATCGGATTTCCTTCTTGAGGATGTGGTCTACCTCTTGAATTATTCATCTGACCCTATTACAGAGCCTATGACTTATGAGGGTTCTATATTTGAATTTGCTGGTCTTACAGCTGAGCCTGCTACTGACTATGTGGCGTGGATCGCTCTTGCTGAGGAAGGAAAGACCTACACAGAGGCTGATGTGATCGTATGCGAGTTCTCTACCTTGAAGCTTGAGGCTGGCGGAGCAGTGAAGGTTGAGGCTGGTGAGGCTCAGGCTACTGCCCTTGATGTGATGGTTCCTCTGACAGCAGAAGGTGCTGAGACTCTCTACTACACATTTATGACTACATCTGATGCTAAGAAGTATGCTGATGATGAGGCAAGAGCATCATATCTCCTTGAGAATGGCGTAAGCGTGGACGCAACAAGTGTCGAGGCGAGACTTACTGAGGTGCTCAGCAAGACAAAGCCTTCTACAGAGTACGTCCTTATGGCTGTCGCTTCAGACAAGGATGGAAAATACGGTGAGGTGCTTGTCGGCAACTACAAGACAACAGAAGTGGTGTACAATGACCTTGAGGTAAAGCTCGAGCTAGTGTCTAACGATCCGGGCAATGTGGCGATCAGTGTTTCTGCAGAGGGTGCCGAGGGCTTCCTTTACTGGGTGGGAAAGACATCTGACAACACTTGGAAGAGCTCGAACTATCTTGGCGGCAGCGCAGAGACAGCTCAGGCATATATGTACCTGAATCCTACTCACAACCGTCTTACAGACGTTATGAACAGGTATCCTGTCGTTGATGGCCTTATGACCCTTACAGACCTTTCAATGGGTGTTGACCACGTACTCGTGATAATGGCAAAGGCTGCTGACGGTACTTATTCAAAGGCATATGAGCTCAGATTCAAGACAAGAGCTGTAGCTATCGGTACCATCGTTACTTCTGACGACAGCAAGTGGGCTGCTGCTGAGCCTGTGATTGACTTCATCGAGGAGAGCTTCTATCCAGCTTCCGGTATGATGTCGGGAAATTATTCTGTGAATGTCACACTCCCTGAGGGTTACACCGGTTATGTTCTTCTTGGAACTGACGCTTACTTTACAGAAGGTGATGCTGAAGCTGTTGTGTCTGTTGAGGAGAAGATCCTCAGCATCATAGAATTTACTGATGTCAAGAGAGACGTAGGAATTGTTGTTGATGAGGATGCGTGGGGAACTCTCGGCTATCCTTATGGCTATGAGTTCTATCATTTCCCTCACGGCTCTCCATCTTGGGGTAACCGACCAGGAGCAGCAGTGATCTGGGGCAGCAGGGAATTCCACGATTCAAGATGTGACTGCCTCATCAATCCAAAGACAACAACAGTTGCCGGTGGAGTTGAGGTGCCTGTAACTCAGGTTGTCCTCTTCAATGACGGTACTCCTGTGACATTTACTCAGCCAAGTGCAATCGGAAGTACGACAGAGGTGATCGACAGAGTGTTCGTAGTCTGCCAGGATGCAGAAGGAAACTGCTACCAGGCATTTGAGTACGACGTGCCATTCGAACTTTTTGCAAGTGCTACACCAAAGGAGTAGTAAAGATCCTATAGATACGATGATGACCGATTCTGAATCTCAGATTCGGTCATCATTTTTTTATATCGCCTCGTTTAGCATAATACTTGAATCGGGCGTTTCATATGATTAATTATTAGAGTTATGAAACATCGATTCGACAACATTACCAAGAGAGCCTCAAGGGCTATTCGTCATTGGTGGATCTTCGCAATTGCCGGAGTGCTTGGGATCATCCTCGGCATTGCGGTCTTCTTTTTCCCTCTTCAGAGCTATGTGGTGCTGAGCATCCTGTTCGGAGTCCTTATGCTTGTTGTGGGCTCTGCCAAGCTTATTGCTGCCTCTACAAGCGACAATTTCTTTATGATGAAGAGCTATGTCATCATCGGCGGTGTGCTTGATGTGGTGCTCGGCATCTTCCTTTGTGTCTATCCGGAGATCACGCTTGTGCTGCTTCCTATAATGATGGGATTCTGGATGCTGTACAACAGTTTCATCCTCATCGGACTGGCAGGTGAACTTGACACATTCGGAATAAGGGGAACTGGCTGGCTTACCGGAGGAGGAATCCTGCTGCTGGCCTTGTCGATTATCGTCCTTGTCAACCCGTTCGGTGCGGGAATTGCAACAGTAGTGGTGCTTGCGGGAATAGGATTGATAGTGTTTGGAATCCTCCTGTGCGTCTTGGCAAAGACCCTCAAAGAGGTCCACACTCATTTCGACCCGGATTCCGCGTTCTAACTTATAGTAGTGTGGTGTTGGTTGAGGGGTGTATCCTCCGGCTTCCCAGCCTGAGGGTACACCCCTCTTTACTGCCTGAGGGCATACTTCTTTTGGCTACCTGATAGCTGGTCCCCTCGTTATTTGTCCGACTCCGATGCCGACCGGCAGCGGAGTTCTAAATCCTCGCAGAAGAAATTGCGTTTTCTTTTGCGAGGATTCCAAAAGTCTGCTCAAAACCGGCAATTTCTCTCCCAAACATCAATCCTTGCAGAAAAAAAACTCGATTATTCTGCGAGGATTCGAGTGACAGTAGTGAACCTTAGACCTCAAATCTTCACCAGGACTATTAGTTGATGTGCTTCTCGGAGATAGGGACGTTTTGGAATATGGGTGCCGCTTATAAGAATCTGCTTTTGACATATGTAAAATGGATATGAAAATAAAATAGGACGTGGTCGGCGAATACGCCGGCCGATCACTATTTAGTCTGCGGCGCACCATCACCGGCCACAACCAAGGCCGGCGACTCAAAGCAACCAGCGCGAACGAAACCCGAAGGGTTCGCGCTGGCTGCTTTGTGCGATTGCAGGGGAAGGCTGCTGACAGATAAAGGCCGCTGTAGTTATTGAAACCCGCTTTCAGTTTCAGTATATGCCTGTTTCGCTAATCCTCCAAGAATTGCGGTAATTTTGGAGAGTTCGTACTAAAAATGATCGAATTCCATAGAAAAATGTGCGAATTCACCAAGTATTTGCGTTACCTTGGTTACTTTGACCTTCCCTTGCAGCGACGCACGTTTTTTGGCGAAAATACCTTCGTCACGGAGGCAAAACATAAACTGATACTCATATGCACCCGGGTGTAATTTAGAGGTACACCTAAGTGCATCGAACTACCTCTGAGAGTACTCTAAGCCACATCGCTGCACCTAGGTGTGACGTAACACAACACCCGAGTGCGCCAACTGCCTCTGAGGACACTAAGTCTATGCCGGCGATTGGTTTGCTGATTGTTGAACAGCAAGTTATTATGTCAGTGTCAGATTAAGTTGTTTCGCCAGAGTCGGATTCCAGAGAGCTGGCTGTATACGAATTATGCCTGCTGTTGAAATGCAGCAGGCATAATCTGTATCTTGGTGTTTTCGGGGGTGCCGAGCTCCTAGCCGAAGATTGTGTTCAGGACGTAGGCAAGGCGGTAGCCGCCGATCATAAGCCTGTCCTCGAGCAGTGGCGAGAAGTCATATACGAACTGATATGAAAGGTTCGGCTCCTCTCCGAGGGCCTCGACATATTCATATATTGATGCCGCTCCGTTCACGGTCTCCTTGAACCACTCCTGGTAGGTGCCGCGCATAACGCTCTTTCTGAACTTCCTGTCAGCTCTGTCGAGGTGCTCTGTCCACTCCTTGTAGCCCCATCTTCTTGCTGACTCCACGATCTTGCTGTCCCAGACCGAGTGGAGACTGCTTCTCTGGCCGAACCACTTCACTCTCACGTTGTTTCCGCCTCTGTCAGAAAGTCTTCCGGCGTGCATAGGGCAGTGGAGGTCACCCACAAGGTGAACGATCATCTTGACATAGTCCACTCTCATACTGTCGGTGAGGTTGTCATAGTTCTCTGTGAGCTCCTTGGTGAGGAATTCGAGTGCTGTCACGACGTCTCCGTCAGGATTCTTGGTCATTGTCTCGTAGGTGTGGCCCTTGTCTACGTTTGCATAGTGCCAGGTCTTGGTCTTGTTGTAGCCGTTCTCCCAGTAAGGTGAGTTCTGGATGTTGTCCATCCAGGAAGAATAGTACACGATGGACTTGCCTTCAAGAAGCTTTGTGATGTTGCGCTTTGCCTTGCGTGTGAGGTTCTGCTCTGCGATCGAGGCCACCACATCGTGGCCTACAGGTCCCCAGGCAAATGCTGATGTGAGATTAAAGAGCATCGCGATGCTCAGTATCGGAATAAGAAAACGTTTCATAATGTGAGTTTTTAATATGATTGATCAAATGTGTTTGCTGTTATTCTGACATACGGAATCCGAACTGGACGCGTTCTGTCGAGTTTATCTTCTTCTCTGCCTCCACCCTGTCAAGCTCTACAGGACCTGTCACGAACTCAGGCACGTTGTATGAGCGGTTCTGGTAGCTGTAGTAGTGCAGAGGGTGCTTCTGAGGCAGCATAAACGGCTTGCTCTCCTGGCCGTCTTCATCGATATGGCTGAAATAAAGTCTTGTATATAGCCCGTCGTCCCTTCGGCTGCTGAACATAAGCCAGCGGCTGTTCGATGACCATCCGTGATAGGACTCAGTGTCCGGACTGTTCGCCTTGTCCAAAGGACGCGACTCTCCCGTCATAAGGTCAAGGATCCAAAGGTCAGCCTCGTGGTGCCATATGCTGAAGTTGCCGTAGTCGGACAGTGTATATACGAGGAATCTTCCGTCGTACGACGGCTTAGGGAAAGACACGCTTTTGCCCATTTTCTCGGCGAATATGAGTGTGTCGACTTTTGAACCGATTGTTCCTGTGGCAGCGTCAAAGTCAACCTTGCAGAGGTTGTACTTGATCTGCTCGGTTTCTGAAGGTATGGACTTAGGGGTTGCGGCGCAGAAGTACAAGGTCTTTCCGTCTGCAGAGAAGGCCGGGAAGGTTTCCCAGACGTTTTTCTGCTTGATGGACTGGGAACTTATGAGAGTGTTGTTTTCCACATCATAGACCTGAAGGTCGGAGTCAAGGTCGAACACCTCGATGAGTTTGTCTGCCAGGACGTGGAAGCCCTGACGCGTGTTGTTTGAAGAATAGGCTATGTACTCGCCGTCAGGATGCCAGTATGGATAGACGCAGAATCCCAGTGTGCTGTCTGTCTTTGTGTTATAGGCCTCCAGCTCGCCCTCCAGATTGATGAGTGTCGCTCCGTGACTGCCTCTGATGTGCAGACTGTAGTTGTCGGGGTTGCCTCTGTTGTAGGCGTGGCAGTTTACACAGCCGTCGAACTGGGTGTTCTCGATCAAGGCCCTTTCCTTGTAGCTGGAAAGCTCCCTTTCGTATATTCCCATCTTGCTGTAGACCTCGTAGCCGGGAGCGAGGAGACGGTAGTTTATGCCGTAGTCGATCTCATCTTCCGACACGTGGATGCGCCACTCTTCAGGCAGGACGCTGCTTCTGACGATGATGTCGCCGCCCTTGGCCGCTTCGAGCATATTCTTCCACTGCCTGTCTTTCCACACGACCTCACGTCCTTTTATGGCTATGCTTCTGTCTCCATATGTGAAAGTCGTCACGGGCACAGGGCCTTCTGCCGCTGTGTAGCAGAAATTCAGTGGGGCGATCCCTACCGGAACGGTTACATCCATATAGTCAGGCCATATAGGCCCGTCAGTATAACGGGCTTCAGTCGGGTCAAACCTGTAGCAGGAACTGAGTGCCAGGATGGCCGACAACAATATATAAAGTGTCCTTTTCATCATTTGAATCTGTAATAATAGTAGAACCAGTAAGTGTTTCCGAATTCTCTCTGCATTGCGGCCTCATCTCTTCCGGACTGGAGCGCGGTGAGGAACTTTGTGAAACCTGCTGCCGTGTTTCTGGATACGAATTCAGGCATACCTTCAGGACCTTCGTGCGTAAGGGCCCAGTAAAGCACGATGGCTTCCTGGTAATGTCTGGCGTCATATCCTGTCTTCAAGAGCTTGTGACACTCGAAGAAGCGAGGAAGATCCTTGCGCAGGAGGCACCAGGCCAACAGATAGTCCATAGCCATCGTGTTGGACTCGTTCTCCAGATAAAGCAGACCCAGCATAGAGTCCATCTCTTCCTGGCTGAACATAAAATCGTGTTCCTTCATCCTGACAGAACGCAGCCAGGCGTATTCGGGTACTTGATTGATCCTTCCCGGGTTGTCCAGCAGGAGCTCAGTCTCTTTCGCCCACTTCCTGTAGAAAAGCGTCTGCTTGAGTGCTCCGACATACTTTCTTGCCACCTCATAATCTCCGTTTATGAGATTTGTCTTGGCCAAAGCCTGAGTGAGCCTTGCGCTCTTCTGAAAGTCAGGGGCACCTTCCTGTGCCTCAAAGAAGAAGGTCTGGGCGGTGTTGACCATACCCAGATGATAGTAGACCGTTCCGGTCGGAACCGGTGAGAAATGGTCTCTTGTAAACTCCGGCAGCAGTCCTGCAGGGCCGTTCTGGAAGAAGCGGAACATATCGCTGGCCATATGCCCTGTCTTGGCAAGTGCAAGGTTGGTACATTCCACAGCTATAGGGGAGTCCGGAGCGCTTTTGCTCGAGACCGTAAGAATTTTGTTCCACTGTCCCATCCTTGCCATAAAGTCATAGCCGAAGAGCTTTTCCTTGTCCATATCTGCAAACAACGGGGTAAGTCCTGCAGCAGAAACTATGACAAGGGCAAGTCCTGCGGCCATCATCCTGTCTTTTCTGAATGCCGCCGCAAGAAGCATCGCAGCAGGCACGAGGAGGACGGAAACCCACGCCATCAGCGGAATTGCGTGATGGTAGCGGTGATAATGTACGCCGAAGACAAGCCTGATAAGAGGATATGGACTGAATGTACGGAAAATCAGCGGAAGCGCAACCGCCATCGCAAGTGCAGCAAGTGAAAATATAAGGACAGACCTGCGGTCTTCCTTGCGCAGGCATATATTGATGGCCACTGTCACCGGAACCAGAATGCTTATGCTTCCGAAAAGGAAATACATCACCGGCATACCCAGGATGGTGATAAGGTTGCGAAGACCTGCCTTGCTGATCTTCATAAGCAGATATGCCGACGTCAGCGAGGCGATGACGGCAACGGAAGCCGTCACAAGGGCGTTCTCATCGCACAGGAAAAGGAACATTCCCACTGCAGGAAGGAGGCTCAGAGGATAGGCTGCAAATGATTTCTTCTCTATGTTCTTCCAGGTCAGAAACTGGATCAGACCAAGAAGGACGGCCAGGATGAAAGCTCCGGCAGGGGCATAATAGAAGAACTGCACCAGGAATCCGCCGATCCAGTCGCCGAATCCTCCCGGTACTGCAAGACTCTCCATAAAATAGTCCTGCCCGAAACGGAACATCTGCATCTGTTCCTGATAATGGATGTGATAGGGATATGCGAAATTAAAGAAGGCAAATGCCAGCAGGGTGAAAATCCCTGACTGGGCCGAGCATATTATGTTTTGCTTTCGGGTCATTGGAAATAATAGAAACAATAATCAACAAAGTTATCAAAAATATGAATATCTTTGCAAGCGCGAGTTCTCAAAAAGAGACTGAAAATGAGATTGAACAAGTTTTTTAATCTACTCATATTATCATTCCTGTTTGTCTGCTGTGCGGATAAGGTGCCCGATTACAGGCAGCAATGGCAGAGAGCCCATCACCTTGATGAGGCTCGGATGTCGGATTTCTATGGCGAGCCGAGAGAAGATATGAATGCCGCCTTCGGAGCAGTCCTGGAGGCTGTTGACGGCAATTGGGACAAGGTCAGGTCTCTGACAGAAGGGTCTCGTCCCTCGGATATATTCGCATATTATCACAACCTTGCTATGGCTATGGAGGGCCACCTGGCTGACAGTCTGATGTACTATTATCAGCCATTCGAAAGAGGCCTTTTCCTTCCTGTGGGTGAAAAGTCAGGCCAGTTGAGGATCGCAGCTTCGTCGGAGGTGTGGTACCGACTGGGCGAGATGACTATGGCCGAACACAGCGCTATGCTTGCGCAGCTCTTTTCACCGGAACATTTCGGAGTCCCTTACCTTAAGCGTCTTGCACAGATCAACCTTGTCAACCGTCAGGATGAGGCAGCGCTGAAGTACCTTCATCTTCTGTCAGAAGAGCCCGGATGTGAGAAATGGGTCTCAGACCACATTCCCGGACAGGAATCAAAAGAGGTAAAAAGAGAACTTGCCTCTTTGAGAACACTGGTTCACAAGTCGGATGTAGTCCACTCTCCGTCCGACTACAGGATAGTTCTGAAATGCCTTCTTGCATCAAATCCTGACAATCTTCTTGCAAGACAATACCTTCTGTGCCTTGACATCCTGGTCAAGGATCTTGAAAGTTTCATAGCGGATTATGATCCGTCAAGGGACGATTCGCGTCTCTACGACGAGGCTGTCCTGATCTTTCTTGCTCAGCGCGCTTCTATGACACAGGAAAATTTTGCCCATTTCGGCATCTCTCCTGAAGTACTCCAGGAATTCTCTGATTATAATAATATGGTAGCCTCATACAATGGCGCTATGGAGCCTATGCAGAGGAAATACGGCAAGACCTACTGGTTCTTCTATCAATATGCTAAAAGGAATGTCAAATAATATAATCGCCGCTGCAGTTGCGCTCATCACGTGCCTCTCCTGTGCACGCGGCAGCGTCGAGGTGCCTGTCAATCGGGACACCCCTATATACCCGGATTATATGGGCGTGACCATACCGTATAATATAGCACCCCTTAATTTCCATTACACCTCCACCGGCATCAGAAAGGCCGTGACGACAGCCACCTGCAATGACGTTGTGCTCCAGTTCAAGGGCAGGGAAGTGGTCTGGGACCTTCAGCTGTGGAAGGATTTCATTGAGACAGCGCAAGGTGACACGCTCTTTTTCAGCGCTGACCTTATTTGTAAAGGAGGCAGGAAGGAGCATCTCGAATGGCAGGTGTACGTGTCTGCTGACAAGCTTGATCCTTACATCTCCTACCGTCTCATTGAGCCAGGATATGAGGTCTGGCACGAGGTGGAGATTCGCGAAAGGTGCATCGAGAATTTCCAGGAGCGTATTCTTTCAGATTGGCGTAATACAGGCAATTCGTGTATGAACTGCCACGTGCATTCGCAGGCACGTTCTGACCTCTCCATCTTCTATGTAAGAGGCAAGAACGGCGGTGCCTTCCTGAACAGAAACGGTGAGCTGCGCAAGCTTTCCCTCAAGGCAAAGGATATGATCTCAGGTACTGTCTACGGTGAGATACATCCCTCTGGCAGGTACGGAGTCTTTTCTACCAACATCATCATCCCGGGCTTCCACACCCAAGGCAGCAGGAGGCTGGAGGTGTATGACACAAAATCAGACCTGGCCATAGCGGATTTTGACAATAACGAGATGACAGTGCCGCAGGCCTTGTCCCGTAAGGATGTTTTCGAGACCTTCCCAGCTTTTTCGGCCGATGGAAAAAGCATATATTATTGTGCAGCAGACACTTTACCTTTACCAGGTGATATTGAGAAGTTGAGGTATTCGCTTATGAGAGTAAGTTTTGACGAGCGTACCGGCAGGGCGGGTCAGGACGTGGAAGTGATCTGGGATGCAGAAGAACACAAGGCCAGTGTCTGCCATCCGAAATGCTCTCCTGACGGGAAATGGATAATGTACACAGTCGCAGAATACGGAACCTTCCCTATATGGCACACCGAGTGTCAGCTTGAGATGATGAACCTCCACACTGGAGAGATCGTCAATATGGATACCGCAAATTCAGACCGTTCTGACACCTATCACAGCTGGTCTTCGACCGGACGCTGGTTCGTCTTTGCCAGCAAGAGGGGAGACGGCAAATACGGCAGGCCATATTTCTGCCACGTCGACGAATGCGGACAGCTGACCAAGCCTTTCGTGCTGCCTCAGGAAGATCCGTGGCATTATGAAAACAGCCTCCGTTCGTTCAACATCCCAGACCTTTCTGACGGTCCGGTAGACTTCGACGCAGAAACTATAGGAAGGATGGTAAAAGAGGTAGAGGCTGAAGAATTCAAGTAAATGTAGAACCACAATGGTTAAAGAATATCACCACATAATCAGGGTCAGTGACCCAATGTCTTCTTTCAGGGACCAGATGGAGGACGTGCTCGATAAGGTCCAGGCATTGTCAGAGGGCAGAAAGATCTTCTTCCTGCGTTTCTTTATCTCTGACGCTGCCAACCAGCAGAAACTTCTCGTCGAGTCTATGAGTCGCAGAGGCCTTGCACAGGCCTCGGTCATCCAGCAGCCGCCGCTTGACGGCAGCAAGATCGCCGCCTGGCTGTGGGCTGTGGAAGGAGACCTCAATCCGGCATATACTCATAAAATCACCTGCAACCTTACAAGTGAGGCTTCCGGTTCCCTTGCCCAGATGGAAGATATATTTGCAGAATACGGCGTCAGCCTTCGTGAGGAAGGTATGACGGTGGCGGATGACTGTGTGCGTACGTGGATCTTCGTTCGCGACGTCGACACCAACTATGCCGGTGTGGTTACAGGAAGGCGTAACTACTTTGATACTGTGGGACTTACAGCTGACACCCATTACATAGCAAGTACAGGCATCCAGGGATCGCATCCCGATTATAACAAGGTCGTCGTGATGGATGCTTATGCTGTAAAAGGCTTGAAGCAGGGCCAGATGCAGTACCTTTATGCAAAGGATCATCTGAATCCTACATATGAATACGGTGTAACATTCGAGAGGGGAACCAGTATCTCCTATGGTGACAGGAAGCACATCTTCATAAGCGGCACAGCCAGCATCGACAACAAAGGCAGGATCTTGTTTGAGGGAGACGTCAGAAGTCAGACAGTGAGGATGATGGAGAACATTTCTGCTCTTCTGTCAGAAGCGGGTGCAGGGCTGGCTGATATTAAGTCCGCTATTCTTTATCTGAGGGATGCAGCTGACTTTGCAGCAGTCTCATCCCTGTTCAAGGAGCGCTGGCCTATGCTCGATCCGGTCTTTGTCCAGGCGCCTGTATGCAGGCCGGGATGGCTGGTCGAAATGGAGTGCATTGCGGCCTTGGAAGAGGGTGAAGATATATATCCAACGATATAGTCAAGAAAAATATTTGACAAAAATGTGATGTTTTTCGGAATAATGACTATATTTGAGTTTGATATTTATAACACTGAGATAACCTTTATCAATCATAACCATTTATTAACTAACCACTAACCATTATGAAGAGTAAATTTTTTACTTCTCTCGTACTGATGTTAGCTTGTATTTCTATGATGGCTCAATCGCCTGTAAGGGTGACTGGAGTCGTTTTAGACAATGCAGGTAACTCAGTAATCTCGGCTTCAGTAGTGGAGGCGGGAAACACCACTAATGGTGTCGTTACCGATTTTGATGGTAACTTTGAGATCTATGTTCCTACAGGAGCAGAACTCGTAGTTTCTTCAATCGGTTATGCAACAAAAGTCGTTAAGGTCGGCACTCAGACAACCGGTCTTAATATCATCCTCGACGAGGACACACAGCTTCTCGAAGAGACCGTAGTAGTAGGTTACGGTACTCAGAAGAAGAAACTCGTTACAGGATCTACCGTACAGGTGAAGGGTGACGCCCTTGTAAAGCTCAACACTACAAGTGCTCTCGGAGCTATGCAGGCATCAACTCCTGGTATGCAGATCACTTCATCATCAGGTCAGCCTGGTGAAGGCTTCAAGGTTTCTATCCGTGGTATGGGTACCATCGGTTCTTACCAGCCTCTCTATGTGATCGACGGTGTAGCAGGTGGTGACATCAACGCTCTTAACCCATCAGACATCGAAAGCATCGACGTTCTCAAGGATGCTGCATCCTGCGCTATCTATGGTGCACGTGGTGCGAACGGTGTTGTGCTCGTGACTACAAAGCAGGCAAAGGCAGGTAAGTACACTGTTACTTATGACGGATTCTATGGCGTACAGAACGTTCAGAGAATGCCTGAGATGCTTAACGCGAAGCAGTATATGGATGTTCAGAATATGGTGACTGTCAACACAGGCGGTGCTCCTATCGACTGGGCAGGCGTCCTCAATCCTGAACTCTACAACAGCATTATGGACGGCAGCTTCACAGGTACAAACTGGCTTGACGCTATCCGCAACGAGAATGCTCCATATTCAAATCACGCAGTGAACATCGTGGGTGGTTCTGACAGAACCAAGATGTCTATGGGTGTATCGAACACTTCTCAGGAAGGTATCTTCGGTTATCCTGTACAGTCTAAGTACAGCCGTACAACAGTGCGTATGAACTCAGACCACGTGATTCTCCGCAAGGGTGACCTCGACGTCATCACTTTCGGTCAGAATATGACATATACCTATAATACAAAGAGCGGTATCGGTATCGGCAACCACTATTGGAATGATATTTTCAATATGCTCGTAGCCAACCCTATCCTCCCTATGTACAATGAGGCAGGTGAGTACACTGACTATGATGAGACTGAGGCTACAGGCCTTTGGGCACTCGACGCTTACGTTGCTAACCCTGTTGTAGCAATGGTGAAGAGCGGTAGAGGTAACAACCAGAGCCAGAACCACGCTCTCAACCTCTCTGCAAATCTCCGTATCCAGCCTATCAAGGATCTCGTATTCCGCAGCCAGGTGAACTACAGAATGTCTGCAAGCACATATCGTGACTACAGTATGGTTTACAAGACAAGCAACTATGCTTTCTCTGAAACTGATACTGTATCTCAGAGCGCATCTGCTGGCTGGAACTGGTCTTGGGAGAACACTTTGAACTACAAGTTCAATGTAGGTCAGGCAAATCACTTCGACGCTCTCGTAGGTTCGACTCTCGAGCACTCAGGCTTCGGTGAAAGTGTGAATGCAGCTCGCTCAGGCGGTGCTTGGCCAAACGACTATCTCCACGCTTATGTAAGCAATATGATCGGTAGCGTCGATGCTTCAAGCATCGGTGGAAGCACCTGGGGTGATTCGGGTCTTGCTTCGTTCTTCGGCCGTATCAACTACGACTATGATGAGAAGTATATGCTCTCAGCTATCGTACGTGCCGACGGTTCATCTAACTTCGCACGCGGTCATCGTTGGGGTATCTTCCCTTCAGTAGCTGCAGGTTGGGTAGTTTCAAGCGAGCCTTGGATGGAAGGTACAAAGAGTGTTCTCGATTACTTGAAGCTCCGCGCATCTTGGGGTCAGAACGGTAACTGCAACGTAGATAACTTCCAGTATCTTGCGACCGTAGCTATCGGTCCTGACAACGGTGGTTACGCGTTCGGTCACGGTGCTCTTGAAAACTGGCAGACAGGTTCTTACGCTGACAAGCTTGCAAATGCTGACATCTCTTGGGAGACTTCAGAGCAGATCGACCTCGGTTTTGATGCACGTTTCTTCAACAACAGACTCAACCTTACATTCGACTGGTATCAGAAGAACACTAAGGACTGGCTCGTTAACGCTCCAGTGATGGGTCACTTCGGAACAGGTGCTCCTTATATCAATGGTGGTGACGTCCGCAACTCAGGTGTCGAGCTCGCACTCAACTGGAGTGACGCAATCAATAAGGACTTCTCTTACTCATTCGGTGTAAACGGTTCTTACAACAAGAACATCATTACCCGTATCGCAAATGATGAGGGTATCATCCACGGTCCTGGTAACGTAGTACAGGGTATCGATGAGATCTACCGTGCACAGGTAGGCTATCCTATCGGTTACTTCTGGGCTTACAAGACTGACGGTGTGTTCCAGAATCAGGCAGAGATCGACGAGTGGACAGCAGCAGGCAAGCCGACAATGGCAAGCCCGGCTCAGCCAGGTGACCTCAAGTTCGTTGACTACAATGGTGACGGCATCCTCGACGTAAATGACAAGACTATGGTCGGTGACCCTAACCCTGATTTCATCCTCGGTCTTAACCTCAGCTTCTACCTCTATGGTTTCGACGTTGCGATGAGCGGTTACGGTAACTTCGGTCAGCAGATCTTCCGTGCATACAGAAGATACGGTGACTCTCAGTACAACAACTACACAACTGAGATCTTCGGCTACTGGCACGGTGAGGGCACAACAAACAAATACCCACGTATCGTACCTGGTACAAACTACAACTATATGCAGAACTCAGATCTCTTCGTTGAGAATGCTGACTTCTTCAGAATCCAGACAATCAGCCTCGGCTACGACTTCAACAGAGTATGGAAGAGCTCACCATTCGGACAGCTTCGTCTTTATGTACAGGCTCAGAATCCATTCGTGATTACAAAGTATAAGGGTCTTGACCCTGAAGTCGGTTCTGACGGTGGTTCAGGAAACAATTGGGCAAAGGGTCTTGATATGGGTTACTACCCACAGGCTCGTACAATGATTCTTGGTGTTAATATCAAATTCTAAATTTAGTGACTGATATGAAAAAGATTTTATATTTCGCAGCAGTCGCTGTAAGTGCAATGGCACTCTCTTCTTGCGAGAGCTTCCTTGATACAACCAACTACTGGTCAAAGACTACCGAGGACTTCCCTGCAAACCAGGCGGATGCGGAGCAGATCTTGACCGGTATCTATAACAACCTTAACGTATCTATCGGAAACAATGTGCACCAGAACCACTTCCTGTGGTCTCTTGCAGCTTCTGATGACTGCCTCGGTGGTGGTGGAGCCAACGACCAGGCTATGCAGGCTCACGACCTTCTTATGAACTTCGGTGCCAATCTCTACGAGAACTTCTATAAGGATCGTTATACAGGTATCGCACGTGCAAACGTTGCTATCGAGACTTTTGCAAACTGCGGTCTCGACGATGCTACACTCAATCAGTACCTCGGTGAGGCTTACTTCCTCCGCGCTTGGTACTACTACGAGCTCGCTTCGATGTTCGGTAACATACCTTGCCCTGTGACTTCTGCAGCTGATGCTACTCAGCCACAGATCAGCGGTGAGGCTCTCTGGGGACAGATCCTCCAGGATGCCAAGACTGCTGCCGACATTATGCCTTCAACTGTCATCGACCGTGGTAACGGCCACGTAGACAAGTATTGTGCTCAGGCTCTTCTTGGTCGCGCATACCTCTTCTATTCAGGTTTCTATGGTGATGAGGAAGTGACTCTCCCTAATGGTGAGACTCTTAAAAAGGCTGACGTTCAGGCTGCAATTACTGACTGTGTGAACAATTCTGGCTACTCACTTGTTCCTGAGTATCACAACCTTTGGTCTTACACTAACAGAGTTACCGTTGAGGACGAACTTTCACCTTGGAAGGGTAAAGGATACGAGTATGTAAACAACGACCGTGGCGTCAACCCAGAGGCAATGTTCATCATCAAGTTCAACACTCAGCCATCTTGGGGTACAACTATCGGATATTCTAATCAGGCTGCTCTCTTCTGCGGAGTCCGCGGACAGTCAAGCGACGCTGACCACTTCCCATTCGGAACAGGTTGGGGTATGTGTCCGGTTAACCCAAGTCTTGTAGCAGACTGGAAGGCAACTGAGCCAAATGACCCACGTTTTGATGCTTCTATCATTTCTGTAGACAAGTGGAACTACAAGTATGGTGGTGACTCTAATATTCAGGAGACTGGTTACTATATGACTAAGTGTATGCCTGTTACTGCTCGTAAGGGAGATTCTAATGACTTCTGGAAATCATATGTAAATGAGATGTATCCAGGTCTTGTATGGTCTTCAGGTAATGAGGATAATATGCAGCTCAATCTCATCGATGACCTCGTTATGATCCGTTTCGCTGAGGTTCTTCTTATGGATGCAGAGCTTAACGGCAACCAGGCAAGCTTCGATGCAGTCCGTGCACGTGCAGGTCTTCCATCTAAGCCACTTACTGATGAGAACCTCCGCAACGAGCGTCGTTGGGAGCTCGCTTTCGAGGGCGTGCGTTATGGCGATATGCGTCGTTACGGCGAGGCTTATGCTGTAGCAGCTCTCAATAAGCAGGACGGTGTAGATTGCTACAACTCAGGAGTCAAGGGTACTAACCACGCTACTCAGTTCAATGGCGGTTATGGCACACGTTACTCTAAGACTAAAGGTTTTGTTGCCCTTCCATCTGCACAGATTTCACTTTCAGCATCAGCTGGAGAGCAGTATAAGTATCAGCAGAATGAAGGATGGGGAACAACTGATTCAGAATTTGCAGGTTGGCAATAAAATTTGATTACTTATGAAAAATATAAAATTAATAGCAATGACAGCCGCAATGGGAATGGTTTTCGCTGCTTGCGAACCTTCTCTCATTGACGGACCAGAGCCATTCGATACTGTAGAATCTACAGTCCTTGCTGACGGCATTACTTATCAGCAGTTTGCAGATGAGGCTTGTACTCAGCCAGACGAGGCAGGAAACTTCTTGAAGTTCAACTCTGCTGCAGGTGTCGTACAGGTTTTCGTTGAGGGTGGTGATTCTCCTCTTTTCACCGGAGCTGGTGGAGTCGTAAAGATTCCTACAAAGCGCGGTCAGGAACCTCAGATGAATCTTGTTTTCCGTCTCATCAATGCAGATGGTACATTTACTGAGGCAACTAAGAATTTCAAGGTTACTCCTCCTACTGAGCTTTCACCTGAGATGCTCATTCTCGCAAGTGACAATGGTCAGAAGGTTTGGAAGTGGGCTCCAGCAACAGTTTATGGTAATGCAGGCCACTCTGGTGCAGGTTCGGCATTCAACGCTCCTGGCGTAATTGACGGAATGTGGTGGGGCTGCGAGACAGCTGATGCCCTTATGGACCAGCTTGCACATTCAGGCGGTACAGCTTACGGTGACGAGGCTAACGGTGCTTATATGGTCTTCTCTGAGGACGGCGTAGTTACTACATACAAACCAACAGGTGAGGCTATCCGTAGCGGTAAGTTCGAGGTTAAGAACTATGACCCTTCACGCGCAAGCGGTTGGGAGATCGGTAAGCTCATTACTTCTGAGCCTGCTCTCCTCTTCCCTTGGAAGGTAAATGGCAACGGAACTCCTGTTACAGAGTACGACATTATGTACCTTACTCCACAGGCAATGACTCTCGTTCACACAGCAGGTCAGGCAGCCGGTGGCTGGGGTGAGATCACTCACTGGAGCTTTATCGGCGGTTCACCAGACCCACTTACAATCGAGGGTACTTGGACATATGGTGCAAACGGTTATGGTAACGGTGGACACGGTGGTGCCGGTGCAGCATTCAATGCTCCAGGCGTAGTTGATGGCAACTGGTGGGGTGTAGCAACAGGTGACGAGCTTGTTGACCAGGTGGCTCACGCTGGTGGTGCTGCTACAGGTGACGAGTCTTCAGAGGCATATATGGTATTCGAAGGCAACACAGTCACTACTTATGCTCCAGACGGATCTAAGGTTCGCGGTGGCGAGTGGACAGCTGTGATGAATGACTATGCTTCAGGTGCAGGTCGTGGCGCAGCAGGTTGGGAGCTCGGTAAGCTCACTACTTCTGAGCCTGCTCTCCTCTTCCCTTGGATGATCAACGGCGGTGGTACTCCTGTCACTGAGTTTGACATTATGTACTTCGATGCAAACAATATGACCCTTGTTTACACAGCAGGTCAGGCATCCGGTGGATGGGGTGAGATCACTCACTGGGTATTTGTTCGCAAATAGTATTTTTAAAATACTTTAATATTGGGCAGTCGCTTTGTTGCGACTGCCTTTTTTTGTATATTTGTAGATTTGCTATAGAGTAAATTTTTATATGGATGAATAAGGTTATCCGACATATAAGTACAGCTGTCTTTGGCATTGCTGTCTTTCTTTTCTGGCTGATTCTGTATCCGCACATTACCGGATTCCACGAGCAGAATCAACTTTTCCTATTTACCTGGGATTTTTTCGTTGAAAGGATTTCTGTTGCAGGTGGCTTGGCGGATTACATCGCTGAGTTTATAACGCAGTTCAGCTATGTCCCATATCTTGGCGAAGCTCTTCTGGCGCTTCTTTTCGTTATATTTCAGAAATCCATAGCACACCTTCTTGGAAGGGAGGATTGGTATATGCTCAGTTTTCTGGCGCCGGTGCTGCTGCTTATTTATATGTGCGACATCTATGTGATGCTCTGCTTCCTTGTGGCATTGATTATCACTGTTCAGCTTTGCGCTCTTTACAAGAAGCATCCTGGTGTTATCTGGGCTGTGGCAGCCACCTTCTTCGGCTATTGGCTGATCGGACCTGCTGCTATTCTCTTTGCTCTTTATGCAGCTGCGCGTGAAATGAACTGGAAAGGAATCCTGCTTATCGCAGTCTCGGCTATGGCCATTCTGGTTGCCAAGTGGACTTATATGGAGCAGTACACCTGGATGAAAGTTGTTTTTGGGGTGAACTACTACAGGCACCTGTCGGATATCCCTTTTATGCAGCATATTGTTGCGGCTGTCACAATCCTTATTCCGGTGTTTGCAGACTCTCTTCCTAAGCCTAAGACTGCCCTTAGTGTCTCTGCAGCGGTGCTTATTGCTGTAGGTGGCATTTATGGAGTTAAGCAGAACTATCAGAAGGATGTTGCTGAGATTATAGCATATGACCAGATGGTAAGGCACGAAGACTGGGAGGGCATAATAAAGCGCGCTGAGAAGTACCAGCCCAATTCTGAGCTTGGAAGTGTGAGTGTGAATCTTGCTCTCTTTATGAGTGGCAGAGGAAGCGAATTGCCGCGTTTCAAGCAGTTCGGCACAAGAGGACTCATCCTTCCTAACATCAGGGATTTCATCTCAAATTCTTCATCTAGTGAAGTCTTCTGGCGTCTTGGTATGATCAATGAGTCTCTACGTTATGCCTTTGACACCCAGGAGTCACTTATCAATAATCGTAAAAGCGGCCGCTGGATGAGTAGAATGGCTGAGTGCCAGATACTTAACGGCCGTTACGATGTAGCTCAGAAGTATCTCGATATCCTTAGCCACAGCCTTTTCTACAGAGGATGGGCGGAAAATGCAAGGACATATATACATAATGAGGGGGCGATAGCCTCTGATCCTATATATGCTTATCTTCAGTCTGTGCGTAACAAGGAGGATTTCCTTTATTTTTATCCGGAGATGGATAAGATGCTGGCGATTCTTTATAGTCAGAACAGGAACAATGTTATGGCAGCCTGGTATTATCAAGCTTGGACAGTCTTGAAAAATTATGACAAGAGTAATGAAAATATATCTACTGGCAGCGCTCACGGCAATTAGCCTGCTGTCGATCTCGTGTTCGCGCGAGACAGTGCTCCGTGAAGAACTGCCGCAGATCTTCCCGGATTATATAGGTGTGACCGTTCCGGCCGGAGTCGCGCCTTTGAATTTCGATCTTCCGGAAGAATATTCCAAAGTCTATGCGAAGGTCAGTGACAGGCAGGGCCGCAGCATAACTGCCAAGGGAAGCTATGCCGGTTTCAATGTAGACAAATGGCATAAGCTTACTGAGGCCAATGTCGGAGACACTCTGGCAGTCACTGTGGCAGGTTTCAAGGATGGAAAGTGGGAACAGTTCCGTTCGTTTATGTTTTTTGTAAGTGAGTATCCGTTAGATGATTACGGAATGACTTACCGCAAGTTCGCACCAGGATACGAGACTTACAGCAGGATAGGCATCTACCAGAGGAATATACATAATTTTGATGAGGAGCCTATTCTTGAAGGTACTCTTCTTCCAGGACAGTGTATGGGCTGCCACACAGCCAATGCCACAAGTCCGGACCAGTTCCTCTTCCACCTCAGAGGAAAGCACGGAGCTACAGTCGTGCAGAGAGATGGCCAGAGAAAGTGGCTGGAGACAAAGACTGACAAGACAATAGGCCGTACTGCCTATTCGTACTGGCACCCTTCTGGAGAGTATATCGCACATTCGAACAATATCATCCGCCAGCTTTTCTGGACAGGTAATAATGAAAGGTACATCGAAGTGTATGATGAAGCTTCCGATGTCGTTGTGCACAATGTAAATACCGATGAATTCCTCTTGAATCCATTGCTCAGGACGGAGGATTTTGAGACTTATCCTGTGTTCTCAAGCGACGGCAAGACCCTTTACTTCTGTTCAGCACCTAAGGTAGAGGTGCCGGCTCGTGCAGAAGACCTTCACTATAATCTGTGTTCGATAGCATTCGATAAGGACACAGAAAGCTTTGGAGATCAGGTGGATACGCTTATCAAAGCTTCAGCATTGGGAAAGAGTGTCACCTTCCCTCGTCCTTCGTATGACGGCAGATGGATCTTGTATTCCTATGCAGATTTCGGAAACTTCCCGATCAATCATAAGGACGCTGATCTCTGGCTTCTGGATCTGGAAGATGGCAGTACGCACCCTCTGGAAAGAGCAAATTCATCATATAGCGAGAGTTTCCATAACTGGAGTTCGGACTCTCATTGGATCCTGTTTGCCAGCCGCAGGGGCGACAGCCTGTATTCTTGTATATATGTAGCTGAGATTGATGAAGACGGAAACGCTTCCAAGCCATTCCTCCTTCCGCAGAAGGATCCGTCTTTCTATCATAAGACATTGTTCACCTTCAATGTCCCTGACTTTACAAAGGAAAAAGTAGATTTCAAGATAAAGGGAGCTTATAAGGAAGCTTTTTCAGATGAACGAGTACAAGTAAGAATAAAAGAATGAAAAAAATAGTCTTTACATTGCTTGCCGGCACAGCCTTGCTGGCGTCCTGTGCAGAACAGGACAAGGGATATGTCATTTACGGAACAGTAAGCAACCCTGACCTCGAGGGTGCTCAGGTCTTCCTGGTACCACTTGAAAATCCTACAAAGGAGACAATCGATTCTGTATATATCAGCAACCAGATGTTCGAATTCCGTGGTACGGAAGAGAGAATAGCAGACATAAGGATCGAAAGATTCAAGCGTCTGGGCAATGAGAACCTTCTGGTGGTGACCGAGCCGGGCGAAACCTTTGTTACAATCGGTGAGGTGAGCAGCGGCCGTGGTACGCCTCAGAACGACTCTCTCCAGGTGTGGAAGAACCTTACAAAGCAGTACAATCTGCAGGTGAGCAGCCTTCGTGCCCAAGGTAAAAAAGACGAGGCAGCTGCGCTCCGTGAGAAACACATCGCCCGCACCCGCCAGATGGCAAAGAATGTAGGCAAGGAAACCACCCTCGGCACCTTCCTGAACTCGCGTTATCCTGAGAAATAATACTGACTGTTTATGAGAAAACTGTTCAACTCACTGACTTGCTCTGTTATGGCAATGCTTATGGCCGCTTGTGCGGCACCTGCAGGGCCTGAACCTATGTATCCGGTTCCATCAGAGAATCAGTTGCGCTGGCAGCAGATGGAGTACTATGCATTCATCCATTACTCCCTGAACACCTACACAGACCAGTCCTGGGGGTACGGCGACGAGGCTCTGGAACTCTTCAACCCTGACAGTCTGGATTGTCGCCAATGGGCGCGCATATGCAAGGAAGCCGGTATGAAAGGTGTCATATTCACTGCAAAGCATCATTGCGGCTTTTGTATGTGGCCGTCTGAATATACAGAATATTCAGTCAGGAACACCCCTTGGAAAGATGGACAGGGCGATGTGGTCAGAGAATTGGCAGACGCTTGCAGGGAATATGGATTGGAATTCGGTGTGTATCTCTCGCCTTGGGACAGAAATCATCCCTATTATGGCACTCCGGAATATGTGGAGTATTTCCGTAATCAGCTCCGTGAGCTTCTGACAAATTACGGCCCGATCTTCGAGACTTGGTTTGACGGGGCACAGGGTGGAACAGGATATTATGGCGGAGCATATGAGACCAGAAATATCGATGCCAAGACATATTATCAGTGGAAGGACACCTTTGCAATGGCTCGTGAACTCCAACCAGGCATCCTGATTTGGAATGATGGAGGCGACAGGGGAGACCTGCGCTGGGTCGGTACAGAAGCAGGCTTCGTAGGAGAGACCAACTGGAGCCAGCTCAATAAGGAAGGAAATGTAGAGTGGGGAATGCTTCATTATGGACTGGAAGGTGGTGATTCCTGGGTCTGTGCAGAAGTCAATACCAGCATCCGCCCCGAGTGGTTCTATCACGAAAGTGAGAACACAAAGGTCAAGACAGTACCTAAACTGATGGAGACATATTACCATTCTGTAGGACGCAATGCAACTCTGTTGCTGAATGTCCCTATAATGCCGAATGGCCTGATACATCCTCTTGATGAAGAGAGACTTAAGGCATTTGCTCAGGCAAGGGAAGAAGCTTTTGCCGATAATATCGCTTATAAGGTCGGCGCGTCTTCCGACAAGGTACGAGGCAATAGCCGCAGGTTCGCTGCTCCTAAGGTTACGGACGGAAAGTCAGAGACATATTGGACTGTAGAGGACGGGGATAAAACAGGTTCCATTACCCTCGATCTAGGTAAGGAAATGTCTTTCAACCGATTCCTTGTGCAGGAGTATATACGTCTGGGTCAGCGTGTGCGCAGTTTTACCATTGAATATGAGCAGGACGGGCAGTGGAAGAAGATAATGGATGCCACAACCATAGGCTACAAACGTATCCTTTATTTTCCGACTGTATATTCACGATATATAAGATTTACTGTTGCGGACAGCCGCGCCTGCCCGGTGATCTCCAACATCGAGGTTTACCGTGCCCCTCAGATCCTTGATGCCCCTGCTGTCTGGAGGCATAAGGATGGAAAGGTGTCAATACATCCTGCTGATTCCGAGTCTGAAGTCTATTATACCCTTGACGGCAGTGTTCCGACAACTGCTTCCTTTAAATATGAAGGGCCTTTTGAAACTGATGGTAGGATAGAGGTCAAGGCAATTGCATATGAATCTGCATCCCGCAAGTCAAGTCCTGTGACTTCTGCATCTTTCGACCTTCCGAGAACTGATTGGAAGGTAATCGGAGCCGAGGAAACAGAGAAACTGTTTGATGGAGATCCTGTTTCTGCCTGGCATCAGAATGGAAACGGCAAGTTTCCGGTCCCATTGACTATTGACCTTGGCAATAGCTTGAATGTCAAGGGATTCAAATATCTTCCTGATCCTTATATCTGGGGTCCTGGCATCATTACACATTATTCGTTTGAAGTTTCTGCAGATGGAAGACATTGGCAGGTGATGTCACAAGGAGAGTTCTCGAACATAAAGAACAATCCGGTGGAACAGACCAAGACATTCCCAGTCTGCAAGGCCCGCTTCGTAAGGTTCAATGCATTTGCAAATACTGAGAACAGTACAAACATCGGCTACGCTGAATTCAATCTCATCACCGAATGAAAAAGATATTGACACTTCTTCTGGCTCTTGTTCCGATGGCGGTCTACGGCCAGCTTTATGTCGGGGCGAATTACCATCCTCACGATGACAAGGACCTGACAAAGATAGAGACTGACATCAGGCTTATGAAAGAAGCCGGCTTCACTTGTGTCCGCCTGGGACATCTTGCTTGGGACAGCTATGAGCCGAAGGAGGGCGAGTTCGACTTCGAATGGTTCGATGTGGTGATGGACCGTTTTGCTGAAGCAGGTATAGGTGTGATACTGGACATTCCTACCCGTCCGGCTCCATTATGGCTTCATAAGAAGTATCCTTCGATCGATATAGTTGATGAGAACGGAAATCATCTCTATTCGAACCATCGTTATATGGAAGATATGGGAGATCCTCATTTTCAGGAATATGCATACCGTCTTGTGGATGTGATGACAAAGCGTTATGCTTCTCATCCCGCTCTTATGGCCTTCGGTATCGACAATGAGCCCGGTGATGGTCCGATCTCGTATTCCGAGACAGTGCGCCAGCGTTTCATCAAGTGGCTTCAGAAAAAGTACGGCGACCTGGAGACGTTGAATGAGGCTTGGGACGGTCAGCGATGGTCCAGAAAGGTGGGTGATTGGGACGAGATAGGTCTTCCTCAGGCATATGGCTCAGGAGCTCCGGAGAGAAAACTCGACTTCAGACGTTTTGTCTCTGATGAGGTTGGAGGTTTTTATGACAGATTCCTGGATATTGTAAATAAGAACGCGCCAGGAGTGCATACAAACACTAACGCCTGGTACTACAGCGGCAAGAAGTATTTCGATTATGTGCCTATCGTATACTCCGGAAAGATGACAAGGAACGGATTCGGTTTTTATCCAGGAAATTCCTTGAAGACCAATTGGGGAGTGATGGACAATGTCTTCGGAATCACCCGTGTGCAGTTTGAGGCGCAGACGCCTTTCTGGTGTACTGAGTTCACTACTATGACAGCGGTGCCTGGATCCATCCGTAAAGCAGCTTATGCGACTCTTCTTTATGGTAACCAGCTGGTATGTGGCTGGACCTGGCAGAGTATGCACGGAGGTGAAGAACAATACCTTCAGGGAATGCTTGACTGGGATGACATTCCTAACCGCAAATACTTTGAGTATAAGCAGATTGCAGAAGAATTCAAGAAGATTGAGGAATATTTCCCTTACAAGCTGAAAGCGGAGATTGCGATGGCCTATTCTTTTGATTCGCACATTGCCTCTGCGGCATTTCCTGAAAGCCACGAGCAGCAGATCCAGAAGATCTTTGACCAGTTCATATACAGGAATATCGACAGCAGGATGATCGATATAGACAGAAGTTCTCTGGATTATAAACTTCTGGTCATACCGGGAATGACTGTTATGACTAAAGAAACTGCAGATAAGATACGCCGATATGTACAGGAAGGAGGATGTGTCCTTATGACTTCCAATTCGGCAGTCACAGATCAGACCGGAAAGGTGTTTGCCACCACAAGACCAGGCTACCTCAGCGATGTCTTCGGTATACGTGTCGCGTCATATGAGGAAACTGCTGTGATGAATGAGATTTCAGTGGATGGCTCAGAGGGCAATTCTTTGACAGTCAGTATCAACGGCAAGAATGTGAAGGCCGAATCTGTAAGGTATGATGTAGTCTGTCCTACTTCAGCTTCAGTCCTTGCCAACATCATAAGCCTTCCGGATTCGCCGGTCGCTCTTACCTGCAACCAGTACGGAAAGGGAAAGGCATATTATCTTGCACTGCCTTCCGGAGCAGGCCTCAGCGGTGAGATAATGGATATGCTGATTGATGAATTGGGCATTACCAAGGGTCCTGATGTGCCTCAAGGTGTGATGGCCCGTGATATTGATGATAAGCACAGCCTCTATCTCAATACTACAGACAAGGAGCAGACCATAAAGATTTCCGGCAAGGCGAAAGGTGTCCTCACCGGCAAGACTTACAAAGAAGAAGTAATCATCCCGCCTTTTGAGGCAGAATTCATTCAGAGACGATAAATGTTAAAGATATGAAAAAGATCCTGACCATTATTCTGGGTATATCGGTAGCCGTATGCGCCTATGCCCAACCGCCTTATCTTCAGAGTCAGACATATGATGTCGGACAGGATTTCGGTGATTATTCGCATACTTATTTCTTTGCAGATTCCGTGTGCGATGTGGATCCGGCAGATGCTTCCGGCCGTATAAACTGGAAAAGGCACAGCCTCTTTGCACGTCAGGCCTTCAATACGACCGTGACGGCTGTACAGCCTCTCAAGATGCTTGATTTCCCTGAGCCAGAGTACGACAATGACCCGAATCTTCCTTTCAAGATAGATTTCGTGAGTCCGAGAACAGCCCGAATCAGGATCTACACATCGCCTGTGATCATTCCGGAGCAGCCTTCTGTAATGCTTGCAGACGGCCAGCCTGCTGTCGGACAGAACTGGGCCTACAGCTTCAATGGACTCGAGCATAGATGGACCAGCGAGTATGGCAGCATTGCATTGGCAGTCAACCCTTTCCGTATTGTCCTTTATGACGCTGACGGAAATCTGATGACAGACACCCGCACCCTCTCTGACAATGATTCCACCCAGGTGAGGACCCTGCCTTTCCAGTTCATCAGAAGATCTTCGGATAACAGAAGAAGCATAAATCCTGTCTTTGCTCTTCATCCGTACGAGAGAATTGTTGGCTGTGGAGAATCTTCGACAGCCTTGAACAAGGTCGGTCAGAAGCTCAATCTTTTCGTGACAGACCCACAGAGCCCGGAGACTCCTGATATGTACAAGCCTGTACCATTCTTTATGAGCAACAGAGGATATGGTATATTTATGCATACATCTGCGCCTGTGACCTGCGATTTCGGACAGTCTCACGCGCAGTCGCTGAAGCTCTTTATGGAAGACGAGACTATGGACTTCTTCATATTCTTCGGCGAGCCGAAGGTTATTCTTGATGAATATACCGACGTGGTCGGCAAGCCTCAGATGCCGCCTCTGTGGAGCTTCGGTACCTGGATGAGCCGAATCAGCTATTTCTCTCAGGCTGAGGCATATGACGTTGCTGACAACCTCAGGAAACATCAGATTCCTTCAGATGTGATCCACCTCGATACAGGTTGGTTCACTACAGATTGGGAGTGTGACTACAAGTTTGATCCTGAGCGCTTCCCTGATGCCCAGAAGATGATTGACGATCTTAAGGCACAGGGCTTCCATATATCTTTGTGGCAGCTTCCGTATTTTACCCCTCATAACAACTATTACAAGGAGTTGATAGAGAAGGGATTGTATGTAAAGAATGCTAAAGGAGGAATGCCTTTCGAGGATGCTGTCCTTGATTTCTCCAACCCTGAGACCGTGGCCTGGTACCAGTCCAAGCTTGAGGTGCTTTTGAAGATGGGAGTCGGCGCCATCAAGGTGGACTTCGGAGAAGGTGCTCCTCTTGGAGGCCTCTATGCTTCCGGCAGGACAGGTCTTTATGAGCATAACATCTATCCTTTGAGATATAACAAAGCTGTAGCTGAGATTACTGCAAAGACTACAGGCGAGCATATAATGTGGGCCAGAAGTGCGTGGGCAGGTTCTCAGAGATACCCTCTGCACTGGGGCGGTGACGCTTCGAACACGGATGTGGGAATGGCTGCGACTCTGCGTTGCGGACTTTCATTCGGCTTGAGCGGATTCTCTTTCTGGAGCCACGACATCGGAGGCTTTGTTCAGAGTACTCCTGAAAACCTTTATCGCAGATGGCTGCCGTTCGGCTTCCTTACATCGCACACCAGAGCTCACGGTGCTCCTCCGACAGAGCCTTGGCTTTATAATGAGAGCTTTACAGATGCATTCAGGCAGAGTGCCGAGCTGAAGTACAAGCTTATGCCTTATGTGGTCGAGCAGGCTCGTGAATGTGTCGAGAACGGACTTCCTATGCTTCGTGCAATGCTTGTGGAGTACCCGGACGACCCTTCAGTTTGGACAATTGACGACCAGTATCTATTTGGTTCTGACATACTTGTAGCTCCGTTATTCGAGGACTCGGATTCGAGATATGTGTATCTTCCAGAAGGCAGATGGGTGGATTATCAGACAAAGAAGTCCTATGCTGCCGGCTGGCATAAGATTGCCGCAGGCGACATCCCTTGTGTGATCCTGGTAAAGAAGGGAAGTGTGATTCCTCACGTCCCTGTCGCTCAGAGCACTTCCGAGATAGATTGGAACAAGGTGTATAACGTAAAATATTAATATATGAAAGCACTGAAACTTGCTGTGGCTGCGACATTTGTCGCCTTGACAGCCTGCGCTCCATCTGGAGATGAGGTTCCCTCTACCGTAGGAAACCCTTATCTTCCGATGTGGGAGCATACTCCTGACGGAGAGCCTTATATATTTGAGGATCCTGACAGACCAGGTGAGTACAGGGTCTATGTCTATGGCTCGCACGATTCGATGATCACAGGCTACTGCGGACGTGAGCTTGTCGTGTGGTCGGCTTCTGTTGACAATCTCAATGAGTGGCGCTATGACGGTGAGATCCTGCGTGTCAAGGAGAACGCTCTTGGCGAACCTTTGAATGATAAAGGACTTTCTGATGTCCTTTATGCCCCTGATGTGGCTGAGAAGATCGAGGCTGACGGTACCAAGATGTACTATCTTTTCCCTAACGATATGGAGTTCGGAAGACGCTCTCTCATCGCGAAGAGCCGCCGCCCGGACGGACCTTTCGAAGTGTGCAACTGGAGCAAGGAGAATCCGTCGTGGACAGAGGGAATCCTGGAGTTTGACCCGTCTGTCTTCGTGGATGATGACGGCAGAGTATACGGCTACTGGGGATTTGAGTGCTCATATGCCGCTGAGCTTGACCCGAATACGATGTGTACACTTAAAGAGGGGACTCAGATCATTACAGATATGATTTCCAGCAGCAAGACCGATGAGGATGTGTTCCGCTTCTTCGAAGCTTCATCGATGCGCAAGATTGAGGACAAATATGTCCTTGTGTACAGCCGCGTGACTCTTGACGGCGAATTCGGCCTCCCTGCGTCGAATTATACATTGGCCTACGCCTACGGCGACGGCCCTCTCGGCCCTTGGACCTACGGTGGTACCATCATTGACGGCCGTGGCCGCGAAATCGATGAAAACGGCAATGTGATTGCTTCCGGATATGTCGCTGGAAACACTCACGGAGGAATATGCCAGATAAAGGACCAGTGGTATGTGTTCTATCACAGGCAGACCGGTACAAATGAGTATGCCCGTCAGGCTATGGTAGCTCCTATTACCGTCAAGGTCGAGAAGGGTAAAGGAGGCAAGGTCGAGATCTCTGAAGGCGAGTACAACTCGGAAGGATTCTCCTTGAACGGCCTGAATCCTCTTGAAGCGCACTCTGCAGCTGTAGCGTGCTGGTACACAGGACCGAAGGTGGCAATACACGAGTACCCGAACAATATTTTCTTCGGATCCTACATTGCTTCAGGTTATGGTACAGAAGATAAGTTCGAGGCTCCGTACGCACTTAGAAACAACACCAATCAGATTGTGAACAACACTGACGGTTCGATTGTAGGCTACAAGTACTTCAACTTTACTGAGACTCACGGCCGCAGGAATCTCAAGCTGATCCTCAATGTGGTGCCGGAGGGTGTCGATGGAACGATTACAGTGATGGCTGACAGACCTT
This sequence comes from Bacteroidales bacterium, assembly GCA_017560825.1. Classification (GTDB taxonomy): domain Bacteria; phylum Bacteroidota; class Bacteroidia; order Bacteroidales; family UBA932; genus Cryptobacteroides. The sequence continues at coordinate 14,608 of JAFZED010000056.1, read as the reverse complement.
GGACATCTCAGGGAGGTGTGGTTCTGGGAAGCATTGACCTTAAGAAAGATATGCCGGCAGAGGCTGTCGATCTGGAGATTGCCGTGCCTGAGCTTGGAAAGATGGACGGTAAACACGCCATATACCTGAAATTCAGCTCGGAAGTGAAAGAGAAATCTATATGTATACTGAATAATCTTAAATTCAAATAACACTATTTTATGAAAACTAAACTAACCCTATTTATTGCCTTGGCCGCGATGGCTCTGACCGCGTGTACAGGTGCAGTGAAGCAAAATGAAAACGGCGTTACGGTGAAAGTCCAGTCTCCTGCAGAGAACGGACCTGCTTTGGTGCGCCTTGAGGTTGTAGGAGAGAAACTCATCCGTGTTTCAGCTACACCGGAGAAGAGATTTGCTGATCCTGAGAGTCTTGTAGTTCTTCCTTCTGAGGAAAAGACTCCGTTTACAGTCGAGCAGAACAGTGAGACCGTGACTGTAGCAACTTCTGCCGTGAAAGCAAATGTCTGCACAGCTACAGGTGAAGTGTGGTTTACCGATCTTGAAGGTAACGTAATCCTTGCCGAGCAGAACGGTGGTGGAAAGTCGTTCGAACCGATTGAAGTGGAAGGAACACACGGCTATTCTTTCCGTCAGGTGTTTGAGTCTCCTGAAGACGAGGCATTCTACGGCCTTGGACAGCATCAGGCTGACGAGTTCAACTACAAGGGAAAGAACGAGCAGCTTTTCCAGTACAATACCAAGGTGTCAGTGCCGTTTATCGTGTCCAACAAGGGCTATGGCGTCCTGATGGACAGCTACTCGATTATGCGTTTCGGTAACCCGGAGGATTACAAGCAGTTGGGCGACGTGTTTACTCTGTACTCAAAGACTGGAGAAAAAGGTACTTTGACAGGAACTTACACACCAATGCGTGGCGAGACCCTGGTACGCGAAGAACCAAAGCTTTACTTCGAGTATCTTGTGGCTCCTGAGATGACACGTGTTGTCAATCTTCCAGAGGACTTCCAGTTCTATGGTTCAAACGTAAAGTATGAGGGCTGTATCGAGGCCTCTCAGACAGGTGACTACCAGTTTATTCTTTATTATGCTGGTTATACTACCGTTACTATTGGAGGTGAGGTTGTTGTTCCAGAGCGTTGGAGAACAGCCTGGAACCCTAACTCATATAAGTTTACAGTCAACCTTAAGGCAGGGGAGAAGACTCCTATCTGTATTGACTGGCAGCCAGACGGAGGCGTGTCATACTGTGGCCTGAGAGTCTATGACGTGGTGGATCCTGTAGAGCAGGCAAAGCACTCTTGGTGGAGTGAGATGAGCAAGCAGATGGACTGGTACTTTGTTGCCGGTGATGATATGGATGAGATCATCAAGGGTTACAGAACCCTCACCGGAAAGGCTCAGATTATGCCTAAGTGGGCTATGGGATACTGGCAGAGCCGTGAGCGCTACAAGACTTCTACAGAGATGATCCAGGCGCTTGAGGGCTTCCGCAAGAGAAACATCCCTATCGACAACATCGTGATGGACTGGAGCCATTGGGAAGAAGACCAGTGGGGAAGCCACGAGTTCGATCCCGCACGTTTCCCTGATCCTAAGGCTATGGTCGATTCTATCCATAATATGGGCGGCCGAATGATGATTTCTGTGTGGCCTAAGTTCTACGTGAACACAGAGCACTACAAGGAACTCAACGACAAGGGATGGATGTACAACAAGGCCAATGAGGACGGCGTACGCGACTGGATCGGCCAGGGCTATCTCTATGGCTTCTATGATGCATATGCAAAGGGAGCGCGTGAGCTCTTCTGGAAACAGATGTACGACCATTACTATCCGCTCGGTATCGATGCGTGGTGGATGGACGCTTCTGAGCCTAACGTGCGCGACTGTACTGATATGGACTACAGAAAGGCACTCTGCGGACCTACAGCCCTCGGCTCTTCGACAGAGTATTTCAACACCTACTCTATCGTAAATGCTGATGCAATCTACAACGGACAGCGTGGCGTGGATCCTGACAAGCGCGTCTTCCTCCTTACAAGAAGCGGCTTTGCAGGTCTTCAGAGGTACTCTACAGCAACTTGGAGCGGTGACATCGCAACACGTTGGGAGGATATGAAGGCACAGATCTCTGCAGGTCTGAACTTCGCGATCAGCGGTATCCCTTACTGGACAATGGACATCGGAGGTTTCTGTGTAGAGAACAGATTCGTAGCTGGTCAGGAAATCTTCAACCGTACAGGTCGCGAGAATGCAGACCAGAAGGAGTGGCGTGAGCTCAACACTCGCTGGTTCCAGTTCGGAGCATTCTGTCCGCTCTTCCGTGCACACGGTCAGTATCCTTTCCGCGAGCCTTGGGAGATCGCTCCAGAAGGACATCCGGCATATGAGTCTATCGTATATTACACAAAACTCCGTTATACCCTTATGCCTTACATCTACTCATTGGCAGGTATGACCTGGTTTGAGGATTATACAATTATGCGTCCGCTGGTGATGGACTTCCTCGCTGACAAGAAGGTCGAGAACATCGGCGACACCTATATGTTCGGTCCTTCATTCCTCGTTGCTCCTGTATATGAGTACGGTGCGCGCTCGCGCGAGGTTTATTTCCCTGAATGTGAGGGCTGGTACGACTTCTACACCAACGAGTTCCTCTCTGGCGGTGCCGAAAGGACAGTTGCGGCCCCATATGACAGAATGCCTCTCTATGTCCGCGCCGGTTCTATTGTTCCTTGCGGTCCTGAGATCCAGTGGACAGACCAGAAGCCTGCTGATGTGATCGACCTCTACGTGTATATGGGTGCAGACGGTGAGTTCACCCTCTATGAGGACGAGAATGTAAACTACAATTACGAGAAGGGTCTGTACTCGATGATCGAGTTCAAATATGACGACAGGATGAGACTTCTCTCTATTGAGGAGCGTCAGGGAGAGTTCCCTGGAATGCTTCAGGAGAGGACCTTCAACATCATCCCTGTCTCTAAGAACGGCGTAGGCAAGACTCAGACTGTGACTTACAACGGACTTTCTATGAAGGTTGTCCTTTAATAGTTATGAGAAATCTGCTTAATCTTATATTCTGCTGCATCCTTATGACAGGGTGCAGCAGTGCTGTTTCTCCTAGAGAGGTCCTGGACTTCAATGATGGCTGGAGATTCCATCTGGGGGATGTGGCTGAGGCTTCTGATCCGTCTTATGACGACTCCGACTGGCGTCAGCTTGAATTGCCGCACGACTGGGCTGTAGAGGGCGACTTCAGCCCGGAGAATCCATCGGGAACCGGTGGCGGTGCCCTCCCGGGCGGAATCGGCTGGTACCGAAAGACATTCTTTGCACCTGCAGAAGAGGCGGAAAGAGTGTGGAGACTGGATTTTGACGGTGTATATATGAATGCGGAGGTGTTCGTCAACGGCGTCAGCCTTGGCGTACGTCCGTATGGATATATATCCTTTGGTTATGATATATCTCCGCTTCTTAAGTGGGATGCCGAGAATGTGGTGGCTGTCCGTGTAGATAACTCGGAGCAGCCTAATTCCCGTTGGTATTCCGGATGTGGAATCTATCGTAATGTGTGGCTTACAAAGACCGGCAAGGTGAGAGTGGCTCCGTATGGAGTCTTTGCAGAACCTAAGCTGACTTATCTTCAGAGTGCTTCCTGTGATGAACTTGGCGAACTTCACGAGGGATTTCTCTTTGTACAGACAGACATTGTCTGCGATGACCAGGGTCTTGATGAGGTCGTTCTCAGACAGATAGCCCTTGATGCTGACGGCAGGGTTGCAGGATCTGTTGAGGATAAATATAAACTAACTGATCTGGGGGCTCAGGAACAGATGGTGCGAATCTCGGAACCTCGTCTTTGGGACATTGATGATCCGTATCTTTACACTCTTGTGACTGAGATCGCGACTGCTGAAGGCAAGCTTCTAGACAGGGTGGAGACAAAGACAGGTCTGAGGCATTTCTTCTTCAGTCCGGAGGTGGGATTCTCCCTTAACGGAAAGCCTGTGAAGATCAACGGTGTGTGCCTGCACCACGACTTCGGATGTCTCGGCTCTGCTTTCAATAAGAATGCTGCGAGACGTCAGCTGGAAATTATGAAGGAGATGGGTTGCAACGCGATCCGTACTTCTCACAATCCACCAGCTCCGGAGTTGCTTGATCTCTGTGACGAGATGGGCTTCATCGTTCAGGACGAAGCGTTTGATATGTGGAGAAAGAGGAAGACTACCTATGACTACTCGCGTCATTTCAACGAGTGGCACGAGCGCGACCTGGCCGATTTCATCCTCCGCGACCGCAATCATCCGTCAATCTTTATGTGGAGCATCGGAAATGAAGTACTTGAGCAGTGGTCAGATGCTGCTGCAGACACTCTCAGCCTTGCTGAGGCCAATCTCATCCTTAACTTCGGCCATTCTGCAGATATGCTTGCCAAGGAAGGGGAGGGAATGAGCGTAAATTCGCTTCTTACAAAGAAACTTGCTGATATGGTACGTGCGCTTGATCCGTCAAGGCCTGTCACAGCAGGTTGTAATGAACCGAATCCTTATAACCATCTTTTCCGCAGCGGAGCGCTTGACATTATTGGCTATAACTATCATAATCAGAATGTTGCAGATGTTCCTAAGCATTTCCCTGGAAAGCCTTTCATCATCACAGAGAGCAACTCTGCACTTATGACCCGCGGCTATTATGTGATGCCGAGCGACAGTATGGTCATCTGCCCTGACAGATGGGACATCCCGTATTATGATCCGTCCTTCTCCTGCTCATCTTACGACAACTGCCACGCGCCTTGGGGAAATACTCACGAAGAGACCCTCAAGCTTGTACGTGACAATGACTTCGTAAGCGGTCAGTTCGTCTGGACCGGTTTTGACTACATCGGTGAGCCTACTCCGTATGGCTGGCCTGCACGCAGCTCTTATTTCGGCATTGTGGACCTGGCAGGATTCCCTAAGGATGTATACTATCTTTATAAGTCAGAGTGGACAGACGAGCCTGTTCTTCATCTTTTCCCTCATTGGAACTGGACTCCGGGTCAGGAGGTGGATCTGTGGTGCTATTACAACAATGCCGATGAAGTGGAATTGTTCGTAAACGGCCGCTCGCAGGGCGTGAGGTCGAAGACCGATGACTTTCTGCACACCGTATGGCGTACGGTTTATGAGCCTGGCTGCGTTGAGGTCGTGGCACGCAAGGATGGAAAGCAGGTCGCTTCCAAGACTATACGTACGGCAGGGGAGCCGGCGAAGATAAGGCTTTCGGCCAAGAAATATGGCGACGGCGTCGCTGATGATGCTCTGGCATACGTCGCTGTGGAGATCCTTGACAAGGACGGCAATCTCTGTCCATACGCTGACAATCTTGTGCAGTTCGAGGTGTCTTCCGGAGCGGAAATTGTCGGAACTGATAACGGCAACCCGGTTTCGATGGAACGTTTCAAAGACAACAAGCGTAAGGCTTTCTATGGAAAGTGCCTTGTGGTACTTGAGGCGGCGGAAAAGGGTAGAACCAAGCTTACAGCCACTTCTGATGGCCTTAAACCTGCATCTGTTTCTATCGAATTTGAAAAATAGTTTATCATAAATGTAACAGATGTCAGAACCTTTCCCCCAGATGAATGAAATCTCACAGATAAATTTTATATTTGTAAGGATAACTGATAACGCTCAAACTATAACTTAACTTTCGCAGGTGCGAAAGTACCTTGTTTTGAGACCTTCGGTCGATAGTAAGTCCTCCTCCCGAGGAGGAGGATTTAGGAGGAGGGTAACGTAAACATAGAAGGTGCGGTGGGTAAAAGTTTCGCAAGTCTCACCAACCTTCACTATCAATAATTCTACACTTGCGAAACTTGTGATATGTATTTACTTGGTTATGATATCGGAAGCTCGTCAGTAAAGGCGAGCCTCGTCGATGCCCAGAGCGGCAGATGCGTCGCTTCGGCATTTTATCCTAAATCAGAGGCGGCGATCATCGCCAACAAGCCAGGCTGGGCAGAGCAGGAACCATCTTCCTGGTGGGAGAACCTTAAGCTTGCCACAGCTGATGTTCTTGCTGCCTCCGCAGCGGACCCGAAAGACATCAAGGCTATTGGAATCTCATATCAGATGCACGGCCTCGTGTGTGTGGACAAGGACCTCAATGTCCTTCGTCCGTCTATCATCTGGTGTGACTCAAGAGCAGTTCCATACGGCCAGAAAGCCTTCGATGAGATCGGTCACGAAGCCTGCCTGTCTCACCTGCTGAACTCTCCTGGCAACTTCACAGCGTCAAAACTGGCCTGGGTGAAGGAGAACGAGCCTGAATTATATTCGAAGATCTATAAGATAATGCTTCCGGGCGACTACATCGCTATGAAGCTTACAGGTGAAGTCTGTACAACCATCTCGGGACTCTCCGAGGGAATGATGTGGGACTTCAGCGAGAACGCTCCTGCGCAGATCCTTCTGGACTACTACGGAATCGACAGGTCGCTCATCGCTGACATCCGTCCGACATTCTCGGAGCAGGGAAGAGTGACAGCGGCGGCAGCTGCTGAACTCGGACTTGCGGAGGGCACGCCGGTTACCTACCGTGCAGGAGACCAGCCTAACAATGCCTTGTCTCTGAATGTCTTCAATCCTGGTGAAATCGCCTCTACTGCAGGTACATCCGGCGTAGTTTACGGTGTCCTGGGAGAAGTGAACTACGATCCTAAGTCGAGAGTGAACACTTTTGCTCACGTAAACCACACAGAAGACCAGACCCGTCTTGGAGTCCTCCTGTGCATCAACGGAACAGGCATCCTGAACTCCTGGATGAAGAGGAATGCAGCTCCGGAGGGTATTTCATATGCCCAGATGAATGACCTTGCTGCTACAGCTCCTATCGGAAGCGCAGGCGTAAGCATCCTTCCGTTCGGAAACGGTGCCGAGCGTATGCTCGAGAACCGTGAGGTGGGCAGCTCTATCCACGGAGTGAACTTCAACATCCATTCACAGGCACATCTCCTTCGTGCGGCACAGGAAGGCATCGTCTTCTCGTTCAAGTACGGTATCGAGGTGATGGAACAGATGGGAATGAATGTGAACAAGATCCACGCAGGTCACGCAAATATGTTCCTCAGCCCGATCTTCCGCAACACCCTCGCGGGAGTGACCGGCGCTGTCATCGAACTCTACGACACCGACGGTTCAGTAGGTGCAGCGAAGGGCGCAGGTATAGGTGCGGGAATATACAGGGACAACACCGAGGCCTTCTCGACCCTCGAAAAGCTCGCCGTTATCGAACCATCTGACACTCAGGAATATAAAGACGCCTACGAGGTGTGGAAATCACGTCTGTAGTGTCATTCTGAGGAGCGCAGCGACGTGAGAATCTATTGATATATTACTAAATTACAACAATACTAAAACTATGGCAACAAAAGAATTTTTCCCTGGTATCGGTAAGATCCAGTTTGAAGGCAAGGAGAGCAAGAACCCAATGGCTTTCCGCTATTATGATGCAAATAAGGTAGTCCTCGGCAAGAAGATGAGCGAGTGGCTCAAGTTCTCTATGGCTTGGTGGCACACTCTCTGCGCAGAGGGAGCTGACCAGTTCGGCGGCGGCACAAAGACATTCCCTTGGAATGGTGCAGCTTGCCCTATCCAGGCAGCTAAAGATAAAGTTGATGCAGGTTTCGAGTTTATGCAGAAGATCGGCATCGAGTACTATTGCTTCCACGATGTTGACCTCGTTGACGAGGGTGCAAACGTTGAGGAGTATGAGGCAAGACTCAAGGAGGTCGTAGCTTATCTTAAGGAGAAGCAGGCAGAGACTGGTATCAAGCTTCTTTGGGGAACAGCAAACGTATTCGGCAACAAGAGATATATGAACGGTGCCGCTACTAACCCTGACTTCGACGTTGTAGCACGTGCTGCTGTCCAGATCAAGAACGCTATCGACGCAACAATCGAGCTCGGCGGTACAAACTACGTGTTCTGGGGTGGTCGTGAGGGTTATATGAGCCTTCTGAACACAGACCAGAAGCGTGAGAAAGAGCACCTTGCTACTATGCTCACAATCGCTCGTGACTATGCTCGTTCAAAGGGCTTCACAGGAACATTCCTTATCGAGCCTAAGCCTATGGAGCCTACAAAGCATCAGTACGATGTTGACACTGAGACAGTGATCGGCTTCCTCAAGGCTCACGGTCTTGAGAACGACTTCAAGGTGAACATCGAGGTGAACCACGCTACTCTCGCAGGTCACACATTCGAGCACGAACTTGCTTGCGCAGTTGACGCAGGTATGCTCGGATCTATCGACGCTAACCGTGGTGACTACCAGAACGGCTGGGACACTGACCAGTTCCCAATCGACTCATTCGACCTTACTCAGGCTATGATGCAGATCATCCGCAACGGCGGTCTCGGAAACGGTGGTACAAACTTCGACGCTAAGACACGTCGTAACTCTACTGACCTTGAGGACATCTTCATCGCTCACATCGCAGCTATGGATGCAATGGCACGCGCTCTCGAGAACGCAGCAGCTCTCCTTGAGGAGTCTCCGATCCAGAAGATGGTTGCAGAGCGTTATGCAAGCTTCGACGAGGGTCTCGGAAAGAAGTTCGAGAACGGCGAGCTTACTCTTGAGGATGTTTACGCTTACGGTAAGCAGGTTGACGAGCCTAAGCAGACATCAGGAAAACAGGAACTCTACGAGGCAATCCTCAATATGTATTGCTAAAAGTCATCCCCGGCCTGACCGGGGATCTTTATAATACGATATCGCAATGACAGACAACAATAATAAAGGCAGCAAGGGCTATCTCATTTCGATAGTCCTTGTGGCTGTTATAGGCGGTCTGCTGTTCGGATACGACACAGCAGTCATTTCCGGAGCTGAAAAGGGTCTCCAGGCATTCTTTATGGGTGCCAAGGACTTTGTCTACACAGACTTTATGCACGGCATCACCTCATCAAGCGCCCTTATCGGCTGCGTGATCGGTGCCGCTCTCTCCGGAATGTTCGCATCAAGATTCGGCCGAAAGAAGTCACTCATTATGGCGGGTGTCTTCTTCTTCCTCTCAGCTCTGGGTTCATATTTCCCTGAGTTCATATTCTTTGACAAAGGTCAGCCTTCATTCTCGCTTCTGATCGCCTTCAACCTCTATCGCGTTCTCGGTGGTATCGGAGTGGGTCTGGCTTCGGCAATATGTCCTATGTACATCGCGGAAGTGGCTCCAAGCAATCTCAGAGGCACACTTGTTTCCTGGAACCAGTTCGCTATCATCTTCGGCCAGCTCGTGGTTTATTTCGTGAACTTCATCATTCTCGGTGACCACATCGCTCCAGCAATCCAGAAGGTTGCCGAGGGCATAAACCAGGTGATGAACCCGGGTGAGGCGCAGTGGATGATCGAGACAGGATGGAGATATATGTTTGTAAGTGAGGCCGTCCCTGCGGGACTCTTCACCCTCCTTCTCTTCCTTGTACCTGAGACTCCACGCTATCTTGCTATGACCGGAAACGATGCGCAGGCTCTTACCATCCTTACCAAGATCAACGGTAAGTCAAAGGCACAGGAGATCCTTGCTGAGATCAAGGCTACAGTTTCAGAGAAGACTGAAAAGCTCTTTACCTATGGATGGCTTGTCATCTTCGTGGGAATTATGCTCAGCGTGTTCCAGCAGGCTGTCGGTATCAATGCCGTACTCTACTTTGCACCGCGTATCTTCGAATCACTCGGAATGGGCAACCCTATGATGCAGACTGTCCTTATGGGAGTAGTGAATATCACATTCACCCTTGTGGCAATCTTCACAGTGGAGAAGTGGGGACGCAAGCCTCTTCTCATCTGGGGTTCTCTCGGTATGGCTCTCGGAGCAGCAGGTGTAGCTGTGACAAGCGTTTCAGCAGCCCTTCCTCCGGTAGTTGCAGTCATCAGCATTATGGTCTACAGCGCGTCATTTATGTTCAGCTGGGGTCCTATCTGCTGGGTACTCATCTCAGAGATCTTCCCTAACACCATCCGTGGCGCCGCAGTAGCAATCGCTGTAGCATTCCAGTGGATCTTCAACTTCATTGTTTCATCGACATTCCTTCCAATGTACAATATGAGCCTCGGCTCGATGGGAGAAAACTTCGGCCACGCCTTCACCTACGGCCTCTACGGAGTGATCTGCATCATCGCCGCCATCTTCGTCTGGAAGCTCGTCCCAGAAACAAAAGGCAAGACCCTCGAAGATATGTCAAAACTCTGGAAGAAATAACATCGTTGAAATAGCCGACGAGCTATAATCAGTAATATAAAACAAGATTGGTGGGCAAATTTGCTCACCAATCTTGTTTTAAGTACCCGTATATCAATGATATACCTGTAAACACTTTTACAACACGATATTCAAACATCGTCATCCCCGGCTTGACCGGGAATCTCAGAACCACTGTGTCATTTTCAGTGGCATAATCGACGCAAAGATCGCTAAATACACTCTTTAACATTGAATTCACAGACCGCTGTGTAATATTTCTACCCCCAAACGTCACAAAGGTCAACACATAATGCAGCGACGCAGGGAAAACCGCACAAAAGCCTGCGTCAGCGAACAAAAAGAATTATATTGAGGAATTTTGTGCAGCGACGCAGCAAAAACAGGCAAAAAACCTGCGTCGCGAAAGCAAACAGCATTATTTGATATATTGACGTGCAGCGACGCAGGGAAATCAGTTGAAATACCTGCGTCAGCGATAGTGTTGATACATCTATTCCACAATTTCTTGTACTACCGGGATCCATAATCAAAATACAGCGATTTCGAGTGTGGTTGTACACGAATCAAAGCATTTTGTGTACAAGCGAAAATTGGAATTTGAGCTTTCCGCCTTAGCGTAGCTACCGCCAATAGAACCTCCGACATATATCTGACCTGATGCCGCGGATGAAATAGTCAATAGAAATGCAATGACAAGAGGTCGTGTAGTAAATGATTTCATAATGAGGTGTGAATTAATTGTGCTTATATGATAAGTTCATTGTTCGTCAATATTTGTTCTATCTTTTGTTGATTCTATGACTTTATTATTGTGAAATTATACTATCATAACGGCTGCAAATTGCATATACTGCAAGTTTTAGGGCATTTCCTGCAAATATAATGGGGGGAATTCCAGATAAAATCTATAAATATCCTTTTTGAATTGCTGCAAGTGTTACTGATTTTCAAGATTGCGATCATAATGATCCATATCCATAACCATCTTGGAATATGGATTGACGGCAAGAATTTAATCAAAGATACAATTACAAAAATGAAGTCGGCAACAGTATCGAATCGTGCTCCGGATTCGCTTATGCTGTTTGTCCATCGTGCAACGGTTCCATCTATCATATCACTGAATCCACATAAAAGATATAAGATATAGAATTGAACTGAAAACGCTATTTTATTGTCATAGTGCCACAAATAATGATTATTAATCTCATTATTCGTACATTTGTCAGTTACACCATAATTCTGGCGTTGAATAATTTGAAATCGTATGAAAAAACTTATCACCATACTTCTTGTCGCCGTTGCTACGGCTGTGTCTTGTGACCGTTATGAGGACATCTGGAACGAACTCAGAGAGCACGAACAACGCATTGAGCAACTTGAAAAGCAATGTCGCGAGCTTAATTCAAACGTGGAAGCCATTCAAACCATCCTCACTGCAATCCGCCAGAACGATTATGTGACAGATGTTATGAAGATAATGGAAGACGGTGTGGAGATAGGCTACTCGATTACATTTGCCGAGGGAGGTACTGTGACAATATATCACGGAGCAGACGGAAATACTCCAAATGTTGGTATCAAGAAAGCCAGTGATGGTGCATATTATTGGACTGCTGATGGCGAATGGTTGACCGATGATGATGGTGATATGATTCCTGCGACTGTTTCCGACCCGAACGGAGGCTACGTAACCCCGCAGTTCAGAGTTGCAGATGGTGTATGGTATGTCTCATATGACAATGGTAACAGCTGGAGACAGATTGTGAGCGAGAATGGGGAATGTACTTCTTGCATTGTCAAGATTGATTGCAGCAATCCATACTACGTAACTCTCGTAATGACGGACGGCACAATACAGATACCTACTTGGAAGGCAATTATGGAGGATTCGTCCAACAGGAAAATTGATTATATGAATTTCATCAATAGCTGTGACATTGCCGATAAGATGGTGCATTTTTCATGCGATGATACATATGCTTGCTTATATGATTTAATACTGAATGGAGAGACGTACACAAGCATATTTGAGAATTCTTTCTTCTCCAGTTTGAAAAAATGCCATAATGAAACGGGAGCATGTTTCACTCTTATGACTTTTAATACGCACACAGAAGTACCCGGCTACGATATCGGCGATGTTCCGTCAAAGTTTCAGGCTGAGTTCCAAGCAAATAAAAGTTGGCTGAGATTTGCCTTCCATGCTGAAGATGAACTTACTGCATATGCCACAGCATCCGGCATTGATGAATCATATAAAAAATTTGTCAACGCTATATATTTATTGACAGGTGATTATGAATGCATTGACAGAATCACCCGTCTCGGCTTCTTTAGTGGTTCTCTAAATAATGTGCTGAGCATTAAAAATGCAGAATATGGCATAATTGGTCTTTTGGCTGCAGATGATACACGTACTAGCTATTATTTAAGCAATGAGGATAGTGAGACAGTAAGACTTAAAGGAAAGTTCTATGATCTGGAAAATGAGTTGGTCTTTTTTAAGACTTTGAACAGAAATTGGTATAAAGCTCAAGAGGAACTGAGCAATAATCCGCAATACCGCAAAATCACAGAGTTCTTTTGGCACGAACAAGAGGACCAGACCAGTATGAGGACCTGGGTGGCCGAGGCCGCAAAACTGTGCAACAGTATGGGATACATACACGGTTTTCCTTCGGATCTGTATAAGCCAATAGGTGAAGACTCAAGTAGTTCAAAATGCAGTGTAACTGTTACTTCCGAGCCCGAATACGCTACTGTTGTACTGTCATCGCCCGGCATTGCCACTGTAACAGATACAGGCTCTGCAAGGATATCGGTTAATAAGGGAGCTTACGTAACCTATACTGTCAGTTGCCTTGGATATGAAACTCAGACAGGAACAATCACTGCGACCGCCTCATCGACATTTAACAAAACCGTCGAGCTTAGTCCTGACACAATAAAGAGTGAGTATGATTCAGCAGATATGTGGATTTCACAATCAGTCAGCCCAAGCGGAGCGATAGTCCAATCATCTGACATTACTCAGTCCAATATAATGCCTAAGAGTAAATTCATCGGTACAGCTACCATTACTTGTCTCAGCGAGGAACTGTTAGTTGCGTGGATCACTTATGACGCAGATGGCAATTTCAAGTCAAGGAGCGAATGGTACACGCTTTCATTGAATGGAGCTATATCAAATACGTTTACTGATGAAAATCCTTTTAGCGTGATAATAGCCACAAAACAGTCAAACACATCATATAGTGTTGAAAAAATGGTGAGTATGATCAGTGTCGAAGCTATGAGTGAGGAGTCTGCCAAGATAACTACCAAACAATTCTCGAATCCAGGTTATGTGTTACAATCCAGTGGCGCTTTGACAGGAGAGACTGGTACGTGGATTCATAGTGATTTTATTCCTGTTGAAGACTTGGTTGATGATGAAGGTGGTGATGGGTATTGCATCAGAACGTTTATCGGTCATGGCAGAGTTGCAGCAATTGCTTTCTATTCAGAAAAAGACAATTTTACTTCATATACAGAAGGCTATCTCTTATCTGATACTAGTGCTAAGACCAGCAGTCAAACAGCAGATCAGGTGCGTGCAAACATAACAAATGATTCTTCGAAATATGTTGTATTTTCAACTGATGCTGCCAAAGCAGAATTATATGTTACTGCAGTATTCAACTAAAGACCAATCAGGCCATGTGATAAATACTCATTCACTCTGAGGCCTTGACGAAAAAAACGGCATTTCTTTGTCAAGGTCTTCTGTAGACTTGAATCCCGATTTGTTTGTGTGAAATTACAAAGCGTCCCTCGGTGGGTGCCGGGGGACGCTTGATTTGTGTGTGGGGACTTTATTTGAGGTTCCAGCCGCAGTGGGTGAGGAACCATTCGATGTCGGCTTCCTTCAGGCGTGGCTGCTGCTGATTACCGCTTCTGTCCTTGCCGCATTCTTCATTATGTTCCGCCGTATCGTAAACAGATACTGTGGCAGGATTGCCTCTCTGCCTGCCAAGGTGAAGATATGGCAGACATTCCCTGCTCGTGGATGGATACTGATCGTTTTTATGATGGGCCTTGGAATCGCACTCAGGCATATTCCAGCCATTCCGTCTGCTTTTATCGCATCTTTCTATTCCGGCCTCGGACCTATGCTTCTGTTGTCTTCCATTAGATTCGTGGCGAATATGGAAACTCACCGCTAAATCCGAATTCCCAGTTGAAATCCAAGCACAACCTACATAATATTTTTGGTAATTTTTGTAAGTTCTTGTATATCAAATAAATAAATTTTCAACAATTTTCATTGTTGGCAATAATGTGCCGTCGATCTTGTAAAGATCGATACCTT
>JAFZED010000055.1 GCA_017560825.1 Bacteroidales bacterium | reverse complement strand
GTTTCGTTCGCACTGAATGCTTTGAATCGTCGGCCCTGATTTTGGCCGGCGATGGTGCGTCTTAGGACTAAATAGTGGTCGGCCGGCGTATTCGCCGACCACGGTCTATGCTGCTTCCATATCTCTATCCAGTACAATTAGAAGCGATTCACGCCCAACGGCACCGTGTTCGGCCGGAACCAGGGCCGAACACTCAAAACAAGCCGCGCGAGCTCGACCCAAAGGGCTCGCACGGCTTGCTTTGTGCCCACCTCCGACAGAAACGCGGAGAAAGTGTCGGAGGTCCAGGACTTTCGAGGGGTACCTCCGACGGAAACGTGGAGAAAGTGTCGGAGGTCAGCAGGAAAAAGAAGGGACCTCCGACAGTTTTGTGGTGTTTCTGTCGGAGGTACCCTTATGTTGTTGCCAGCCAGTTAGCTGTCGATGAAATGCGGACTAGATCTTCACCCCGATGTAGTGCGGGCCGAAGCGCTCGAATGCTGCGCGGTCCAGTTCTTCGCGGTGGTCAGGATGGGCGATGCTGATGAGCTGCTTGGCGCGTTCCTGGAGGGATTTGCCGTAGAGGTCCACTGCTCCGTACTCTGTCACGACATAGTGCACGTGAGGTCTTGAGGTCACGACTCCGCCGCCTTCTGTGATGACAGGAGAAATCTTGCTGGCTCCTTTAGCTGTAGTGGAAGGCATAGCGATGATGGCCTTGCCCTGAGGAGCGAGTGAGGCTCCGTAGATGAAGTCCATCTGGCCGCCTACACCAGAGTAGAACTTTAGTCCTATGGAGTCTGCACAGACCTGACCTGTAAGGTCGATCTGGAGGGCAGAATTGATGGCAGTCATCTTAGGGTTCTTGGCGATTACGAACGGGTCGTTGGTGTAGCCTACATCCATCATTGCAACCATAGGGTTGTCATCGATGAAGTCATACACCTTCTGCGATCCCATAAGGAATGTAGAGACGAGTTTGCCTCTGTCAGTCACCTTGTTAGAGCAGTTGATCACACCTTTCTCCACAAGCTCAAGAGTGCCGTCAGCGAACATCTCGGTGTGTACTCCGAGGTTCTTGTGGTTGCCAAGCTGAGCCAGGACTGCGTTAGGGATGGCTCCGATACCCATCTGGAGGCAGGCTCCGTCATCCACGAGTTCAGCACAATACTTACCGATGGCTGTCTCCACTTCGTTAGGCGCGCTGAAATGAGCAGGCTCAAGAGGAGAATTACCCTCTACGAATATATCAATCATATCCATCGGAATCATTGCATCTCCCCAGGCCCTCGGCACGTGAGGATTCACCACTGCGATGACAGTCCTTGCACATTCGATTGCTGCGAGGGTTGCGTCAACAGAGGTTCCGAGCGACACGAATCCGTGCTTGTCAGGCGGGCAGACCTGCACCATCGCGACGTCGCACGGGAGTGCGCCGCAGCGGTAGAGCTTCTGGGTCTCGCTGAGCAGTACGGGGATGTAGTCGGAATAACCGGCCTGAACGCTTTTGCGGACATTGCCTCCGACAAAGAACGCCTGATGGAAAAAGACTCCGTCGAATTTCGGATCTGTGTAAGGCGCAGGGCCTTCTGTATGGAGATGATGGATGCGGACATCCTTGAGTTCGCCGTTTTCTCCGCGCTTGCAAAGCGCTTCGATGAGCTGATGTGGAGTGCTTGCAACACTGCTGAGATGGATGTGATCACCCGATTTTACTACTTTGACGGCCTCTTCCGCCGAAACGAAGTGAATTGGTTTAAGCATAAATATATGATTAGATTCTCAAATATAGTCATTTTTTGGATTCGAACCAGAAATTTTAACTTTCGCATTTGCAAAAGCCTTAACATTTCAGACTTTCCACCAGTCTGAAATCCCTGAAAAGAAGTTACACAAATCCTACCATCTTCTTTTGGCAGTCTCGGCAATTAATGTTAACTTTGTTCGTTTTTTGAAATCAAGCAATTCTCGACTAAAATCAGTCTATCAATGATTAAACGACTACTTATCCTTATGGCGCTGACACTCAGCGCATTAAGCGTTAATGCCCAGGTCATCAAAGCCTCATTCGGCATCAAGGGTGCCGGAGTGGGCACAATGGTCAGCACGACCAAGGACCAGACATTCTCTGCATCTGTAGGCGGAGGCGGCGGAGCATTCTTCGGGCTTAAACTTGCAAACTTCCTCGGAGTACAGGCAGAAGCCATCTACGCAAAACAGACAATCAACTACAATTTCGAAGACTACACAGACCTTGCAGTCTACAACGGTCTGCAGACCTACCTCCTCGTGCCAGCAGTAGCACAGCTCTGGCTCGGCCGCAGCGTAGCCCTCGAAGTCGGTATCCAGAAAGCTATCGGCAAAGAAGAAACATTGCACACTCAGGGCAATATTCCTGAAGAAGCAATCGGCCTGCAGGACTACGACAGCTACATCGCCGGCATCAACTTCAACCTCGGCAAGGTAGGAGTCCTGGACTTCCGCTATCTCAGAGGAATCCCCGGCACATTCTCAAAGGGAGAGATAAAAGACAGCATAACTCACGGAGTACAGGTCAGCCTCGGTTTCAGACTCTTCTCATCTAAGAAACACCTTTTCAAGTAAGCTATGGGTAGAATTTGGAAAACCGCAGCGACAGCTGCCCTCGCCTTTATTACGGCGGCGATGCTTACAGCGCCGTCGGCATATTCCCAGGATATAGAGAAGAAGAAGGTAAGAGGCGCCTACGGCGAATGGTCGATGAGCCCTGACCTGACCGGATCTGAGATTATGTCCCGCGCGCGTCACGAGGCGAAGGAAGACGCCCTCCGCAAGGCCGGAGTCGGCGAGAATGTATGGTCAATCTTCGGAATGATGTCCTCATCCACCAGCAATACCTTTATGGAAGCCTACTCAGAGATGTCTGTGATGGCCATTGAGGGAAAGGTCGCAGTGAGCAAGGAAGATGGCAAGTGGATTCTCAGCGAAGCAGGCAACCCTGTCTACACAGTGAAGATCGATGCTGAAGTGACCATCGACCACACTGAGGAAGACAAGACCTATGCAATCAGCAGCAACGGCATCTCAACCCACTACAACAACGATGACAAATGCTCCTGCACCTTCACAATCGACGGTACAGACTCATTCCTGAAAGTCTTCTTCTTCAACGACGAGATGGCAGGAATGGTGTTCCCGAGCAACGCAAGGCCAGAGCAGAAGAACACCGTCTTCAAGGTCGGAGAAACCTACCGCTTCCCTGAAAACGGAGCCATCCAGATGCGCAAGAACAGCGCAGACCCTGAAAACGTAGTCATCCTCTTCGTAGCAACAAAGAAGAACTACCCTTACCTGGGTGAAAACGACGCAGCGTCGATCCTCCAGTGGATCTACAACCTCCCTGCGAACGACAGAGCAATTGAAGTGAAACAATGCGTAATATATTAACCAAAATGAAGCTATTCAGATACATCAGCATCATCGCGCTCGCAGCCGTAACAGCTGTGAACGCCTATGCAGACAAGACCAATTTCAGATGGATCAAGGACATTGACTACGCCAAGGTACGTCATTTCAGCCAGGGCCACAGTGCGTTCCAGGAGAACGGCAAATGGGGATTCATCAACACCGCAGGTGAGGTGGTGGTGGAGCCTCAGTACGACGAGTGCCACGACTACCACAACGGCTACGCGGCAGTCAAGGTAAATGGTAAATGGGGATATATCGACATCAAGCATAACCTCGTGATCGCCCCTGAGTTCCAGGACGTTGAAGACTTCAAGAACGACCTCGCGATCGTCATCAGAGACGGCAAGTGGGGCGTCATCAACAAGACCGGAAAGAGCCCTGCGGGCATCATCTTCGATGAGATCCAGGAATATAGGGACGGCTACGCCCTCGCATATGCGGACGGCATCCAGTACTTCCTCGACGACGAAGGTGAGATCAGAAGACTCCACAAAGGCTTCGAGTTCTCCGGCTTTTCAAACGGAATGGCAGCTGTAAAGAACAAGAAGAAGAACAAATGGGGCTTCATCGACAAGAAGGGCCGCCTTGTGATCGACGCGAAGTACGACACAGTGTACAGCTTCAGCAACAACATCGCTCTGGTAAAGCACAGAGGTATGTTCAAGTATATAAAGAAGTCAGGCGGTGAGCAGTACATCGAAGGCATCACAGGCCAGCCTCTGGAGTTTGTCAACGGCTTCGCCAAGATCAAACTCTTCAACGGCTACAGCTACATCGGCAGCGACTTCAAGAGAATCCCTTACACTTATAGAGAGGTCAGCGACTTCAAGAGCAACGGACTTGCAGCAGTACGTCTTGGTGACAACTCCCTCAGCTACATCAACTCGACAGGTAAGGAGAAGTTCAAGATGAACTACGATATGATCGGTGACTTCAGCACAAACGGCCTTGCCCTGGTGAAGAAGAACGGAAAGTTCGGCTACATCAACACAGAAGGCAAACTCGTCATCGACACCCTCTTCACTGACGCGACAGACTTCCAGTACAACCACGCTTATGTGGCAACAGAAGACCGCTTCGGCTTCATCAAGTTCGAGCAGGGCTACAAGATCCCGGCAATCGCCATTGCAAACTTCTCTATGGCAGACAACGGAGACGAGCTCATCGAGGCTCAGGAGCCATTCACTGTCAGCGTGACAGTACGCAACCCGAGCAACGAAGAAATGAAGGACGTGAAAGTGAGAATCGCCAACCAGGTAGCTCACGAAGAGTGGTTCAACATCGACAGCACAGAGATCATCATCAGCTCACTCAAGGCACGCACAGACTCCACAGTAGTCTTCAACTGTTCTTCAAATATGGCCCTCGAGTCAGGAGAGATCAGTATGAGACTTGCAGCACACCCGGGCAATATGCTCTGCCAGGACGTGAAGGAGCTCTCATTCAGGTCAAGAGGTATCGCAGCCAGCAAGCCATCCCTCAGCCAGTACTGGGTGCACACAGAGGACCACAGACCTCTCTATGAAGGCTCAATGCTCAACCTCAGCCTCACAATCAAGAACGAGGGTAAGGACCCTGCAAAGGACATCAAGATCAAATTTATGTGGCCTGAGGGAGCAGAAGGCGAACAGGACGAGCTCACCATCAGCGACCTTGCAGCAGGCGAAAGCACTGAGGTATTCACAAGATTCGCGACAGCATTCAATCTTCCAGAGGAGACAATCGTAGTCGAGATCAGCGACGCAACAGGCAAGAATAACGCAGTACGCTACATCACCTACTACGAAGGTCAGATGAACATACCAAGAGGCTTCGAAGGTGCAAGCGCAGGCTTCAACCCATATATGAATATGAATATGGGCGCAATGTACGGCGGCGGCTACTACACCCAGAGCGGTACAAGCAACATGGGCTCAAGAATGGAAGGCTCAGGCCAGAGCGGCCTCGGCCAGAAGAAGGAGATCTCTGAACTCGTGAAGGATATGGAGAGTCCTGCAACCCTCAAGGACTACAAGTACGCCCTCATCATCGGTAACGAGGACTACAACAAGCACAGCGACGGAACCGTAGCAAGCCCTAACGTAGAGTATGCAAAAGCTGACGCAGAAGCATTTGCTAAATATGCAACAAGCTATATGGGAGTACCTGAAAGCAACTGCATCATCTACAAGGACGCTACATCTGCAGTCATGAGAAGAGGTGTAAACCAGCTCAGAGACGTCTGCGCCACTACAAACGGCGAGGCTGAGATCTACGTCTTCTACGCAGGACACGGCCAGCCGGACGAGGACACCAAGAAGACCTATCTCATCCCTTGCGACGGCAACCTGAAGGACCCGACAAGCGGATATATGCTTGATGACTTCTACAAGGCAATCAGCAGTATGCAGGCAAAGAAGAAGATGATTTTCCTCGACGCTTGCTACAGCGGCCAGGGAAGAGCAGGATGGATCGAGATCGTCTACGACGAGCCGTCACTTAAGGGCGACATTGTAGTAATGACTGCAACTTCTGGCGAAGAGAAGTCAATGCCATACAAGGAGAAGAAGCACGGTACATTCACTTACCACCTCCTCAACGCTATCAAGGAGACCAAGGGTGAGGCCGACATCAAGACCCTCTTTGATATGGTGGCAAGAAGAGTCGGACAGACTTCAATCCTTGTCAACCAATCAAAACAGACTCCACAGCTCATCACTGGAGAAGGCATCCAGGAAGGCTGGGAAGCTTGGAAGATATACTAAGAAATATGGCGGACACCGAAAGTGCCCGCCATATTTTTATCTATGCAGCAGCCTACTTCGCTGCTGCTTTTTCTTTCTGTCTCTTTGTCAATGCTCTCTGGAATTCCCTTGCATTCTTCAGATGCTCTGAGTAACCTGCTGCAAAACGATGTGTGCCGTCAAATGCCGGAGAGGCGCAGAAATATATGTAATTGTTCTTGTCCGGATTCAGGACAGCCTCCAGGCAGGCCTTAGGTGGCACGTTGATCGGTGTTGGAGGAAGACCTTTATATATATAGGTATTATAAGGAGAGTCGACCTTCAGGTGCTTTTTCAGGATGCGGTTAGGCTCGTAGTTATGGATATATGCAATGGTCGGGTCGGCCTGCAGCCTCATTCCTATCTTATAGCGGTTCAGGTAGACGCCAGCGATGATCGGGTACTCCTTTGCCTGGAGTGTCTCCCCGCTGACGATTGACGCCAGCACAGACACCTGTGCTGGTGTCAAACCCTGCGCTTGCGCCTTCGCCAGACGCTCCGGCGTCCAGAAGGCGTCATATTCCTTCTTCAAACGATCGAATATATCCTTTACCGACGCTGTCCAATACATCTGGTAGGTGTCCGGCAGGATCATTCCGAAGACATTCTCGGGAGTGAATCCGTATTCAGCCAGGAAGGCCTCGTCATTGAGCGCCGCCATCACCGAAGCCGAGTCCACCAGCATCTGGCTGCCTATCTTCTGGGCTATCCTCTCCTTAGTGCGCATTGTGCCTGAAAGCACGAGATTGCCTGGGGTCTCCCAGCCGAAGACTACCATACGGGCCGCATAGATGCTTGTCGCCTCAGGCTTTATTATATACCTTCCAGGCTTCATCTTCTGTGCCGCCTCGACCTCAGCAAAGGCGCGTTCCAGACTCTTCGGGCGCACAGTCCCCGCCCCCGCATTGATCGAATCCATCACCTCCTGCGCCGACATATCCGGCCTCACAAAAAGCACATACTCCTTGCTGAAATTCGGCATCTTGTTGTCTACATAGTACCTTCCCAGCACAAATCCAGCAGCTCCCGCAACCACAGTCGCCACAGCTGCACACCATAAAAAGATCTTGGTTCCCTTCTTCATCTTCAAATAAAAGTAAACTTAGTCCCTGTAAGCCTCACATTCCTCGACAGTGATACCTAATGCTGCTGCGATTGCATCCGCAGGCAACCCTGCAGCAAGCACCTTTCTGATGGTCTCCGCACGACCCTCCGCACGACCCTCTGCTCTCCCCTCTGCGCGGACTTCTGCACGCACTTCTGCGCGGACATTTTTTGTGACTTCAGCTTTAGCTTTCTCTATTTCAGCCTCAATGGTCTCCTGAATTGAATTAAGAATGTCGTTTCTACTCATAACACTAAGTTCAAAAGAAGTTCTTTGATCATTTGTCATTTTAGCTAACTCTGCTTGACGGTAAAGTTCCTCAATCTCCGTGCCCGCTACGCAGTCCGGACAATAGGATTGGTTTGACATATTCTTTATACTGTACAACCACAGATCCTCAAGAGTACTACAGGTCTCAATAGTCCTATCAAATCTATCGATATCAATAAATATCAAAGTTGTACCATCATTAAGTTCGCCACCAGTCTCTACATCACGATATCTATAAGTCGCTACATATTCATTACGTCTTTTCTCGCAGCCGTCAAATGTCCAATTCTTAAAATTCAAGAAGCTGACGACAAAAGTCGGTCGAAAATCATAGTTCCACACCTTTCTAAGTTGCTCCTTCTGCCTGCGATATTCCTCTACTGCCTGATTCTGTACAGCAAGTGAAGAATAATAGACAGCTCTCTTGTTGTAGTACTTCTGCGACCAGTTCTGCATCTCGACGATGAACCCGTAACCGTTCTCATCACGGCAATAGACATCAAATCTTGAAGCTCTGTCTTCTTCAGTCATTCCCGGATATTCGTTGGAACGATATTCCAGATGCGTAATCCCAAATCCAAACAATCGGTTCAAAAGATTCATCAGAATCCCTTCGCTGCCAGGACGTCCTAGGACAATCTTGAATCCTTTATCCAACGTCAGATCTGCATAGCGGTACAGTTTCCCATCAATAACCTGATAGCTGATCCCATCTATCTCCACCATCCTACATTGCGGAGACCTTTTCGTGTTTTCTTTTCTTGTCATAAAGCTAAATTGGTTTGAATGTTAATACTATTGGGCACAATACCCTCAAATAGAATCATTCTCCCCCTTAGCTTCCCCACAAAAATGCGAAAAAATCAGCATTGACACAACGGACACAAGCAGATTTTTCCTTTTCTTTAACAAACTTTTTCTAATTTTTTAACTTTTTGCTTTTTCTTTAACAAAATACTCTACCCTTGCAAGTGAGATTTAAGCCGGAGTCCGGATGAAGTATTTCGATAAGTGTAAAGTCCCCGCCTATAGCCTCACCCTATGGTGAATATCCGGCGCGTCGTCTTGGGACAAAAGTATAAGGATGTCATCAACAATGACATCCTTTTTATGCCTCCAATGCCGTTATGCAATATTGGGTCACCTGGACATTTTGGATGACCTGATTGCATTTGTCAGAACAGCACCAAGCTGCAAAATCTTTGACTATTATAGATAAGCCTCACACTCCTCGACAGTGATATCTAATGCTGCTGCGATTACATCCGCAGGCAACCCTGCAGCAAGCATCTTTCTGATGGTCTCTGCTCGACCCTCTGCTCTCCCCTCTGCTCTCCCCTCTGCGCGTCCCTCTGCTCGACCCTCCTCCCTGGCGTCAGCCAGTTGTTCTGCTCGTGAGTTGAGTTCGTCGTTTCGTGACATAATGTAAGTGATATAATTAAGTTTTTTGTTTTGGGGAAGTGCTGCAATTTCTCCTTTAGAATATAGGGTTTCCAATTCTGTACCGGTGACACCTTCCGGTACTTCCAACTGCCCCTTCATATTCTTCATACTGCACAGCCACCTCTCTTTCTTTTTATGACATTCCTGAAACTGTTTCTGGAACTTATTCATTTCGATGAATACAAGTGTCGTTCCGTCGCCAAGTTCTTCCTTTGTCTCAATGTCTATATACCTGTAAAATGACAGGTATTCGTCTTGTTTAATTTTTATAAGGTCATCAGGAGTTCTCTTCATATTAAAACTTAGAAAACAGACCACATATACCGGCGCATAGTTGTAATCCCAGTTATCCTTGCCTAAAGTCTTCTTCTGATGTCGCTTTTCCTTTGCCGCCTGATCCTGGATTGCATAAGTAGAGTAGTATACTGCCCTTTTGTTGAAGTAATGCTGGCTCCAGTTCTGCATCTCTACCAGAAAGCGCACTCCGTCCTTGTCTTCACAATAAACGTCAAATATCGCCTTGTCATCTTCCTCCGACACTCCTTGATGCTCCGTGTTGCGGTAGGTCAGATCTACTATTTCTGCCCCGGGAATGATGCTGTTCAACAGATTGATCAGCAGATCTTCGTTTCCCTCAGATCCAAAAAGGATCTTGAATCCTTTGTCCGTCATCGGATCGACATAGCGGTACCTGTTTCCATTCTTGTCAATCAAGATTTTCCCTTCCACCGTGATATCCATTTCGGATATCTCATTTGTCTTCTTCTCTTCCATAATGTTGATTTATTAATTAATATTACGACACGTGTGTCATTTAAAAATTAAATCATCAACACCCTTTTGCAAAGGAATGAAAAAAACTGCAGAAATGATATTTTTTTAAGTCACACCCTGCAGATTTTTCTAAATTTTTAACTTTTTGCTTTTTCTTTAACAAAACACTCTACCTTGTTTCTCAATCACTCACCTCAATGGCAGTTATGCAGGCTCAACGTGGAATCACGCATAACCCATTCACGAAATTTAAGCAATGATACTCGCAACTGGCAGGTACAACCCGCTAATAACAGGTAATAGCCAGCCACTTTCTGCCTCATACAAGCCGGCCTTAGGTCCAAATCAGACTGGGCATCCGTAAAATAGGCATTTTTACGGACGGGCGAGGAAAATTGATGTAGGTTATCCGTAAAAAGGCTTGTTTTACGGACGGTAGTTGGGAGGAGATGGGAAAAGTTGAGTCAAAATGTTTATGTCGAGATTGAGAATGCGCCTCAACTGCTGTATTGTCGCATTATACTTATAATGCAGTTCCTTAGCCAAGGTAATTTTCTGTTCCGGAGACAGAAGATTCAGCTGTCTCACATCAAATTCCTTAGCAGCCATTTCGAAGGCTATCGCGTAGAGTTCGTTCTGCGTGGCAAACACTTTATCTTTCAGTCTTGCTGCGATCTCGCTGAAAGCTTCAATATTGCGTGTCAATGAATAGAAGTATGTCTTTGCATCGTGGAACAAGGATTCACCGATATCGATGCTGCAAAATGATGGTATAAAGACCAGATCATCAAGGAACCTCAACTGAGTCAGTCGGGCCACATCACGGCAACCAGTCAGTTCGCGAGACCTGTTGAAACCGACCTCCTTGACAGTCTTGACTGGCAGTTTACTAATAACCGGAGTAAAATAGGCCCATCCTCCTCCCCAAGGATAACTGAATGGAGTATAATCTGCTCTCACTACATAGGCATTGCGATTGACGTATATGATCTCGTTCCTCAGTGACTTGAGGCTTTCGATTCTTATTGTGTCCGGCTGAAAAGATTCCCAATCCACAACACGTCCAATAGACCTGAAGACACCCTTGAGGCGTTGCTTAAACCTTGCAAATAATTCCAGGCAATCATCTTGAGTTCCGCTCAAAATCATATGCACGTGATTGGACATAAGCTCAAATGTGATAAGCTTCACCTTGCCAAACAATACTGCAGCAACAGCCAAGGCCATCATTCCCTTCTTCATTTCTTCGTCACTGCAGAAAATGTTCTGCATAACTGTGCCGTCTGTGTAAAGATGCCAGAACGGGCCGTTCTCATCAAAGACTCTCTGGCACTCCCTCTCACGTTCATTAAATGTCATCATCCCCATACCTTCAATTCAAATGTCAGCTGCAAAAGTATAAAAGCCTGCCCGGGATTACAATGACATAGCTCATCACTTCATATCAACACATAAAGATTTTTCTCTTTTTTAAAAGTTTTGCTTTTTCTTTAACAAAATACTCCACCTTGTTTCTCAATCACTCACCTCGATGGCAGTTATGCAGGCTCAACGTGGAATCACGCATAACCCATTCACTAAATTTAAGCAATGATACTCGCAACTGGCAGGTACAACCCGCTAATAACTGGTAATAGCCAGCCACTTTCTGCCTCATACAAGCCGGCCTTAGGTCGAAATCGGGCTGGGCATCCGTAAAATGGGCATATTTACGGACGGGCGAGCGAAATTGATGTAGGTTATCCGTAAAAAGGCTTGTTTTACGGACGGTAGTTGGGAGGAGATGGGAAAAGTTGAGTCAAAATGTTTATGTCGAGATTGAGAATGCGTCTCAACTGCTGTATTGTCGCATTATACTTATAATGCAGTTCCTTAGCCAAGGTAATTTTCTGTTCCGGAGACAAAAGATTCAGCTGTCTCACATCAAATTCCTTAGCAGCCATTTCGAAGGCTATCGCACAGGACAGACATACTCCATAATCAGCATACTATTGAATCCCTTCTGATTTTTAGTCTTGTGATCAATGCGCTTTTTCTCTTACCACTTCCGTCCCCGTCATCCCCGACTTGATCGGGGATCCCACTGTTGCAATTCAAATAAAAATACCTACCTTTGCAACTGAGGAAGTAAAACGTATGTAAGATAGGCTTTCGGAAAAGCAGAAATCCCCGCTAGCGATGCCTTGACCCTTGAGGTAATTCCCATACGTATCCTTGGGGTAAGCATATTGGCAGCCACATCATTTGTGACTGCCATTTTTCTTTCTTAATATTGGAGTCATTGCGGTTATACAATATTGTATTTTAGTCTTATCGCGCTTTCGAACCCCAACCATCAAGCGGACATCTCCTATACCGGGACAACAATAATCCATTCCCAACATCTTCTCAAATTTTGCCTGCTGCTTATTCCCTAATTTTGGCTTATCCACAAAACGTAATTTGGCATTATGTAGTATTGCATCCAATTGAAGCACTGCCAAAGTAGACAAGTATGTAAGGGAAGCTCTACCAGCCGTTTCTACTAGTGAGGTATGATTTACATAGATCATCTCATCCAAATCAGCATTGTATTTACACAAATCCGGATTGCGCATCTTCCAATTGAAATAAAATTGCTTGATAATCTCTTGCCTCTTCCTCCTTTCTTCTGGAGTATCTCCCATAGGCACATCCTCCGGTAGAATCTCAACTTCATCAGTACTCCACTTTTCATCATCTTCTTTCGAATTTGGAAGTTCATACACGTCAGGCTCCTCCACATAACCCACCAACAAGGCCAGCGGAACATCAAGCACATCAGCAGCACGAGCTATGATCTCCAAATTATTACTCTTGAACAAAGCATTTACATTCTGTCGTTGAATGCCCATTCTACGTGCAAACTCCGCCTTAGTTATTCCAAGGTTTCCAAGAAGTTGCAATCCTTTTTCTTCAAAGTATATTCCTTTCATGGGGACAAAGATAATGTAATATAAATATATTACAAACTAAAGGTGACTCATCCCTCCCCACGTCATCCCCGACTTGATCGGGGATCTAAACAATCAAGGGGCCCCACCCGGGTCCCTCGATCTTACATCTCCACATCAAAGTGTTCCTTTCCAACGCTGCAGATCGGGCAAACCCAATCCTCCGGAAGGTCCTCAAACGGAGTTCCGGGCTCAATCCCGCTCTCCGCATCCCCCACTGCCGGGTCATAAACATACCCGCAGATAACGCATAAATATCGGTCCATATGGCATCAAT
>JAFZED010000001.1 GCA_017560825.1 Bacteroidales bacterium | reverse complement strand
GCTCTTCCTTCGATCTTGAAGACTGTCACGCCCGCATCGATGATCTTGTCCATAAACTCGATGGTACAGAGGTCCTTAGGCGACATTATGTACTTGTTGTCGATCTCCAGTTCCATTCCTGTCTCCCTGTCCTGCACCTTGTAGGCGCGGCGGCACAGCTGGTAGCACGAACCTCTGTTGGCAGAAGCGCCGTACTCGTGAAGACTGAGGTAGCACTTGCCGGAAATGGCCATACAGAGTGCTCCGTGGGCAAACATCTCGATCTCGACGATGCGTCCTGATGGTCCGCATATCTTTTCTTCATCGATGATTCTCTTGATCTCCTTCACCTGGCCGAGGTTGAGTTCGCGCGCGAGGACGATCACGTCGGCGAACTGAGCGTAGAAGCGAAGTGCCTCGACGTTGGATATGCTCAGCTGTGTTGATATGTGTACTTCCACCCCGATCTGGCGGGCGTACAGGATCGCTGCCATATCCGAAGCGATGACGGCTGTGATGCCGGCTTCCTTGGCAGCGTCAAGGGTCTTTCTCATATCCTCGAGATCCTCGCCGAAGAGGGCGATGTTCAGGGTGAGGTAGGTCTTTACATTGTGCTCTGAGCAGATCCTCACGATCTCCTTGAGGTCGGTCATCTTGAAGTTGTTGGCTGAATGTGATCTCATATTCAGCTTCTCAACTCCGAAATATACAGAATCGGCACCGCCCTGGATGGCGGCGTGAAGACATTCGAAGTTTCCGGCAGGGGCCATTATTTCGAGAGCCTTCCTTTTATTTTCAATATTTTCCATTATTTAGCTCTTCCTATCAGTTTCTTTGCATAATTTTCAAGCAATGCTGCTTTTTCCGGCTCCAGACCGAGCTCGGTGATGCAGTTCATCGCCATATCGTTGAGGCGGATGATCTCCTGTTTTGCCTCTTCACCCACTTCCAGAGTGTCGTATATTGCCTTTACGGCCTGGATCTTGGCGTCTTTCTGCTCAGTTGTCTCTACCGGCATAGCCATAGCGGCGAGAAGATTGCCCTTCATATCTCCGGCCTTTTCGAAGGCGCGGGTCATAAGCCAGCTCTTCTTGTTGTTCACGATGTCGCCTCCGATGGCCTTGCCGAACACGGCCGGGTCTCCATAGGTGTCCAGCCAGTCGTCAGCGATCTGGAATGCAAGTCCGAGGCTGTGGCCGAAGCTGTAG
Source organism: Bacteroidales bacterium (assembly GCA_017560825.1). Taxonomy (GTDB): domain Bacteria; phylum Bacteroidota; class Bacteroidia; order Bacteroidales; family UBA932; genus Cryptobacteroides. Next base: position 90,761 of record JAFZED010000001.1, on the reverse strand, counting down.
AGGCGGTCGCAGTCCTCGGCAGATGCGCCGGCGATCAGGGCCCCGAGTTTCGCTGAGCAGGCTATCAGAACAGCTGTCTTCAGGCCTATCATCTTCATATAGTCTGACATAGGGACGCATTCGAGGTCTTCGAAGTCCATATCAAACTGCTGACCGTCACACACTTGCGCTGCTGTCGTTGAGAACAGTTCAAGAGCCTGGGGAAGAACTTCCACCGGAGCCTTGGCTATCCTCTTGTAGCTGTCGATCGACATCACGTCTCCGGAAAGGATCGCTGTGTTTTCGTTCCACTTCCTGTACACTGTAGGCACTCCGCGGCGGATGTCCGCCTTGTCCATAATGTCATCGTGGATGAGCGTGAAGCTGTGGAACACTTCAAGAGCCGCAGCAGGCTGGAGGATGCTCTCGTCGAAAGCTCCGTCTTTGTAGATAGCATATGTCAGAAGACACAGGTGTGGGCGGATGCGCTTTCCTCCTATGCTGATCATATATCTGAGCGGATCGTAAAGTCCTTCCGGCTCGCGTGTGAACTCAAGACCTTCAAACAGGTCCTTCACAGCCTTCTCGATGTTTTTTTCTGTCATCATACGTGTGTTCAATGTCAACAAATCGTACAAAGTTAATGATAAAAATGGATTTTCATTATCTTTGCACGGATTGAGAAATATATTCATAATATGCTGATAAAAGGAGAAGCAACGGTTGTAAAACATACGGGAAGCCATTATCTGCTTTCGAGACTTCCGCATTGGGACCTGTTCCCGGCTGTACTCAGGGGAAAGATACGTCTGAAGGGAAGCAATGCCACAAATCCTGTGGCTGTGGGAGATGTCGTGGTGTTCGAAGCGGAGGTAGCTGAGAATGTGCAGGATGCTCCTATGGCAGAGATGGTGACTGCAGAAAATCCGGCTGTGATCACCTCGATCAAGCCCCGTAATAACTACATCATCAGAAAGTCGACCAATCTTTCCCGTCAGTCGCACATCATTGCGGCAAATGTGGACCGTGCCTTCCTTGTCATCACCATCGACTATCCTCAGGTAAAGCTGCCTTTCCTAGACAGACTTCTTGTCACCTGTGAGGTCTATAATGTCCCTGCAACCATCGTCCTGAACAAATGCGACCTATACGGGCCGGAGCACGCGGATATGCTGGCCGCCTTCCACGAGATATATGAAGGCGCGGGCTACCCGATAATCGAGGTCTCAGCGCACACAGGGCAGGGCGTTGACGAACTCAGGAATATGGTGAACGGGCATATATCCCTTTTCTCGGGAGTCTCAGGAGTAGGCAAGTCTTCCCTTATAAAGGCGTTGGACCCTGCCCTGGAGCCGCGCGTGGGCGAGATTTCCGATGCTCACGAGCAGGGACGCCACACTACCACCTTCTACGAGATGTATAGTCTGGCTACAGGAGGATTCATCATCGACACTCCGGGTATCAGAGGTTTCGGACTTGTGGACCTGAAGAAGGAAGAGATCGCCCTTTACTTCCCTGAAATGCTTGAGGCAGCCCAGAACTGCCGTTTCACTCCTTGCACTCACACCCACGAGCCGGGCTGCGCTGTGAAGGAGGCGGTTGAGGCGGGGGACATAAGCTATGACCGCTATTCTTCTTATCTGGGAATGCTTGAGGAGGAGGGCAAATACAGATAATGAAGGCAATCAACAAGGATATACTCAAGCTTGCGATTCCGAGCATTCTTGCAAACATCACCGTTCCGCTGGTTGGAATGGTGGACATCGCTGTGGCAGGACATCTCGACGCAAATGCTGCGACGCTCATCGGAGGCATAGCGATAGGAACTATGCTCTTTGACCTGCTGTACTGGAACTTCGGCTTCCTGAGGGTGGGAACCGGGGGGCTGACGGCCCAGGCATTCGGAAGGGGAGACCGCAGGGAGTGTGCCCGCATATTTGCCAGATCATTGGGTATAGCCCTTGCCTGCGCCCTGCTGCTGATCCTCATCCAATGGGTGTTCGTGAAAGCAGCCTTCCTTGTCATAGAATGTACGCCGGAGGTTCGTGAACTGGCCTCAAAGTACTTCTTCATACGTATATGGGCCGCTCCTGCCACCCTCAGCCTTATGGCTTTCAAGGGCTGGTTCATCGGTATGCAGGACAGCGTGAGCCCTATGGCTGTGGACCTGACCGTCAACGGAACCAATGTGCTGATGAGCTTTGTCCTGGCCCTGGGCATAAAGTCCTGGGGATATGAGGGAATGGGCTTTGCCGGCATAGCGGCAGGAACAGTCGTGGCCCAGTACACAGGCCTTGCGGTAGCTGCCGTCCTTATGTTGCTGAAGTACAGGAAGAATACCTTTTCTCAGCTGGATCTCAAAGGCGTGTTCAAGGGCAGCGAGACCCGCCGTTTCTTTGTGATGAACACAGACCTTTTCGTCAGATCCCTCTGTTTCATAGCCATATACATCGGCTTTACAGTCATATCCGCCCGTTACGGCGACCTTCTTCTTGCTGTATGTTCGATAATGATGAAGATTCTGATGATATTTTCATATTTCACCGACGGCTTTGCCTATGCCGGCGAGGCGATGACGGGAAAATATATAGGTGCGGGGGACCGTGCTATGCTCGGACAGACGGTGAAGTGGACCTTCATATGGAGTATGTCCATCGCAGCCGTATTTATGGGAATATATCACTTCGCGGGCGTGCCGCTGCTGAAGGTGATGACCTCGGATGCGCAGGTGATCCAGGCAGCGAGGCCGTACCTGCCGTGGCTGCTTCTGATGCCGGTGGTGGGCTGCGCGGCCTTCACTTGGGATGGTATATATATAGGGGCAACAGCATCGAAGGATATGCGTGATTCGATGCTGTTGGCCGTTGTTTCATTTGCAGGCGTCTGGGCCTGCGGTATATTTGCTCTTAGGTTTATGGGCTTTGATGAGGCGGCTTACAACACTATGGCCGTGCACGTGCTGATGGCCGCATATTTTGCTCATCTTCTTGCCAGAACCGTCTATCTGTCAGTGCGTTATCGCAGATTATCTGATTCCGTACTTGGCAAGGATCTTCAGGAGAGGCTTCTTGACTGACTTTGCCCAGAGAGTGTAGCCGTAGTCAGAAGGATGGATTCCGTCCACTGATGTCGAGTGCATACTGTCTGTCGCATCTGTCTGGATGAAGTAGACGTCATCGTACTTTCTGCAGGCGATCCTCATCAGCTGCGCTGCCATCTTCTGCTTTGCTTTCTCCTTCTCATCAACACTGTGGCTGAAGTTTCTTCCTTCGCGGTAGATGGTCTGCTGGAAGATGAGCGGTTTGCCCGGATGTGCAGCCTGGAGTCTTTCAATGAACGGGAAGAGTCTTTCCTCGATGAGGTTTGCGTCAGGGTTTGAGAAGCAGTCGAATACGAATGCGTCTGCCTCTACGTCGCAGAGTACGTCAGCGAAGTAAGGCTGCATCTTGCAGTTTCCGCTGCAGCCGAGACTGAGGAACTGGAGACCGGTCATTCTCATAAGCTGCATAGGGTAGCTCATACCTGCACGTGTGGTGCTGATTCCCTGGGTGTAGCTTGAACCATAGATTGCGATGCGATGGCGGAAAGGAGATTCGAGGGATTCTACAGATGCACCTTCCTGTACTCCGATCTTGACTGAGTACTCCTCGCTGTAGATAGGCAGGTAGAGCATACACTCCTTCATAGAGTTGTCCATATCCTTGATCAGGACTAGGTTCTCGTCCTCCTTGCCTACTGCGCTGGCCTTTGACATCGCGTAAAGCCACTCGCCGTTCTTCTTGATGTAGAGGTCGTATCCTCTGAGTGAGACACCCATAGTGTTCACTCCCATATTCATATATCCGAACTCGGTCTTAACTGAAATTACTGACGAATTTGTCCTGAAAAGCACTGCCAGTCCTGCTGAGCTGCGTACCTGGTTGTTCTCACCTTTAGTGAATCCTGTGTACTGCACAGTGTCCACTCTGTGGTAAGGATTCGGGGTGTCTTCGATGATCTTTCCGATGAGGTTCAGGTCGGAAGCCTCTACAAATCTGTACTTTACGTTTTTTGGTGTCTGGGCGCTGAGGACAGTCGAAATCACTGCCAGAGCCACGAAGGTCAAAAGTCTTTTCATTATCCTGTGATTGTTAGTTTCTAAAATTACGGAGCGAATTTAGTGATTTTTATCATTCTTTGCTAACTTTGTCACTTTTGATATGCAGTTGAGATTATGGGTCTGTACTCATTTTATAGAATAAGCAAGCCCTCGAAGGAGACTGTCTCTCCGGAGAATGTGAAGGAGACATACCGGTCGTTACGCAACAGGACATTCTGGGGCGCGACGATTGCGTACAGCCTGTACTATGTCTGCAGGATGAGCATCAATGTGGTGAAGCAGCCTCTGATCGATGAGGACATCCTTTCTGCAGGTCAACTGGGACTCATCGGCTCGGCCCTTCTTTTCGTCTATGCGGTAGGAAAATTCCTGAACGGCTTTATCGCCGACTATTGTAATATCCGTCGTTTTATGGCCACCGGTCTCTTTATTTCGGCGGTGGTGAATCTTCTGATGGGCGCCTTCGGCCTGTTTGACGGTATGCTTCCTACTATGCTGATATTCATTATGTTCGCTGTATTGTGGGGCATAAACGGATGGATGCAGTCTATGGGATCGGCGCCTGGGGTGATCAGTCTTTCGCGCTGGTTCCCGCAGTCCAGAAGAGGCTCTTACTATAGTCTTTTCAGCACGAGTCCTTATATCGGTGAATTCATTTCCTACAACCTTCTGGCGCTGGTTGTGGCGTGGCTGGGATGGCAGGCCGGCTTCATTGTCGCGGCCGTTGCCGGACTTGCCGGAGCCCTCATCATCCTGATTTTCGTCTCTGACACTCCTGAAAGCTGCGGACTTCCTTCCGTGCAGGAACTCTCTGGCGAGGCTATGACCAAGGAGGACAAGATGCCGACCAGGGAACTCCAGAAGATGATTCTCAAGCATCCGGGAATCTGGGTGATAGCGATTTCGAGTGCATTCATATATATAACCAGATATGCGATAGCCGGTTGGGGAGTGCTCTTCCTTCAGAAGGCCCGCGGCTTCGACCTTGCTGATGCCTCGCAGGTGATCGCCTTTTCGGCGATTTCGGGAGTGCTCGGCACCGTGCTCGCAGGCTGGCTTTCGGACAGGGTGTTCAAGGGCGACAGGGTAAAGCCTGCAGTTTTGTCGGGAATTCTCGGCACTTTGTCCTTGATTCTCTTCCTGTTCGTCGGTGGCGGCTTTGTTCTTAACATCTTTTATGTATCTTTGTTCAGTCTGGCGACAGGTGTGCTTTACTGCATCGTTGCCGGATTGATGGCTGTGGATATAGTTCCGAGGAAGGCGACAGGCGCCGCCCTCGGTGTCGTAGGAATATCAAGTTATGTGGCGGCGGGAATCCAGGACATTGCCAGCGGCTATCTCATCCAAGGCTTCACCCGGCAGGTGGGAGGTGTGGATGTATATGATTTCGGACCTGTTTCGTGGTTCTGGGTGGCTGCAGCGGTGATTTCCTTCGTCCTCCCGGTGCTTAACTGGAAGAAGATGACTTTAAAGAAAGTTTAACTAATAACTAAATATTAAATTATGACATTACATATCAGCATTGAATACAGGACAAACTGGGGCGAGGAAGTCGTCCTTTGTCTTGGTGGCAAGCGCTATCCCCTTGCATATGTAGCCGAGGGCCTGTGGCAGGGCGAGATCGCCCGCTTCAACCCTGAGAATGTGGCTGAGTATGCCTATGAGGTTGTGCGTGACGGTGTTACCGTACGTACAGAGTGGAAGAAACATCTTCTCGTCCTTCCTGAAGGCGTTGCTCCAAAGGAACTCACCATCGCAGACAGATGGATCGACCGTCCTTACGATTCTCCTTTCTATTCTTCGGCATTTACCAATGCCATCTTCGGCCGCAAGGCTGAGAAGGCAAAGAAGGCTCCAAAGGGTGCGAACGTACTTCTTCAGGTTGCTGCTCCTGCCCTCAAGCCTAATGAAGTGCTTGCTCTTGCAGGAAGCGGAAAGGCTCTGAAGAACTGGAGCAAGATCGTTCCTTTCGACGGTTCCAAGTTCCCTGTATGGACTTTGGCTCTCAATGTGACTGAACCTTTCGAGTACAAGATCCTCGTGGCTGACAAGGAGACTCTTGCTCCTGTAGCTTGGGAAGACAGCTCTAACAGATGGTTTACTGAACTTCCTGAGGCAGACGGCTTTATGGTGAAGGCGGACCTTCAGGTACGTTTCAGCGGCCGTAACTGGAAGGGAGCGGGTACAGCGATTCCGGTGTTCGCTCTCCGCAGCGCTGACGACTTTGGAGTAGGTGAGTTCTACGATCTCAAGAAGATGGTTGACTGGGCTGCTGCGACAGGTCAGAGCATCCTTCAGCTTCTTCCTATCAACGACACTACAATGCTCCACACCTGGGAGGATTCGTACCCATATAACCCTAACTCTACATTTGCTCTTCATCCGCAGTTCCTGCACCTCCCTGCAGTGGGCGTGAAGGAGGATGAGGAGTACAAGGCCCTTCAGGCTGAACTCAATGCTCTTGACCAGATCGACTATGAGAGAGTGAATTCTGTGAAGCTCGAGCTCCTCAGGAAGGCCTATGCAAAGACTTTCAAGAGACTCTCAGCCAAGAAGGAGTACCAGCAGTTCGTGGAGAAGAACAGCCAATGGCTCCTCCCTTACGCAGCTTTCTGCGTGCTCCGCGATCAGAACGGAACTCCTGACTTCACTCAGTGGAAGGGCTATGCCAAGTACAACAAGAAGAAGGTAGCGGCTTTCTGTGAGGAGTACAAGTCAGACATCGACTTCTGGTGCTTTGTACAGTATCATCTTGACCTTCAGCTTTCTGAGGTGTGTGCATATGCTCACTCAAAGGGTGTTGTGTTCAAGGGCGACCTTCCTATCGGTATCAGCCGTACAAGTGTGGATGCGTGGCTCTATCCGGAGCTCTTCCATATGGATTCACAGGCGGGTGCACCACCTGATGCATTCTCTGCAGACGGCCAGAACTGGGGATTCCCTACTTACAACTGGGAGAAGATGGCTGAAGACGGCTACGCCTGGTGGAAGTCGCGTCTTGCAAAGATGTCAGAGTACTTTGATGCATTCCGTATTGACCATATCCTCGGATTCTTCCGTATCTGGGAGATTCCTCTCTGGACAAAGAGCGGTCTGAACGGTTATTTCAGCCCTGCACTTCCTTATCCTGCACACGAACTCCAGAATATGGGCTTTGATGTGAACGATTTTGACCTCTTCCTTCAGGATCCTCGTCAGGAGGGCCACTACCACCTGAAGATCGGTGCAAAGCAGACTCACTCATATCACGTTCTCGATGCCTACAGAAAGGCTGCCTATGACCGTACATATGACGAGTTCTTCTATCGCCGCAACAATGAGTTCTGGAAGGAGAAGGCAATGCAGAAGCTTCCTGCACTCCTTGATTCTACAGGAATGCTTGCCTGCGGTGAGGACCTTGGAATGATCCCTGCTACAGTGCCTCAGGTAATGTCTGACCTCAGAATCCTTTCTCTGGAGATCCAGCGTATGCCTAAGTCTGTTGAGGAGACATTCGCACATCCTGGCAACTATCCTTATCTGTCAGTTTGTACTACTTCTACCCACGATATGAACCCTATCCGTGCCTGGTGGGAGGAAGACCGCGAGGTTACCAACCAGTTCTGGCAGATGCTTCTGGGCAACCACGGAGAGGCTCCTTACTACTGCGAGCCTTGGATCTGCCGTCAGATCCTCGACCAGCACGTATGGTCACCAGCTATGCTGACCATCCTTCCGCTTCAGGACTGGCTCTCTATGGATCCGCAGCTCCGTCGCGAAGACCCTAACGCCGAGCGTATCAACGTGCCTGCAAACTCACGTCACTACTGGCGCTACCGTATGCACCTTACACTGGAACAGCTCGCTGACGCAAAGGAGTTCAACGAGACACTAACAGATATGATCGCAGCAAGCGGCCGCTGCTAGCGGCTGCGCCCAAAGCGCTGAATCATAAGCGATTACGAAATATGCCTGCTGTCACTCGACAGCAGGCATATTTCGTAATGCGTTGATATATAGCTATTTCTCGAGCCATACGAGGAAGTCGTCCACTCGCGAGCGGCTTACCGTCATTTCGAATTTCGTGGCGGGGGTTGCGATGATACGAAGGCGTCCTCCCGGCTGTTTGATTATGCTTGAGATGGCTTTCATAGACACGATGCAGCCTCTTGAGACACGGAAGAAGCTTGCAGGGTTGAGTTCTTCTCCGATGATGTCAAGTGAGGAGTCTATGATGTATTTGTGCTCATCGAAGGTGACCAGGTAGTTGTTCTTGTCTTCCGAGTAGATGTAGGCTATGTTGGAGGTCATCAGCGGCACGATGCGGTCGTTGAAACGGACGATATAGCGTTCCTTGTACTCCTTCTTAGGCTCCTGGTTGCTGCCCACTGCCTTGAGCAGCGCTTCCACGTCGATCTGGCCACCGCTCATCCTGCATCGTGCGACTGCTCTCTTGAGTGATGTCACGTCTACAGGCTTCAGGAGGTAGTCGATGCTTCCGGCCTCAAATGCCTTGAGGGCGTAGCTGTCGTAGGCTGTAGTCATAATGACCTTTGCCTTGACTTCTGTCTGTCTGAATATTTCGAAACACACACCGTCTGACAGTTCGACGTCCATAAATATGATGTCGGCGTGGTTGCCGGGCGTGTTCAGCCAGGATACTGTACTTTTTACGGATGTCGTGCTTCCCACTATGTTCATATCCGGGAAGTTCTGCATCAGAACACGGGTCAGGCTCTTCTGAGCCATTATCTCATCTTCAACAATAAGGACATTCATAATCTTTTTCAAGTTTTATATCAATGGTAAAGTTACCTGATAAATCTTATCTGTTTCTTCTATTTTCACTTCCTTGCCGGAGAGGTCGCGGTACATCTGCTTGATGTAGGCCTGGCCCAGTCCGGTAGATGGGCTTTTGCTCACTTTCGGCACGCGGTTGTTGGTCACCCTTATGCTCTCGCCTTCGGCCTCTATGCGTATTACCAGAGGATCTTCTTCGCTCACTGCATTGTGCTTGGTGGCATTCTCTATCAGCAGCTGGATCGAGCAGGGAAGCACAAATCTCGCCATAAGTTCTTCCGGAACAGAAGTTTCCACGTGGAATCCCACCGGGAAGCGTTCCTTCAGAAGGTCGGTATATAACTCCACGAAGACGAGCTCGTCGCGCAGCGACACCACCATTTCATCCTCGCTTTTAAGCATATATCTGTATATTCCTGCGAGTTTGTGGGTATATGCGCTTGCGGCTTCTGTGTTGTTGTCGCATATCAGGCAGTCGAGGATGTTGAGGGAGTTGAAGAGGAAGTGAGGGTTCACCTGATGCTTCAGCTTTACATATCTGTACTGGGCCATATTTGCCTTTTCGCGTTCCTCCTTCATCTGGCTCCTTATCGAGAAGGCATAGTTTATTATGTATACGACGCAGTAGGCGGCAATCTGTGCGAGAAGGGATGTGGCGTAAAGCAGCGGGAATCCTTCATTGAAGACATTGCTCAGTCTTATCGGAATGCCGGCTCCGGCGAGGATACTTTCAAGGAAGGCTGCAGTGAAGGTGAATGCAAGAAATACCAATAGGCTGGATGCTTTGCTCCACTTCTTTGCATAACGTCTTGCATAGCGTACATAGAGGACGTTTATGCAGATCAGGGTGATCAGGGAGAATGAGTTGGAGAACACCATCGCTGAGGTCTCGTACACGTCTCCCTCGATTATGCTGCCTCCTGAGAAGAGGACAACTATGCTGAGACGGAGCACAAAGATTCCGCACATAGCCAGTATGAGCCACGACAGATAGGATATGTCGTGAGGCTTGCTGCTGTTCTTTTTCTTTACATTGAACAGCGATGTCAAGGCTACAATGCTCCAGCCGAGGATTTCTGTTGTGGCGAGGGTCGACAGGGCGTGTATTGCATATGGCTGGGATATGAAGGTCTGCAGGATGTCCGCGCCAAGGTTTCCTATGAAATAGCCGAAGATGTTCATCACGATGATGGCGGCTGCGGTCAGGTCTACGTTCAGTCCGCTCTTGGTGCAGACGATCAGAGCCATTGTCATCGTGAGCATTGTAAGGAGAAGCTCATCCTCAATGCCGGCCAGGCGGCAGCTCAGTGCCACGACTGCGTGCAGAATGGCAAAAATATGTATGATCCACGTGGTGGAAAGCTTGCGTATGATACCCATATATTCTTAAAAATCGACCGAAGTTAGTGATTTTGCTCTGATTATACAATATTTGTTGCCCGTTCATTTCCGATATCTTTCCGTTCGTCGCGGAAAATGCGCCGCTCGTCGCGAACTTCCGTCCGTTCGTCGGACGGAATGACTCCTTATTATATATTATGATTATTTTCGCAAACTTATATTTACGTTAGAATTAGTAACCAAACTAGCTATAAAAATGCAAAAAACGAAACTCACTTTCTGGCAGATGTGGAACATCAGCTTCGGATTCTTCGGAGTTCAGATCGCTTATTCACTTCAGAGTGCCAACATCAGTCGTATTTTCGCGACTTTGGGAGCGGATCCGCACGATCTCAGCTTCTTCTGGATTCTCCCGCCGCTTATGGGACTTATCGTTCAGCCGCTTGTAGGAAAGTACAGCGACAGGACTTGGACAAGACTCGGAAGACGTATCCCTTATCTCTTCCTCGGATCGGTGATCGCCATCCTCGTGATGTGTATGCTTCCGAATGCAGGTAACTTCGGTCTCGCAGTCAGCGGAGCAATGCTCTTCGGCCTTGTTTCCCTGATGTTCCTTGACACATCCATCAACGTGGCTATGCAGCCGTTCAAGATGCTTGTGGGTGATATGGTAGGCGAGAACCAGAAGGCTCAGGCTTACTCTATCCAGAGCTTCCTCTGCAACGCAGGTAGCCTCGTGGGTTATCTTTTCCCTATTATGTTCGCTTGGTTCGGAATCGCCAACATCGCACCGGAGGGACAGGTCCCTGACACTGTTAAGTACGCATTCTACATCGGCGCAGCCATCCTTATCCTCTGCGTTCTCTTCACTACATTCAAGGTGAAGGAGATGCCGCCGAAGGAATATGCGGAATTCCACGGCATCGACGCCAACCAGAAAGAGGAGAAGGCTCCCGGTATGCTTACACTCCTGAAGAAGGCTCCTTCAACTTTCTGGACAGTAGGCCTTGTGCAGTTCTTCTGCTGGGCAGCGTTCCTTTATATGTGGACATATACAAACGGAGCTATCGCAGAGACTGTCTGGGGTACAACTGACGTTGCTTCGGAAGGCTATCAGGCTGCCGGTAACTGGGTGGGAGTCCTCTTTGCAGTTCAGGCTGTGGGCTCAATGCTCTGGGCTCTTGTAATCCCTAAGTTCAAGTCTATCAAGACTGCTTATGTAGTGAGCCTGCTCATCGGAGCTGTAGGTTTCGCTTCAGTGTTCTTCATCCACGACCAGTATGCTCTCGTAGCGTCGTTCCTCCTTATCGGAGCCGCTTGGGCAGCGATGCTTGCCGTGCCGTTCACACTCCTTACCAACTCACTTTCAGGTAGCCACATCGGAACATACCTCGGTCTGTTCAACGGTACCATCTGTCTCCCTCAGATCGCAGCGGCCGCTTGCGGAGGTCTTGTACTTAAAATGGTCGGTGGCGCTCAGGTAAGTATGTTCCTCGTTGCAGGTGTGCTTCTGGTTCTTGGAGCAGTCGCAGTGAGATTCGTAAAGGACGGAAAGAAGGCTTAGATCTTTCAAGACAAACAAGTCTAACTATATAAACAATTACTAACCAAACAAAATTCTTTATGAATAGAATCAAGACACTATGCGCATCCCTTGTGCTTTCTTGCATTATGGGTGTGTCTGTATTCGCCCAGGGCGGATACGAGGTGAAAGGTGTAGTTGTTGACGCAATCGGTCCGATCATCGGTGCAACCGTGATCGAGCAGGGCACCGCAAACGGTGCTTCGACCGGTCTCGACGGCGACTATGTCCTTTACGTTTCAAGTGCAGATGCTGTTGTGGAAATCAGCTGCATCGGTTACGCTTCTCAGTCATTCGTGGCATCTCAGGTGCCGGCGACTGTGACTCTTTCTGAGGATGCCCTTTTCCTTGATGATGTTGTTGTCATCGGTTACGGTACAGTGAAGAAAGGTGATATGACCGGATCTGTAGGTACCGTTAAGGCAGATGAGATCAACAAGGGTATGATCACTTCACCTGCAGACCTGCTCAAGGGTAAATCTGCCGGTGTTGTCGTAACTCCTGGTTCAGGTGCTCCTGGTGCTGGTGCAACTATCCGTATCCGTGGTGGTTCATCACTCAACGCTACCAACGACCCTCTCATCATTATCGACGGTCTTCCAGTAAGCAACGACGGTGTAAGCGGTATGGCAGACCCATTGTCATCAATCAACCCTAACGATATCGAGTCTTTCTCAGTACTCAAGGATGCTTCTGCAACTGCAATCTACGGTTCACGCGCGTCTAACGGTGTCATCGTGATCACTACTAAGAAGGGTGCAAAGACTCAGACAGGTATTCCACAGATCAACGCTGACTTCTCTACATCACTCAGCCACGTGAGCGAGTATGTAGACGTGCTTTCTGCAGATCAGCTCCGTAACCTCATTACTGAGCGCGTAAACGCTGGCCTGACAAATCCGGATGCACTTGCAGCTCTCGGTAGCGCAAACACAAACTGGCAGGAGGAGATCTATCAGCTTGCAAATACTTACGAGGGTAACCTCTCGGTTGCAGGTCGTACAAACGTAGGTGGAGCTGTTCTTCCTTACCGTGTATCAGGTGGATATATGTCTCAGGAAGGTGTCCTTATGACAGACAAGATGAACAGAGGAACAGTTTCAGTAAACCTTTCTCCATCTTTCCTTGACAACCATCTTACAGTTCAGCTCAATGGTAAGGGTGTGTTCACTCAGAATAACTTTGCAAATCAGGGCGCTATCGGACAGGCTGTCAGAATGAACCCAACCCACCCTGTATTCGATGATTCAGAGCGTGGAATCGCAGGTTACTTCGTTCACCGTGATGCTGCAGGTAACGTCAACACTATGGCTGTTCAGAACCCTGTTGCACTCATCACTCAGAAGCAGGATAAGAGCCACGCTGCACGTTTCATCGGAAACGCTCAGTTCGACTATAAGATCCACGGTTTCGAGGATCTCCGCATCAACCTCAACCTCGGTATGGACTATGCAAAGTCAGGTGGATTCTCAGAGACTCCTGTAGGTTCAGAGCAGTCACTCCACAGTACAGCTCAGTCTGGTTCGGGTTACCACAGCGAGTATTCATACGAGCGTATGGACAAGACTCTCGAACTCTATGCTGCATATAACAAGGACTTCACAGGCGGACATCATTTCGATGCTATGGCCGGTTACTCTTGGCAGCAGTTCTACTACAAGTCTAGTGACTACTCATTCAAGCTTACTGACGGTGCAGAACTTTCAAAGAATAATCCTGCAGGTGAGCTCTTCCTCGTGTCGTTCTTCGGACGTGTAAACTACAGCTATGACAACCGTTATATGCTCACAGCTACTCTCCGTCGCGACGGTACTTCACGTTTCTCAAACAACAAGTGGGGTCTCTTCCCATCAGTTGCATTGGGTTGGAACATTGCAAATGAGGACTTCCTCAAGGATAACGACGTGCTTACTACTATGAAGTTACGTGCTTCGTGGGGTCAGACTGGTCAGCAGGGCGTAGGTGGCTACTATGACACTCAGGCTACATATTATACTAACCTCCTTGGTTCATACTACTACTTCGGCGGACAGCTCATCAACCCTGTTACAGCTCTCGGTTACAACGCTGACCTCAAGTGGGAGACTACAACTACTTACAACGTAGGTTTTGACTTCGGTTTCCTGGAGGACCGTATCACTGCAGGTGTTGACGCTTACTGGCGTGAGACAACCGATATGATCAACTACATCCCTGTACCTGCTCTCGGTAACCTTACAAACTACCTCAACTCAAACATCGGTAGCCTTGTAAACAAGGGATTCGAGTTCGAGGTGAACGCTATGGCGATTGACACTAAGGACTTCACTTGGAATATCGGTGGTAACATCGCTTACAACAACACTGTGATCACTAAACTTACTGCTTCTCCAAACGACAAGACAGGAGTTGAGACAGGTGGTATCTCAGGTGGTGTAGGTAATAACATCCAGATGCACCAGGTGGGCTACGCTCCTTCTTCATTCTATGTATATCAGCAGGTATATGATCAGGAAGGTCGTCCTATGGAGGGTGTATATGTTGACCGCGACGAGAACGGTGTGATCAATGCAGATGACAAGTACTTCTTCCACAAGCCGGCTGCAGATGTGACATTCGGTCTTAACACAACACTCACTTACAAGAACTGGACTCTCGCAGCTTCCGGCCACGGCAGCATCGGAAACTGGGTTTACAACAACGTAGCTTCTGACGGCGAGATGCTTGCAGACCTCTGGACAAACAGCTTCACAAGCAACCGTCTTGAGTCAGCTCTCTGGTCTAACTTCAACCAGGCTTGCTACCTTTCTGACTACTACATCAAGGACGCTTCATTCTTCAAGTTTGACAATGTAACCCTCGGTTACACATTCCCAAGCCTCTTCAAGGGCCAGAATGACCGTGCATTCGGAATGAACATCTATGCAACTGTTCAGAACATCGCAACTATCACAGGTTACGAAGGACTCGACCCTGAGGTGTTCAGCGGTATCGACAACAACCTTTACCCACGCCCAAGAACTTATATCCTTGGTGTCAAGTTTAACTTCTAATATAGGGATAAGACAATATGAAAAAAATGAAATATATTCTTGGAGCCCTTGTTCTTGCTATCGGTATGTCTTCTTGCGTGGGTGACCTCAATGTAACTCCGCTCGATCCAGCATTGAACACAGCAGATAAGGCCCTCCAGACTGAGAACGACTATTTTGCTCTTCTCGCTCAGTGCTACACCGGTTTTGCGGTATCAGGATCATATGGTCCTAACGGCGCGAACAACATTTCAGGTGTTGACGGTGGTTTCAGCCAGTACTTCCGTGGACGTTACCACCTCAACGGCCTTACTACAGACGAGGCTGTATGCGGTTGGAATGACCAGACACTCCAGGAACTCCATTTCCTTAACTGGACTACTTCAGACGTGTTCATTGCTGCGTTCTACTATCGTATCGCTTACCAGATCTCTGCGATGAACGAGTTCATCCGTCAGGCAGGCAAGGCTACAATCGACCTTCCTAAGAAGGCTCAGTGGATTGCCGAGGCTCGTGCTCTCCGTGCATACTGCTGGCTTGATGCCATCGATAACTACGGTGGTTTCCCATTTGCAGATGAGAACAACTCAGTTGGTTCAACTGCTCCTGAGTACAGAAGCCGTGAGGAACTCTTCGCATATGTAGAGAACGAGTGTAAGGAGCTTCTTGCAGGTTCAGACCTTTATGACTATGGTCAGGGTGAGTACGGTCGTGCAAACAAGGGCCTCGTAGCAATGATTCTTGCAAAACTTTATCTCAATGCTGAGGTGTATGTAGGAAAGGCAATGTACGCTGAGTGCGCTGAGGTTCTCGGTAACCTTAACGGCAAGTACTCACTCCATACTGCAGTTCACGGAACAGGTACAAATGCATACCAGGAGCTCTTCCTTGCTGACAATGACAAGTGTACTGACGAGCTTATCTTCGTGATCCAGCAGAATGGTGCCCAGACAGCAAGCTACGGTGCTACAAACTACCTTATCTTCGCTGCTACAGGTGACACTATGGACCCTTCTGCAGTAGGTATCTCATCAGGTTGGGGTGGTATCCGCACAACTCCTGAGTTCTATCAGATGTTCGACGCTGCTGACCAGCGCGAGCTCTTCTGGGAGGAAGGACATACCCTCTCTATCGATGACATCTCTACATTCAGCAATGGTATGGGCTTCCAGAAGTTCAAGAACATCCAGAGCAATGGTGAGCCAGGTTCAGATAAGGGATTCGTTGACGTAGACTTCCCTGTGTTCCGTTATGCTGACGCTCTTCTTATGCTTGCTGAGTGCGAGCTTCGTGGTGTAAACTGCGGTGGTAAGGCTGCTTTCGACCAGGTACGTGCACGTGCAGGTATGCCTGCAATCGAGCTTACTGAGGAAAACCTCCTCCAGGAGCGTGGCCGTGAGCTTTACCTCGAGGGCTGGCGTCGTTCAGACCTCGTGCGTTTCGGCAAGTTCACTTCAGATTCATTCGTATGGCAGTGGAAGGCTGGCGTGAAGGATGGTCAGGGTTGCCCTGCACATATGGCGCTCTTCCCGATTCCAGACAGTGACAGATACGCAAACCCTAACCTTGAGCAGAATCCTGGTTACGGTGCATAATGTGTCGGATCTATTAAACATATAAGATAATGAAGATTACAAAATATTTGACTCTCTTGGCTGCCGCTGTCGGTATGACAGCTGCCTGCCAGCAGGAGGAGATGGTGGTTTTCAACCCAGAGAACGTCGTTGCTCCTGTTCTTCACGCAGTCGAGGACATCGTTGTCACTGTAGACAACAAGTCTGAGAATGTTACCTTCTCTTGGGATGCTGCCGATTTCGGAGTAAAGTCTCAGGTGTACTACTCTCTTGATATGTCAAAGGACGGTAAGAGTGTTAACCTCTTTACCGGAGTTTCCGGCAATTCTATGAATGTGTCTTATGACAACATCAACAATAAGGCATTCAACGATCTGAACATTCCTTCAGGTGAGGCTGGAGAGGTTGTTTTCACCCTTAGCGCAAGACTCAATGCAGGTGCTTCATATGCTGCTGCTCCTGTAACTGCAAAGGTTACCCCTACAGCTGCTGAGAAGGTCTATCCTAAGGTTTGGGTTATCGGTAACTATTGCGGATGGGCTCACGACAAGTCACTCTTCTTGTGGAACTTCGACGAGGATGATGACAAGTTTATGGGTATTGTAGACTTTGGTGCAGGTGATGAGAAGACAGGTGGATTCAAGCTCACTCCGGAAGGAAACTGGAATGCAGAGTTCGGTGGAACAGGTACAGCTGATGAGGATCCTGCTTCAATCCCTGTAGTCACTTCAGGCGGTTCAGACATCAAGAACTTTACTGCTAAGAGATACTATCACTTCACACTCAGCAAATCAGCACTTACCCTTACAAAGAACTTCAGCTTCGACCAGGTAGGTATCATCGGTCTTAACGGTGACTGGGACAATGACATCGTAATGGAGTACTCTGTGAACAAGCAGAGATTCTACGCTGACATCGACGTTCCTGCTGCTACTGAGATGAAGTTCCGTATGGATGCTGACTGGGGTGTAAACTTCGGTGGTGACATCAAGGCTATGACAAATGGTGGAGACAACATTCCTGTTGAGCCAGGTCAGTATCGTGTTTACTTCGATATGAACAACCTCGGTGCAATCACTTGTACATTCGACACCAAGATGTATGGCCAGGAGGAGTCTACAGGCTCGACAGAAGAGCCTGCTCCAGAACCAGAACCAGTGAAAGGCTGGGGCATCATCGGTGCATTCAATGGCTGGGGTGGTGATCTTGCAATGACTGCTGAGGGTAACTATTACGTAGTCAAGGGTGCTGCACTCGAGGGTGAGCTCAAGTTCCGTAAGGACGCTGACTGGACTGTAAACTTTGGTTATGCAGAGGGTGCTGCTTTCGAGGCTAATGCTGAGATCGCTCTTGCTCAGGATGGTGGAAACATCGTGGTTGCAGCAGGTACATATGATGTATATCTTGACGAGGCTAACGCTAAGGCTTGGTTCATCAACGACGGTTCATACCCAGGTGGCGGAGCTGCTCCGGTAGCTGCAGAGTGGGGACTTATCGGTTCTCTTGCAGCTTGCAACAACTGGGGTAACAATGTAGTGCTCTATGTTGAGGGTGATTACAGTGTGGCAAAGAATGTTGCGTTCGCAGCCGGTGACCAGTTCAAGTTCAGAAAGGGTGAAGCTTGGGGTGTAGAGCTCACTTATGAGGGCCAGATCTCAATCGACGCAAGACTCGACCTTATCGACGGTACAGGCGGAAAGCAGAACTCATCAATTGCTGAAGGCGGTAACTTCGATGTATATCTTGCAAATGACCTCTCTTGCTTCTATGTTATGACTCCTGGCAAGACTCCTGCAGATGCAGGTGAGGCTCAGAAGGTTTACACAGACCCTTCTGCAGAGTCATTTGTTGTAGGTTTCTCAGGAAGCGTTCTCGGTTGGGATGATCCTGCATTCGAGACAAACGACAGAGCAGCTTTCGTAAGCAAGAATGTTACAGACGAGACTACTTTTGCAGGTACATATGAGTTCAAGCTCGAGGGCCTTTCAGTAGCTGCCGGTGACGAGTTCAAGGTTCGTATCAACGGACAGTGGATCGGAGTAGGCGGTGCAACAGTTGAGGGTCTTGCAGTTTCAGGAACAGATAATTTCATCGCAGATCAGGCAGGTACATACACTGCAGTCATCACATTCGCTTGGGATGGTGGCAACTACTCTGACGTGAAGGTTGTTTTCACATCAGAGGCAACAGAGCTCCCTACTCCTGATGCAAAGCAGTGGACATTCAACTGGACTGCAATGGGAATGGGTGATATGGCTGGTGTCCTTGACTTCGGAGTAGCAATTCCTGGCCAGTGCGTTGTAGCTTATGATCCGGCTGTTATGGGTGCTCCAGAGGGAACTCCATATCAGATCTTCAATATGATCGGTTACAGGTTTGAGGCAGTTGACGCTACTTCAGGTAAGCTTACTCTCATCTCTACAGATATGTTCGGAGACGAGATTACTCAGGAGTTCACTTACTCTAACCTTACAGAGACAAGCTGCTACTTCACATTCGGCGAAGATTCATTCATCGCTCAGGATGCAGACGCAACTCTTACTGAGGTTGTAATTGACACAACAGGTGGTGTTATGTAATAATATCACAGACTATAAACCAGCGGCCCCTGACCGGACCGCTGGTTTCCAATTTAATAACAATTTATGAGACGACTTATTTATATATTTACAACTCTTGCAGCCCTTCTGGCTGTAAGCTGTAAACCGGCGGACTTGCTTCAGTTCTCAGTAAGTCCGGAGACTCTGGAATTTTCAGGAGAAGCCGGTACCCAGACCGTGATGGTGACAGCTGATGACCTTTGGGTCCTTAGAGTTGAGGCCAGCGCTTCGTGGCTTACCGTATCCAAAGTTTATGGCAGAAGTTCAGAGGCTATAGAAGTTTCCGTTACTGAGAATACACCGAAAGAACGCCAGGCGGCACTTGTCTTCACTTCCGGTGACCAGTCGGTGACTCTCACTGTGAAACAGGCTCCAGGAGATGCAGAGGTGATAGTAGACAAGGGTGAACATTATCCGGATCCGGCTTCAGGAATTGACGTGGACCCTATGTGCCCTGATGCAGACCAGCCTTGTACAATCAAGTTCAACCCTGTTTCAGGCAATCCTCTATATAACTATTCCGGTGAGCTCTATGCTCACCTTGGAGTGGTTGTGGAAGGAGAATGGAACTTTGTGCCTACTGACTGGGGAGTTGAGGACGAGAAGGTCCATTTCAAGAAGGTTGCAGATAACTCTTGGGAGCTCCGTCTTGAGCCATCAATCCGTGAATATTTCGGAAGTGGAGAAACTCCTGTCAATCAGATAGCCATCATTGTAAGGACAGCAGACGGATCGGTCAAGAGCCACGATGCAGACCAGTTCTGCTCGGTAATGGATAATAGATTCCAGAATGAGGAGTTTACTGCCCACGAAATAGTTTACGAGGCACTTCCGCAGAATGTGAGACACGGAATCAACTACAACGATGACGGTTCGGTCACATTTGTGCTTTATGATAAGGACAAGAGCAATCAGAGATATGCTTATTGTTATATTGTAGGAGATTGGAACAACTGGGAGCGTGTAGCAGAAGGCGCAATGAAGAGGGACAATGGCTCAGGCTGCTGGTGGCTTACTTTGGATGGTTTCGATGCTGATAAGGAGTACCGGTTCCAGTACCGCCTTGGCAATCCTCCTTCGTCTGACATCCGCGTCAGCGACCCATATACAGAAATCGTATATGACGAATGGAATGATCAATACATTGACGGTGTCCCTGCCTTTCCGGAAGGTGCCAAGGGACTTGTTTCTGCATTCCAGATCAACAGACCGGCCTACGACTGGCAGCACAAGGACTTCAGGATCGAGGACAGGAATGACCTTGTGATCTATGAGCTGCTTTTCCGTGACTTTACTAAGTCAATGGACATTGCGGGTGCTATGGAGCAGCTTGACTATATCTCAGAACTGGGTGTCAATGCCGTGCAGCTTATGCCTGTACAGGAATTTGACGGCAACCTCAGCTGGGGATATAACCCTAACCACTGGTTTGCTCTTGACAAGGCCTATGGAACACGCGAGGAGTACAAGGCTTTCATTGACGAATGTCATTCAAGAGGACTTGCTGTCATCATTGACGTGGTGTATAACCACGCTACAGGATCTCATCCGTGGGCCAAGATGTGGTGGAATGGAAGTGCTACAGCAGAGAACAACCCGTTCTTCAATGTGCTCCCGACTCATCCGTACAACGTATTCCACGATATGAACCACGAAAATGCGATGGTGAAGGAGCACGTCAAGAGAAGCCTTGAGTATCTCCTTACAGAGTACGATGTGGACGGTTTCCGTTTCGACCTGACAAAGGGCTTCACCCAGAAGCAGACTGATCCTGACGTGACAGCTTGGGGCCGTTACGATCAGTCACGCGTAGACATCCTTAAGGGATATGCGGACCACATCTGGTCTGTGAACGACAATGCTGTGGTGATCTTCGAGCACCTTTCTGACTGGGATGAAGAGGAAGTTCTTGCAAACCACGGAATGCAGCTCTGGAGAAATGTCAACCACGAGTACCGTTCGGCTGTTACAGGCGGATCCGGCAACTTCAGCAATATGTATTCTACCAAGCCTTTCGGAGGTTATGTGGGATATATGGAAAGCCACGACGAGGAACGCCTCTGCTATGGCGCGACTGGTTCATCTGAAGGAACCTGGGGCATCTGTGGAACCATTACAGACTGGTCAACAGACATCGCTATGACTCAGGACGGCTCTTTCTATGTTGCAAAGAATGTTACATTCGGAGCATCTGATGAATTCAAATTGAGGTTTGCAGGTGCTTGGGGCAACAATTACGGAGCTTCAAGCAAGGGCTATGTCCTTCCTCTTGACAAGGAGTACCGACTGACCTCTAACGGCCAGGATATGAAGGCTCCTGCTGCAGGAACCTATGACATTTATTTCTGCGAGTCCAATGAGACCATTTATATGATGACACCGGGCAAGCGTCCTGAAGACCCTTCAGTCGCTCCTGGTGAGCAGGAGGATGCCCTTGCAGTGGCAATGCGTCGTGCAGGTGCTTCGGCAGCCTTCTTCCTTACTGTTCCTGGTCCTAAGATGATCTGGCAGTTCGGTGAGATCGGTTACGACTACAGCATCGAGCACAACGGACGTACAGGCGAGAAGCCGGTTGTGACAGAAGAGTATATGGCGGATCCTGCCCGCAAGACTCTCTACGACACCTATGCCCGTCTTCTTGAGTTCCGTCGTGAGAACCCACGCTTCTTCGACTCAGACGCGAAGTTCGAGTGGACTCCATCAGGAACCCTCAAGACCATCAAGTGTACAGTTGACGGCAAGACATTCAGAGTGGTAGGAAACTTCGGCAAATCCTCGGCAACTTACACATTCCCTGCAGAGTCTACCTGGTATGACTACTTCGAGGGCGGCGTGATCAGCGGCACGATAACCCTCAGTCAGGGTGAGTTCAGACTCGCGACCGACTTCCAGTAAACAACATACAATTGCTTTAATTTGCACCCGGGTGTCAGAGAAAAAGACACCCGGGTGCAATTGTATTGCTCTGAAGCGTGTCTAGGGCACATTGCTGCACCTAGGTGTGACGAGAAATGACACCTAGGTGCAGCACAGCAAAGATTTTTGCCTGGTGCCTGAGTCGTTTTTATTCGCTGCTGCCGGCGGCTTTGGTCTGAGGATTGTGTGTGGGAGGCATATGGGTAATTTGGAATAATTATAAATATGTCTTTATGGATAGGATTAGAAAAACATTCACATCGTTGCTGGTGTCCGTTCTGGGCTGTTTTGTCCTTTCAGCCCAGGGCGGCTATGGTGTGTCGGGAACAGTGGTGGATCAGACAGGGCCGGTGATAGGCGCTGCTGTAGTGGAGCAGGGGACATCCAACGGAACTTCTACAGGTCCGGACGGAAGCTTTTCGCTGACCGTGACAGGACCGTCTGCGCTGGTGGAAATAAGTTGTGTGGGCTACATCTCCCAGGTCTTTGAGGCGGCTGCAGTCCCTTCTACAGTGACTTTGAAGGAGGACACGCAGTACCTGAACGAAGTCGTGGTCATAGGCTACGGAACGGTAAAGAAGGATGATATGACAGGCTCTGTTTCGGCAATCAAGGCTGAAGACTTCAACAGGGGAGCGGTGGTGAACCCGCAGGATATGCTTAAAGGAAAGGTGGCAGGACTGCTGGTGACTCCGGGAGACGGAGGTCCCGGCTCCGGCTCGCGAATAAGGATCAGGGGTTCGTCATCTCTGAATGCCTCCAATGATCCCCTCATAGTGATAGACGGAGTGCCGATAGCTCAAGGAGCTGGTGGTGCAATGTCTAATCCTCTGGACCTCCTGAACCCGAATGACATAGAGTCATTCTCTGTCCTGAAGGATGCCTCGGCTGCAGCAATCTACGGTTCAAGAGCCTCCAACGGAGTCATCCTCATCACGACCAAAAAGGGAACAGGAAGCAGGCCTCAGGTCAGCTATGTGGGTTCTGTAAGTGTCCAGACCCCTTCCGCAAGGGTGCCTGTGATGACTTCCGCAGAGCTCAGGAATTTCTATTCCAGGGTCTATCCGACCGGAACCCAGACAGGTGACAAGGTGGCGGACCTTATGGGCTTGTCAGACACAGACTGGCAGGATCTTGTCTTCCGTACAGCCTTTGCGACAGAACACAATGTGAGCCTGTACGGAAACTACCGCACCAGAATGCCTTACAGAGCATCGGTCTCCTATAACGGCCAGGAGGGAACCCTCAAGGAATCAAGATACGACAGAGGAACGATGGATGTCAACCTGTCTCCTGACTTCCTCGACAAACATCTCTCCCTCGACCTCAGCTTCAAGGGAGTCGTCTCCTACTCAGACTATTCTGACGGAGGTACTGTAGGCAAGGCCGCATTCTATAATCCGACTCAGGATCCTTACTGGAGAAATGCCGACGGAACCATAGACTACACGACCACCAACGGCTACTGGAACTATGGCAACGGCAGGGGAAAGGAGTTCACGCCCAACACCCTTGCGGGTCCGAGCCCTCTTTCGATGATATATGACAACATAAGTCACGCGACTTCCGAAAGATTCATCGGCAGAGCGGCCCTGAACTATAAGGTACACGGCCTCGAAGCCCTCAGCTTCAACGTCAGCGCAGGTCTCGATGTCACAAGGACCGACTCTCACAATGGCGAGCGTCCCGGATCCTTCCAGGCCTATGCCGACACGGACAATATAGGCATAGGAACATATGTCAAGGGATATAACCTCAGCCGCAGCCAGCTCTTCGAGGCCTATGCCGGCTACAACCAGACCTGGGGCATACACAAACTTGACCTCATCGCAGGCTATTCGTGGCAGAACAACTTCTGGGCGAACAGAAACATCACCTACTACAATGTCACTGACAAGGTGCATCTTGGCCCGGGAGAGACAGTCGACTCCAGATACCTGATCTATCGTAACGAGAACTACCTCGTCTCATTCTACGGCCGTGCAAACTACTCGATAGATTCGAGATATGTGTTCACATTCACGGCTCGCGGCGACGGATCCAGCAAGTTTGCCAAGCAGCACAGATGGGGCTTCTTCCCGTCCGGAGCCTTCGCCTGGAACATAGCCCAGGAGCCGTTTATGAAGGATATAAAGTCAGTTTCCACCTTGAAGCTCAGACTCTCGGCCGGCCTGACCGGCCAGCAGGACGGCATAGGTGACTATGTCCACCTGGCACGATACAATATATCCAACAATCCTTCATATATGTACAATATGGGAGGCGGCAGCTTCGTCCATCCGATGACGCCTCAGGCCTACGACCCGACCATAAAGTGGGAGACGACGCTGACATATAACGTCGGAGTGGACTATGGCTTCTTCAATGAAAGACTCAGTGGAAGCGTGGATGTGTATATGGCTGAAACAAAGGATCTTCTGAACTCGGTGCAGGTCCCTATGGGCTCGGGCTTCGGCAACAAGCTTATGACAAACATAGGTTCTATCATCAACTCCGGCGTTGAAATCGCCATAAGCGGAGTGCCGGTGCAGAAGCCAGACTTCAGTCTTCAGATAGGCTTCAACGGAACCTTCCAGAGCACTGAGTTCACCAAGCTCAATCCGACTGAAGACAATAACTACTACATTGAGGCGGGCAACATCTCGAAGGGCACAGGAGGCTACCTCTGCCGCCAGATGGTGGGCTATGCCCCATATACCTACTACCTTTATCAGCAGAAATATGACTCATCCGGCAATCCTCTCCAGAATGAATTCGTGGACCGCAACGGGGACGGCGAAATAAGCGAAGCTGACAGGTATATGACAGGAAGGAGCGTGTCACCGAAATTCTTCTACGGTCTGAATATGAAGCTGACCTACAAGGACTGGGACTTCGGAATCAACGGTCACGGAGCTGCAGGTACCTGGGTCTTCAATGACTTTGCTTCGGCTAACTCCACTGCCAGCCTGGACCTTAATTCCGGAGCTCTGCCAAACCAGGCGAAGCTTGTGAAGAAGACAGGCTTTACTGCTCCGAACAGCGCAAGGCAGTGGTACTCAGACTATTTCCTGGAAAATACATCCTTCTTCAGGCTTGACGACATCAACATCGGCTACTCCTTCCGTGATGTCGGCCGCTTGGGAACCGACATCCGCCTGGCCCTGGGAGTACAGAACGTATTCATCCTCACAGGCTACAGCGGAATGGACCCCGAAGTGATCTCCGAAACAGGTATCGACAACACCATCTGGCCACGTCCGCGAACCTGGTCCCTCCGCCTGACTGTGAATCTGTAAAAAGTAAAATGATATGAAAAGATTTATATATATAGCGGCAGCCGCCGCAACCCTCGCCTCCTGTGTCGGCGATCTGGACACCCTTCCTCTCAACAGGACAGAGCCTATCTCGGAGTACGTGTACGGCGCGGATGAGAATGCCTATCTGTCCGGTCTTGGAAGACTCTACTTCCAGTTCGTGTCCAACGACCTGACTGACCTCCAGCAGATGGACGGAGGTGCATCCGAGATCATAAGAGCCTTCTGGTCAGTCCAGGAAACCACTACAGACGAGGCAAAGTGCTCCTGGGAGAATGATGCCTGGGTACGTGCCCTGAACACCAACACCTGGAGCGAAGTGCAGAACGACGCCATCTACGCAGTCTATGTCAGGACACTCCAGGGCATAGCCTATGTCAATGAATACCTTCGTCAGACAGAGCCCGACAGGCTTGCCGACAGGGGAGTCTCGGCTGAACTGGCCTCAAAGATAGAGACCTTCCGCGCTGAGGCCCGCTTCATCAGGGCCTACCTGTACTGGATGGCCCTGGACTGCTTCGGCAGCGTGCCTTTCACGACGGAGGATTCTCCTTTCGGCGGAGCATATTTCCCGAAGCAGGCGTCGCGTGCGGATATATTCAACTTCTGCGTAAGCGAGCTTGAGTACCTCAGGTCAGAAAAGAGCCCTATGCTCCCGGCTCGTACGGCTTATCCAAGGGCCGACAAAGGCGCAGCCGCCGGCCTCCTTGCCCGTATATACCTGAATTCCAATGTATATACAGGTGTCCCGATGTGGGCCGAGGCCAAGGCCGTGTGTGAGGATATATTCACGATGGGCTACTCTTTATGCCCTGACTATGCCTCTCTTTTCCGAGGCGACAACGGTCAGAATCCGCAGGCCTGCGCCGAAATGCTCTGGGCCATCGACTATGACGCGAACAATACGGAGTCGTATGGCGGCACTACATATATCCTCAGTGCCTCCCTCGCTTCCACCGACATCACCGACCAGTCCCGTCCCAACGGACAGACCAATGGCTGGGCCGGCCTGCGAGTGCCGTACGAATTTGTCTCCCGCTATTTCTCGGTCAGCGGACAGGACTATGAGACGGGCACTTACAATGTGACTGACAAGAGGGGAGAGCTCTTCTACATCAAGGGACGCTCGGAGTCTATGGACGGCGCCCTGTACTCATTTATGAACGGCTGGTCTTCGTTGAAATTCAATAACATACCTCACGACACGACTGATGGGGCTTACCTCGCGACTTCGGCGACGCTGAACTTTTCCAACGTTGATTTCCCGATGATCCGCCTTGCAGAGATATACCTCATCTACGCGGAAGCGTGTATGAATACAGGTCAGCCCGCGGCCGCTCTGCCGAAGCTCGCTGAGCTCTCCGCCCGCGCCGGCATTCCTGCTCCACCGCAGGTGACGCAGGACTACCTGGTGGCAGAACGTGCCCGCGAACTGATGTGGGAGGCTCACCGCCGTACCGACCTGATCCGCTATGGCCTGTATGCTTCGGACGCATATATATGGCCATATAAAGGAGGCGATTCTTATGCCGGTCAGTCCTTCCCGGATTATAAGACCATCTTCCCTCTTCCACCGACCGAACTGGCCGTGAATACCGACCTTATCCAGAATCCGGGCTACTGATTGTCAGTAAAATCAGGCAGTTTGTCGGAAACTTCAAGCAATTCGTCTTATATATTATAATATATAAGAAAAAATGATTATATTCGTAGGATTTGCAATTTTGCAGATCCTACGAGCTAATTATTAAACATTGTTATGAAGATATTATTTAAGAATTTTCTGATGAGTACTCTTGCAGTGGCTGCTATGGCCTCTTGTGCATCTGATGGTGCCATCGTCGTACCTGAGGCTCCGCTTGAGGAGTGTGTCTACCTGGGCGACAAGACAGAATTTGCAGTGTGGGCTCCTGACGCTGAGGCGGCTCAGCTGAGACTCTACCATTCCGCTTCCGATGAAGCAGCATTCAAGATCGTGAATATGAAGCTGTCCAAGGACGGCCTCTGGAAGGCGGTCGTAAAGGAAGATGTGAAGGGCTCATTCTACACATTCCAGGTACAGAAGGACGGCAAGTGGCTTGAGGAAACTGAGGGTATCGCAGCAAAGGCAGTGGGAGTGAACGGAATGCGCGGTGCTGTAATCGACTGGGCCGAGACAAATCCTGAAGGATGGGCGGAGGACAAGAGCCCTCAGATCAAGCCGTCCGACATCATCGTCTATGAGCTTCAGCACAGGGATTTCTCTGTTCATCAGACTTCCGGAGTAAGCAACAAGGGTAAGTATCTTGCTCTTACAGAGGAGGGTACAAAGAATCCTGACGGTCTTGCAACCGGTATCGACCACCTTAAGGAGATAGGTGTTACGTATGTGCAGCTCCTTCCTTCGACTGACTTCGCTACAATCGATGAGACCCGTCTTGAGGACAACCAGTACAACTGGGGTTACGAGCCTCTCAACTACAATGCTGTAGAGGGTTCCTTCTCGACTGATCCGTACAATCCTGTTACCCGCATCAAGGAGTTCAAGCAGATGGTCCAGGCTCTTCACAAGGCCGGCTTCCGCGTGATCCTCGACGTGGTCTACAACCATACGACAAATGCTTCCAACACAGGCTTCGAGCGCACAATGCCGGGATATTTCTACCGTATGCGCGAGGACGGAAGTTTCTTTGACGGCTCGGGCTGCGGCAACGAGACAGCCTCAGAGCAGGAAATGTTCCGTAAATATATGGTCGAGTCCCTCGAGTGGTGGATGAAGGAGTACCATATCGACGGTTTCCGTTTCGACCTTATGGCCATCCACGATATAGAGACTATGAACCTCATCAGCGAGCGTCTCCACGCCATCGACCCTGATGTGGTGATCTACGGTGAGGGATGGGCAGCTTCAGCTCCTGCATATCCTGCAGAAGAGATTGCCCTTAAGGCAAATACATATATGCTCGATAAGGTCGGTGCATTCAGCGACAACATCCGTGATGCTGTGCGCGGTCCGCTCGGCTGCGAGAACGCCGGCTTTATGGACGGTGTTGCAGGCAACAAGGCAAACGTCGAGTTCGGTATCGCCGGTGGTATAGAGCACCCTCAGGTGACTGTGGAGCGTTGGACAAGCAACCCTCTCCAGCACGTGAGCTATGTGAGCTGCCACGACGACCACTGTCTGCGTGACCGTCTTGAGGAGGCTACGGATGCTACTGAGAAGGAGCGCCTTGCAATGGTAAAGCTCGCTCAGACAGCAGTCTACACTTCCCAGGGCATTCCTTTCATCTTCAATGGTGAGGAACTCTACCGTCACAAGCAGGGCGTGAAGAACAGCTACAACCAGCCTGACTCGATCAACGCCATCGACTGGACATACAAGACTAAGTACAATGACCTTGTAAAGTATTACGCTGCCCTTGCTGCCATCCGTCACGCTCATCCGGGCTTCTGCCTCGGCGACGCAGAGCTTGTACGTGAGAAGCTTCGGTTCATCGAAGTTGATGATCCTTGCGCAGTGGCATTCCGTATCAGCGGCCTTGAAGGAATCGACTCGGCCAAGTCTCTTACAGTCCTTCTCAACGGATCGAAGAAGTCAGTTTCGGTAAATATTCCTGAAGGACAGTATGTGGTCCTTGCCCAGAACGGTCAGGCAGATGCAGATGGCTTGAGCGCCTACACCGGCAGTGTCATCAAGGCCGGAGCAACATCAGCAACCATCCTTGCAGAAATGTAAATAACAACAACCAAAAGATATGAAGAAGATACTAATCGCAATCTGCGCTGCACTTATGGCCCTCGCCTGCACACAGGCACCAAAGCAGCAGCCGCTTGAAAACTCAGTGGTGTACGAGATGAATGTGCGCCAGTACACACCGGAAGGAACCTTCGCTGCAGCTCAGCAGGAGCTGCCCCGCCTGAAGGAGCTCGGAATTGACATCCTCTGGCTTATGCCTATCCATCCTATCGGAGTAAAGGAGCGTAAGGGAACCCTAGGTTCATACTATGCAATCGCTGACTATAAGGCAATCAACCCCGAATTCGGAACAATGGAGGACTTTGAGAACTTCCTTGCAGAGGCTCACAAGCTCGGTTTCCGTGTGATTCTTGACTGTGTCGCAAACCACACTTCACCGGATGCAAAGTGGATCAACGAGTGCCCTGCAGACTGGTATATGCGTGATGAGAACGGCAACACAGTGGTGAATTACGACTGGTACGACATCGCTGAGCTCAACTATGACAAGAGGGAAGTATGGGACGCGATGGCTGACCAGATGCGCTTCTGGATGGAGAAGGGTGTTGACGGATTCCGTTGCGATATGGCCTGCGAGATTCCTCTCGAGTTCTGGCAGGAGACAATCTCAGCCCTTCGTGCAGATTACCCTGGAATGTATATGCTTGCAGAAGGTGAGGAGCCTAAGCTTCACTCGCTTTCAGGCTTCAATTCATCATATGCGTGGGAACTTCACCATATGCTGAACGCCATCGCACGCGGTGAGAAGAACATCCCTGAGCTTCTCGAGTACATCCAGAAGGATGCGGAAAGACATCCGGCAGACGCGTTCCGCCTTATGTTCACCTCAAACCACGACGAGAACTCTTGGGCAGGTACTGAGTTCGAGAGAATGGGTGATGCTGCAAAGCTTATGGCAGTCCTCACATTCACCCTTCCTAACGGTCAGCCACTCATCTACACAGGTCAGGAAATGGGTTGGAACAAGAGATTCGAGTTCTTTGAGAAGGACCCAGTTCCGGCTTGGGAGAAGAACGAGTACTTCGATTTCTACAAATGGCTCATCGACATCCGTCACGACAATCCGGCTCTTGCAGCAGGTGACAAAGGCGGCGTGTTCGAAGTCGTTTCTACAGATGACAGCACACTCGTGTTCACTCGCACTCTTCCTGGCAACAAGGTGACAGTGAAGGCAGAGCTCAAGGCACCTTGGTCATACGAAATCACAGCAGAGTAGCACTCTGTCATTCCGAGCTTGTCGAGGAATCTTATCGATCAGATTTATGAAGAAAATCATCATAGCACTTACAGCCGTCGCCCTTGCAGCCTGCTCGGGCCCGGCTTTCAACCCTGAGACAGTTGCAGATGCAACAGCAGAGCAGGTTACCCGCGTAGAGCCACTTTCCTGGTGGACAGGAATGAAGACAGACCTTCAGCTGATGGTCTATGGCAAGGGCATATCAGAATATGATGTCAAGATAGAAGGAGGCAAGGGCGTTTCTGTGGAGAAGATCAACAAGGCAGAAAGTCCGAACTATCTTTTCGTAGATGTAGCTGTTGCTCCAAATGCACAGCCTGGAACCTACTACATCGTCTTCTCAAAAGATGGCGAATCTTTCAAATATCCTTACGAGATTGCCTCACGTGCAGAAGGCTCTGCAGAGCGCAAGAGCTTCACTACAGCTGATATGGTCTATCTGATTATGCCGGACCGCTTTGCAAATGGTGATGCGTCAAACGACTCTACAGACGATACTACAGAGGATGCAGACCGTTCAAACGGCAACGGACGTCACGGAGGTGACATCCAGGGCGTCATCGACCACCTTGACTACATAAGCGAGCTTGGTGCGACATACATCTGGACTACTCCGTTCCTCGAGGATAACGATCCGAGAGGTTCATATCACGGCTACGCTGCCTCTGACTACTACCACATCGACTCACGCTTCGGTTCCAACGAACTGTACAAGACCCTTGTGGAGAAGGCAAGAGAGAAAGGCCTCGGTATCATTATGGACATCGTTCCAAACCACTGCAGCTATGTTCATTGGTGGATGAAGGACCTCCCTTTCCAGGACTGGATCCATCAGTTCGACACCTACACAGGCACAAATGTGGCATTCTCCACCAATATGGACCCTAACGCTTCCGCAAAGGACCTCTACATCCAGGAGAGCGGCTGGTTCGTGCCTACAATGGTGGATATGAACCTGGACAATCCATATGTCCTTAAGTACTTCATACAGTGGGGAATATGGTGGATCGAGTATTCAGGCCTCAACGGCTTCCGCGTGGACACATATCCATACAACGAGAAGGTTCCGGCTGCAC
Source organism: Bacteroidales bacterium (assembly GCA_017560825.1). Lineage (GTDB taxonomy): Bacteria > Bacteroidota > Bacteroidia > Bacteroidales > UBA932 > Cryptobacteroides. The sequence goes on along the minus strand of JAFZED010000001.1, from coordinate 59,535 downwards.
AGTGGTGCAAGGCCATTATGGAGGAGTACCCGAACTTCAATATAGTAGGTGAGTGCTGGACTTCGTCCATCCCTCAGCTTGCGTACTGGCAGGGTGGCAACGCCAACAAGGACGGTTTCGACTCGCACCTTCCTTCGATTATGGACTTCCCGCTTCACGACGCTATGCGTGAGGCCCTCGCAGAGGACAACGGAGGTTGGGGACTCGGAATGACAAAGGTATATGACATCCTTTCACACGATTTCGTCTATCACGACCTCTCGAAGATGCTCATCTTCCCTGGCAACCACGACACTGCGCGTATCGGTGATATGGTGCGCAAGGACCCTCGTGCACTTAAGCTCGCTATGACTATGATGGCGACTATGCGAGGCATTCCTCAGATCTTTGCAGGTGATGAGCTTATGTTCGTTTCCAACAGACCGGACAATGTGGGCGACCATCCGGGCCTGCGCGTTGATTTCCCAGGTGGATGGGAGGGCGATCAGATCGACCTCTTCACTGAGGAAGGCCGTAAGGCGCAGACACACAACACAGACGGACTCAAGGTTGAGAAAGGACAGGCTGCTGACTTGTTCGACTATGTGAGCCGCCTCTTCCAGTGGAGAAAGACAGCTGATGTCATCCACAACGGCAAGACAATGCATTTTATGACCCGCGACAACACGTACGCATATTTCCGTTACAACGACGACAGCGCGGTGTTCGTATATATCAACAACACCCTTGAGGACAAGAACGTTCCGTGGTCATATTACTCGGAGATCACCGAAGGTCTTAAGGGTGGCGTCGACGTACTCACCGGCGAGCCGTTCGAAGTGTCGGACGCGACAGTGGTGGCTCCAAAGACAGCCCTCGTGATCGAATATAAGAAATAATCAATAATACAATATGAAGAAAATACTTACAGCCCTTTCAGCCCTTGCAATCATTGCAGGCTGCGCAGAGAAGCCTGCTGCGGTGACTGATGTGCAGACACTCAAGTCCCCTTCAGGAAATATGGAGATGACCTTCCACCTCACAGCGGAAGGAACTCCTCAGTACGCCCTCAACTACGGTGACCAGCAGGTCATCCTTCCTTCAAACCTCGGTTTTGAGTTCCGTGGTGTCCTCAAGGCACAGCAGATCGTCTTCAACCAGGACGGCACAATCTCAAAGGAAGACCGTCAGCCTTGCTACTCTTTCTACGACGGTTTCAAGGTGGAAAGTGTAGAGACAGCGACATTCGATGAGACTTGGGAGCCTGTATGGGGTGAGGAGAAAGAGATCCGCAACCACTACAACGAACTCCTTGTAAACCTCGTCCAGACTTCATCTGAGAAGAAGATGTCTGTCCGCTTCCGTCTCTATGACGACGGTCTTGGCTTCCGCTATGAATTCCCTTACCAGAAGAACCTCAGCTACTTCGTGATCAAGGAAGAGCTCACTCAGTTCGCTCTTGCAGGTGATCACACAGCCTGGTGGGTGCCTGGTGACTATGACACTCAGGAGTACAACTTCGTAGAGTCACGTCTGAGCGAGATCAGCGCAAAGATGGAGGCTGCCATCAATCCTAACGACTCACAGACTCCGTTCTCTTCTAACGGTGTGCAGACATCACTCCAGATGCGTACAGACAGCGGCCTTTACATCAACATCCACGAGGCTGCCCTTATCGACTACCCTTGTATGCATCTCGACCTCGACCCTAAGACATTCACTTTCGTTTCACACCTCACTCCTGATGCCCAGGGATGGAAAGGCCGTATGCAGACACCTTGCAACACTCCTTGGAGAACAGTGCAGGTGGCTCCAAGCGCTACAGCACAGCTTGCTTCACGCCTTATCCTCAACCTCAACGACCCTTGCGCCCTTGAGTCGACAGACTGGATCAAGCCTGTGAAGTACATCGGCGTATGGTGGGAAATGATCTCTGGAAAGGGTTCTTGGAACTACACTGATGACTTCGCTTCAGTTCAGCTCGGCAAGACTGATTACAAGAATGCAACCCCTAACGGCCGCCACTCTGCAAACAACGAGAAGGTCCGCCGTTACATCGACTTCGCAGCTGAGCACGGCTTCGACCAGGTGCTTGTGGAAGGCTGGAACGAAGGCTGGGAAGACTGGGCAAACTGCAACAAGGACTATGTCTTTGACTTTGTGACTCCTTACCCTGACTTTGACATCGAGGCTCTGAACAAGTACGCTCACTCAAAGGGTGTGAAGCTTATGATGCACCACGAGACTTCGTCATCAGTACGCAACTACGAGCGTCACCTTGACCAGGCTCTTGACCTTATGGACAAGTACGGCTACAACTCTATCAAGGGTGGCTATGTGGGAGACATCCTTCCTATAGGCGAGCACCACTACAGCCAGTCCCTCATCAACCACTATATGTATGTGCTGAAGAAGGCTGCTGACCACAAGGTGATGATCAATGCTCACGAGGCTGTGCGTCCTACAGGTATCTGCCGCACTTACCCTAACCTCATCGGCAACGAGTCTGCCCGCGGTACAGAGTACCAGGCCTTCGGCGGTACAATGCCTCACCACGTGACCATTCTTCCTTTCACACGTCTGAATGGTGGCCCTATGGACTACACTCCTGGTATCTTCGTTATGGACCTCGCTTCTGTGACTGAAGGAAGAAACCAGTCTTGGGTAAATGCAACCATAGCTAACCAGCTTGCTCTCTACATCACCCTCTATTCACCTCTCCAGATGGCTGCAGACCTTCCTGAGCACTACGCTCAGTTTATGGATGCATTCCAGTTCATCAAGGACGTGGACATCGACTGGATCCAGTCTAAGTACCTCCTTGCTGAGCCGGGTGAGTACCTCGCCATCGCACGTCAGGGCAAGAAGAGCGGCCAGTGGTTCGTGGGTGGTGTGACAGATGATCACCAGCGTACCCTCGACGTACCGTTCAGCTTCCTTGAGGCAGGAAAGAAGTATGTGGCAAAGGTATATGCCGATGACATCGCGGCCGGTGCCCACTACAAGAACAACCCTCAGGCCTACAAGATCTACGAGGTGGAGGTGACATCAGACTCAGTCCTTCCTATCGAAATGGCCGCAGGTGGTGGATTCGCAATAAGCCTTACAGAAAAGAAGTAATTTGATTAAAATTTCATATATTTGACTCGGCTGCATATCAGCCGGGTCTTTTTTTATGAATATACTACCGGTTTCTTCATCAGCCCTGGCTTCCGTTCTTGCGGAAATGGGCATAAATGACATCGCTGACGCGACGATACGTCAGTCAGGTGCTATAGGACGCAGACTTGAAAAGGCGACCTCTACCGAATTTCTTCATCTGGAAATGGGCATACCCGGCCTCCCGCCTTCGGCAGTAGGTGTCGAGGCGGAATGCGCTGCCCTCCGCTCCGGAATAGCTTCACAGTATCCTGATATGCTTGGAGCTGAGCCGCTCAAGAAAGAGGCTTCAAGATTCCTGAAAGCCTTTCTGGACATCGATGTGGCACCGTTGGGCTGCATCCCGACCGTGGGCTCTATGCAGGGAGGATTCTGTGCCTTTATGCTGTGCTCCCAGCTTTCAGCAGACAAGGACACGATCCTGTTCATAGATCCCGGTTTCCCTGTACAGAAGAAGCAGGCGCAGCTTTTAGGGGTAAGGTCTGAGTCCTTTGATATATATGATTACAGGGGAGACAGACTTGCCTCCAAACTTGAAGAACACCTTTCGTCAGGAAGGATAGCCGCCCTGATATATTCAAGCCCCAACAATCCTGCCTGGTTCAATCTGACTGAGTCAGAGCTCGAGACCATAGGTACCCTGGCTACAAAGTACGACGTCGTGGTCATAGAGGACCTTGCCTATATGTGTATGGACTTCAGAAAGCCTTTGGGCAGGCCGTTCGAGGCTCCTTTCCAGCCTACTGTAGCCAAGTACACCGACAATTATATCATAATGATGTCTGCGTCCAAGATGTTCAGCTACGCAGGTCAGCGAATTGCTGTGCTGGCAGTCTCAGACGTTCTGTATGACAGGAAGTATCCTGAATTGGAGCGCCGTCACAAGATGGCTCGTCTGGGAGACGCTCTGGTGCTTGGAATAATGTATGCGGTTTCTTCAGGAGTCAGCCATTCTGCCCAGTATGCTTTGGCGGCTATGTTCAAGGCTGCTTCGGATGGCGAACTTGACTTTGTTGCCGACACTTCCGAATATGCCCGTCGTGCTGCCATCACAAAGAAGATATTCCAGGACAATGGCTTCCATATAGTCTACAGCAAGGACGGAGACGAGGATGTGAGTGACGGCTTCTTCTATACCATCGGTTACAAGGAGCTTGACTCTGCCTCCCTTATGCGTGAACTTATGCTTTACGGCATATGTTCCATCGCCCTGTCGCTGACCGGCAGCGTCCAGAAGGGTGTGCGCGTCTGCGTGTCCCAGCTCAACAGCCCGCAGCAGTTCGACCTCCTTGCCCAGCGCCTCGCCCTCTTCCGCCAGAACCACTAATATCTGACTTTCAAGTACTTACACTGAATTACCTGCTCCATCTGCCGCAGGTGATTCAATATAAAACATTCAACGACAATGAGATACGTTTCACCGGCCGAGGCCGTACAATTGATAAATTCAGGCGAAAGTATATATATACAGGGAAGCACCTCCATACCGGAGGTGCTCTCGCAGGCCCTCGCTGACAGAGGCAGCGAGCTGCGCGATGTCACCATATATGCTGCCTTTGCTGTGGGGCGCTGCGAAGCTCCATATTGCAAGCCCGAGTACAAAGACTCCTTCAATGTAAAGAGTCTCTTTGTAGCTAATAACATAAGGAAGTGGCTTGCAGCAGGTTATGGTTCGACAATCCCTGCGTTTCTGGGGGAGATTCCAGGGCTTTTCCGTGACGGGACCCTGCCTCTTGATGCAGTCTTTCTGAATGTTTCTCCGCCGAATGCAGAAGGTTACTGCTCGTACGGAATCTCCGCAGACCTTGCTGTCTCTGCAACAGAGTGCGCCCGCAAGGTCATAGTGCAGGTGAACAAGTCTATGCCTTTCTCTTACGGTGACGCCTTGATTCACGTTTCAAGAATAGATGCTGCCGTTGAGGTGGATGACCCTCTTGTGGAGGTGCCGACAGCTGTTCCGACAGAGATCGACACTGCCATCGGACGATATATTGCAGAGATGATTCCTGACGGAGCAACGCTCCAGATAGGTGTGGGCGGCATTCCTAATGCTGTGCTCTCTGCTCTCAAGGATCACCATCACCTCGGCCTTCATACAGAGGCCTTGACAGACGGCGTGCTTCCGCTTCTGGAGAGCGGTGTGATCGACAACTCCTGCAAGAAGGTCTGTCCTGGAGTTTCCATTGCCTCTTTGGCTCTCGGATCCCGCAGACTGTATGATTATATGAATTATAGGGAAGATCTCCTGCTCAAGGATGTAGCCTGGACCAATGCTCCTTTCCGTATAGCCCAGAATCCTAAGGTTATGGCCATAAATTCAGCTGTAGAAGTGGATCTGACAGGTCAGGTGTGTGCCGATTCTGTTGGAACCCGTATCATATCCGGTGTAGGAGGACAGCACGACTTTATGTATGGAGGATCCTTGTCGGAAGGAGGAAAGACCTTTATTGCAATTCCTTCTATGACAGAAAAGGGTGTGTCCAAGATCAAGCCTGTACTTACCGAAGGAGCCGGAGTAGTGACTACACGCCATATGATACAGCACATCGTGACTGAGTACGGTGTGGCGTCTCTCAGAGGAAAGACTCTGGCAGAACGCGCCCGCGCTCTCATATCCATCGCACACCCTTCGGTGCGCGAGGACCTCGAGCGCGAGGCCGTAGCACGTTTCGGTCACTCATTCCTGAGCCTGAAGTAGTTTAAAGTGTCTGACCGTCAATAAATTCCCTTAAGATAGAAGTTGGAGGTACAGCTGCAATTTCAGCTGGACTTAGAGCTGTGATGCTGTCAAGAAATTTCAACATTCTCGCCGCCTCGACAAATGCCGGTGACGAAGGCGCTATACGGCGCAGCAGAGGCTCAGCATAGTATTTCAATATAGGAAGCTCAAATATATGGGCTGAATTAAGGACGGCGTCCGCATTTTCCTGGAACGGGAAGATGTTTCTGTTCTCTCCGCGGCGCACGCTTGCCCATCTTGTGATGGTCTCCTCTGGGATGATGCCTCTTGTGCGGTTGTCGCGGATCATTCTCCTGAGCATTCGGTTGTCGGAAGTGGAGATGTTGTTATTCTCGTCCAGTGAGAGTGATGTAAGTGCAGAAACATAGACTCTGAACACTTTAGAGCTGTCTACATCCGGTATCATTGCAGGATTCAGGGCGTGGATTCCTTCCATTATGAGGATGTCCTTGTCCTGCAGATGCATCATCTTTCCTTCGAATAATTTCCTGCCTTCCTTGAAGTCAAAGCGCGGTATCTCCACTTCCTTGCCTTCCAGAAGTGCATTCAATTGTTCTCCCAGGAGCTTGAGGTCCATTGCACCCAGACATTCGAAGTCGTATTCTCCGTTTTCGTCGCGCGGAGTCTGTTCGCGCTCGACGAAGTAATTGTCCAGTTCTATGACCTTAGGGTTGAGGCCGAGGTTGCGGCACTGGAGCGCGAGACGCTTTGACGACGAAGTCTTGCCGCTGCTGGACGGGCCTGCGATGAACACGATCTTCACGCTTCCCCTTCTGTCATAGATCTGCTTGGCGATGTCAGCAAATTTTTTCTCCTGGAATGCTTCTGACAGATTTATAAGTTCAATGATCTTTCCGTTGAGTACCCTTTCATTGAGTGCTCCCACTCCTCCGACTCCCTGTATGTGGCACCAGTCTGAATGTTCCTTGAGAGCATTTGCCAGCTTGGACTGTCGTTTCATAGACAGTACCTTGTCCGGACTTCCGTCCATCGGGTACTGCAGGCAGAATCCGTCGTTGTAACCCATCAGGTCAAATGTCTTGAGGAATCTTGTAGAAGGAGCAAGCGGACCGTAAAATGTATCAGCTTGTCCATCAAGGTAGTACACGCTGTAGTTGAATCTTCCGAGTGTTTTCGCAAGATTTGCCTTTTCTTTCTGTCTGTTCCCAGTGTAGACCTTTACAGTTTCTTCAAGGCTCAGCATCTTCTTGGTGAACGGGAGGTCAGCCTCGACAATTTCTCTCATCCGTACCTTAATGGCGGCGATTTCTTCGTCGGTGACAAAGTACACCTTAGGTCTGCCGTCCTCCTGTGAAGTGTTCTCACGGATCTCGCAGTAGAGACCGCTTGGAAGAGAGTAATCAATAGAAAGCACCTTGTCCGGGAACATCTCCCTTACCACATTCTGAAGCACGAAACTCAATGAGCGGACGTAGGTTCTCCTTCCGTCAGGATGGCCATAGTCCACGAACCTTACATTATGCGGTGAGATGATCCTGTACTCCAGCGATTTGAGCTTGTTGTCTACAAGTGCTGCAATGCTGCCTTCCGGTGCGATCTCATTGAGGGCTGCGCCGAAAGCCACATCGACATAGGCGGATGTGTTCTCGCAATAGATTCTGATTTCTTCCATATGGATGAGGATTTTATAATATTTCCTTGAGGAAAGGTCCTGTTACGGACGCAGGTTCTTTGGTCAGCTGCTCCGGAGTACCCTGCGCAACTATCAATCCTCCTGCCTTTCCGCCTTCCGGACCCATATCAAAGATGTAGTCCACTGATTTGAGCACGTCAAGGTTGTGCTCGATGATGATTACTGTATTTCCTTGGTCTACAAGCTGTTTGAGCACTCCAAGCAGGATCTTGATGTCCTCGAAGTGCAGACCGGTTGTGGGTTCGTCCAAGATGTACAAGGTGTTGCCTGTACCTTTTCGTGCAAGCTCAGCTGCCAGCTTCATTCTCTGGCTTTCGCCTCCTGACAAGGTTACAGCTGACTGACCCAGCTGTACATAACCAAGTCCCACATCCACGAGTGCCTTGAGCTTCGGTGCTATGGTCGGTATATTCTGGAAGAACTCATAGGCCTCGCTGATAGGCATTTCCAGCACATCGTTGATGTTCTTTCCCTTGTATTTTACTGCCAGTGTGTCGTTCTTGTACCTGCGGCCGCGGCATTCGCTGCACACGACGTTGACCGATGGCAGGAAGTTCATTTCGATGACCTTGATTCCTGCGCCCTTGCACTCTTCGCATCGTCCTCCCGCTACATTGAACGAGAACCTTCCGGCCTTGAATCCGCGGACCTTGGCGTCCGGAGTCGCCTCAAAGAGGTTTCTGATGTCATTGAACACTCCGGTAAATGTCGCAGGGTTGCTTCGTGGCGTACGTCCGATAGGGCTCTGGTCGATCTCGATGAGCTTGTCGATGTTCTCCACTCCGATGATCTCGTCGTACGGCAGCGGTTGGAGCTTGGCGTTGTAGAAACGGTTCTTCAGGACAGGCATCAGCGTCTCATTGATGAGCGACGACTTGCCGCTGCCGCTGACTCCGCTGATTCCGATGAACATTCCCAGAGGGAAGTCCACATCCACATTCTTGAGGTTGTTGCCTCGTGCTCCACGGATTCCGAGGGTCAGGCCGTTGCCGGTGCGCCTGCTTTCCGGAACCTCTATGGATTTCAGACCCTTGAGGTAGTCCAGTGTGATGGAAGAAGCTTTGTCAATCTCGTTCAGAGGGCCGCTGTAGCAGATCTTTCCTCCCTCCTGTCCGGCTCCGGGACCGACATCAACTAGCCAATCAGCAGCCATCATTGTCTCTGCATCGTGCTCGACTACCATCACGGAGTTGCCTTCGTCACGAAGCTTCTTGAGCGATGCGATCAGCTTTCTGTTGTCTCTCTGATGAAGTCCGATGCTTGGCTCATCAAGGATATAAAGCACGTTTACGAGCTTCGAACCGATCTGGGTAGCCAGACGGATACGCTGGCTCTCGCCGCCTGACAATGAAGCAGTCGCACGGTCGAGTGAAAGGTAGTCCAGTCCTACATCGAGCAGGAATGTCACCCTGTCCTTGAGTTCTTTGAGTATGTCTCTGGCAATGAGGCTTTCGCGTTTTCCAAGCACTGTGTCCAGAGAGTAGAACCATTCCTTCAGCTGGCTGATCTCCATCGCAGCTACCTCAGAGATGGTCTTTCCGTCTATCTTGAAGTAAGTGGTGTCTTTGTTGAGTCGTGTTCCTCCACAGGTAGGACACACGATCTTTTCGTTGATGTCTCCCACTACACCTGAGTAGGAAACCATCTCGGACGAGGCTCCTTCACCGACTCTGAAAAGTTCGTCGGATCCGAACACAATCAGAGAAACGATCTCGTCAGGGAGTTCCTCGACCGGATCGTACAGCGAGAAGTTGTACTTGCGGGCGATGGAACGGACTACATCAAATTTCTTTGTCTCTCGTATCTTTCCCAACGGCACTATGGCTCCGTCCGCAATGGAAACCGAGCGGTTAGGGATGATGGTGTCCATGTTTACATCCACTATCATTCCAAGTCCTTTGCAGTGAGGACAATAGCCCTGAGGAGAGTTGAATGAGAATGAATGTGGGGCTGGCTCGGGAAGTGAAAGCCCTGTGTCAGGACATATCAGATGCTTTGAGAAATGCTGCACTTCTCCTGTCTCCATGTCCATAGTGGCAAGCGAGCCCTTGCCGTGGTTGAGGGCTGACATTACAGACGATTTGATGCGCTTCTCATCTTTTGCCGCAGGCTTCAGGCGGTCTATCACAAGCTCGATGAAATGGGCCTTGTAACGGTCAAGCGCTGTCACTTCGTTAAGTTCGTGCAGCTCGCCGTCTATCCTTACCTGGGTGTAGCCGCGCTTGCGCATCTGCTCCAGAAGCTCCTTGTAATGTCCTTTTCGTCCTCTTACGATAGGAGCAAGCAGGTAACACTTGCGTCCGTCATATTTTTCCATAATGAGGGAGACGATCTGGTCATCGGTGTACCTGGTCATCTCCTTCCCTGTGTGAGGGGAATATGCGGTCGACGCCCTGGCGTACAGCAGACGCAGGAAGTCGTATATTTCGGTGATTGTTCCGACGGTCGAACGCGGGTTGTTGCCGGTGGTCTTCTGCTCTATGGCAATGATGGGGCTGAGTCCTGTAATGGACTCGACCTCAGGCTTTTCCAATATGCCCATAAAGTGCTTGGCATATGTGGAGAGAGTGTCCATATATCTCCTCTGACCTTCGGCGTAGATCGTGTCGAAGGCGAGGGAGGACTTTCCGCTTCCGCTGAGTCCCGTCACGACGACGAAACTGTCGCGTGGAATGGAAAGCGACGCTCCCTTAAGGTTGTGCGCCTTGGCTCCGACAATCTCTATATAATCGTTCTTCTTCTCCATTTGGAAACTTTTTGGAAAACTCACTATTCTTCGTAAGGCTCGTTGAAAGGCATAAGGAAAGGATTGGTCATTCCTTCCTCGGCTATCGAAGATGTCGGTCCGTGTCCCGGAACCACCTCGATCTCGCCGTCCAGCACAACGAGTTTCTCCAGGATACTCTTAATAATGGCGTCATAGTCGCCTCCCGGATGGTCTGTGCGTCCGATCGCTCCTGCAAAAAGCGTGTCGCCGCTGAGCATATACTTGCTCTCTCTTTCAAGATAACATACTCCGCCGGGAGTGTGGCCTGGAGTCTCGATGACTTCAAAGGTCAGGCTTCCGACCTTTATCTCAGTACCTTCTGTCACATCGGTGGTCTCGAAGGCTGCCGGCATAGGGGCGCCAAAGAAGCGGCAGAAATAGGAGTTGTTCTCCAATGTGACCTTGTCGGACGGATGCATATATATAGGCAGCCCTCCGTATGTCGCGGAAAGTTCGGCAGTTCCGAGCACGTGGTCAAAATGACCGTGTGTAAGCAGGATGCAGACAGGCTTGAGGCCCTTGGAATTGATAAAGCCGATGAGGCTGTCTCTCTCTGCAGAAGTCTCGAATCCAGGGTCTGCAATGGCGCAGTGTCCTTCCTCATCCCAAATCACGCTGCAGCGTGTCTGAAAGGCATTGAAGGTGAAATATTCCTTATGTATCATTCAAATAATTCATTAAAACATACAAAAATACGAAAAGGTTTGTTATTTTTGCTGAATATTACCGGAAAAATGTCGTGTTTTACGATGGTAAGACGACGTGGAAATCCGCCGGAAGGCGGGGCCGGTGATAAAGCAGGAATAATCAAAAATATATTAACAACTATGCATATAGCTATCGCAGGTAATATCGGCAGCGGAAAAACGACACTTACAAAGATGCTTGCCGCACATTACGGATGGACTCCAAAGTTCGAGTCAGTGGACTATAACCCGTATCTCGCAGATTTTTACGAGGATATGGAAAGATGGTCCTTCAATCTTCAGGTATATTTCCTCAACAAGCGCTTCAAGGATGTGGTTGACATATCGAAGCTTGACGAGGTTATCATCCAGGACCGTACAATCTACGAGGATGCGAGGATCTTCGCCCCTAACCTTCACGGAATGGGCCTTATGTCCACAAGGGATTTCGAAAACTATTCGGACCTTTTCGACCTTATGATGTCTCTTGTAAATCCGCCTGACCTGCTCATCTATCTCAGAAGCTCGATTCCTAACCTCATCGGCCAGATCCAGAAGAGAGGCCGCGAGTACGAAAAGAGCATCCGTATCGACTACATCACAGGACTCAACGAGCGCTATGAGAACTGGATCAAGGACTACAAGCACAACCTCCTTATCCTGGATGTAGACAGAATCAAGTTCGAAAATAGACCTGAGGACTTCCAGGAAGTCGTTGACAAGATCGACGCAGAGCTTTTCGGACTCTTCCCGAACCAACAGTAACTAAAACCTTATAATTGATTATGGCAGAAAGAATAACAATCATCGACTTCGTTGAGAAGTACGTTGCCAAGTATTCCCAGAATCCTTTCCTTTGGGAAAAGAATCTTGATACAAATGTGTGGGAGCCTACCACCTATGAAGAGACCTTGAAGAAGGCAAAGCGTATTGCTGCAGGCCTTATGGCTCTCGGTGTTCAGAAGGGAGAGAAGATCTCTTACCTTAGCGAGGGCCGCGATATGTGGGTGATCGGAGAGCTCGGAGTTCTCTATGCAGGTGCAGTCAATGTGCCGCTCTCAATCAAGCTTGGCGAAGCTAATGACCTTGTCTTCAGAGTAAAACACTCTGATTCAAAGTATGTGATCACATCTAAGTTCCAGCTTCCTAAGATCAGAACCATCCTTCCGGAGTGCCCTATGGTAGAGAAGATAATCCTCTTCGACCAGGTGGACGATATGAAGGAGAATGAGATCTACATCGGTGAAGTTATGGAGATGGGTGACAAGTTCCTCGCAGAGAACGAAGAGCAGTTCATCCAGAGATATAAATCAATCGGACCTGATGACTATGCAAACATCAGCTACACATCAGGAACAACCGCAGACCCTAAGGGTATCCTCCTTACTCACAGAAACTACACAGCAAACGTAGAGCAGGCTCACTCTGTAATCGGAATCGAGGAAAATGACAAGATGCTCATCATCCTTCCTCTTGACCACTGCTTCGCACACGTTGCAGGTTTCTACACAATGATGTCATACGGTGCTTCCATCGGTACAGTCCCTTCAGGAAAGAATGGAAAAGAGGCTTTGAGAAACATCTCTCCAAGTATTATGGAGTTCCAGCCTAACGTTATGCTCTCAGTGCCTACTCTTGCAAAGAACTTCAAGAAGAGCATCGAGACAGCCATCAAGAAGAAAGGCGCGACAGTGGAGAAACTCTACAATTTCGCACTCAACAACGCAATCGCTTACTATAAGGAAGGCTACAACAAGGGTACACAGTTCGTGGACATCTTCAGATGGCCTCTCGTGAAGCTCTTTGACAAGCTTGTGTTCTCAAGCGTACGTCAGGGTCTCGGCGGCAAGATGAAGTTCTTCGTAGGCGGCGGTGCCCTCCTGGACATCGACCTCCAGAAGTACTACAACGCAATCGGTATCCCTATGTACCAGGGCTATGGTCTTTCAGAGGCTACACCTATCATCTCTGCAAACTCTCCTCAGAGACACATATTCGGATCGTCAGGTAAGATCGTTTCTCCAATGGAGATCAAGATCCTCGACGCTGACGGCGTAGAACAGCCATACGGTGTGAAGGGTGAGATCTGCATCAAGGGTGAGAACGTGATGGCAGGTTATTGGAAGAACCCTAAGTCGACAGCTGACACAGTGGTTGACGGATGGCTCCACACAGGTGATATGGGATATATGCGTGATGCAGAAATGCTCTACGTCGTAGGACGTTTCAAGTCTCTCCTTATCGCGGCTGACGGTGAGAAGTATTCACCGGAGGGAATCGAGGAGAACCTCGTTGAAAGCTCTAAATATATCGACGGAGCTATCCTCCACAACAGCCAGGATCCTTACACAATCGTCCTTATCACTCCTAACAAGGATGCCCTCAAGGCTTACGCCAAGGATCTCGGTCTTGATCCGACATCAGAAGAGGCTAAGGTGAAGATGCTTGAGCTCCTCCAGGATGAGGTCAATATGTACCGCAAGGGCGGCCGTCTCTTCGGCGCGTTCCCTGAAAGATGGCTTCCTGCTGCAGTCTGCGTCCTCCCAGAGCCTTGGACAGAGCAGAACCACTTCCTCAACAGCTCTATGAAGGTCGTACGCGGCCGCGTAGAGGAGGCGTACAAGGAAAATATGGAGTACGCATACACACCGGAAGGAAAGAACATCGTGAACAAGATGAATCTCGCGTCGCTCTAATCCTTCCATATATATATAAGAACGGCCCGCCAACATTGGCGGGCCGTCTTCGTCATCCCCCCCCCGGCTCGACCGGGGATCTTATATTAATGTGTAAATATGAATCCGAAATAGACCCTCGGTCCCATCGGCCTGTTCAGCCCGTCCGAGTTGAATCCCAGCAGCCAGTCTGCCTTGATGGTCAGGTTGAGCGCTTCTCCGGCCGCATATTCGAGTCCGACGAACGGGTCGACAGCCAGGAAAGGCATCTTGTTGTACACCGCACTGGCTTCAGGAAGCCAGTCGTGCTTGTCTCCGGTCATATAGAAAGATGTCTCCATTCCGCCTCCGACAGTGGTTCCGACATATGGCTTGAACTTTCCGAATGTCCAGAAGAAGTCCCCGAGGATTCCGGTCCAGAACACCTTGTTGAAGCTTCCGTCCACAGCCATTTCCTCGTCTATGCCCATATTAGAGAAATATCCTTCGAATCCGGCACGGAAATGATTGGAAAGATGAAGTTTGGCTACACCGCCGATGCCGAAAGTCGCTCCTGAGGGTTCGATCTTGAACGGGTTGTCTCCTCCGCTGAGGTAGCCACCGTGGACCATCATTCCGCCTGAAAATCCCTTGATGATTTTCTCCTGCGCCGCTCCGGTCCATCCTGTAAGAAGCGTCGCGGCAAAAATAAATACATATACGATCTTGTTTCTCATAGCAATTGTTTATTGCGACAAAGATAGTGATATATAAGAATATCCGTGAGTGTCAATTATAATAATAAATGCCTTTCTGACCTTACATATTATATGTATATGAATAAATGCGCTTAAAAATGTTTGTAAAACATTTGGAAAGCAATTTTAAATCATTACCTTTGTTGTGGACATAAGAAATTATTTTCGTGTCTATTTGTTAAGTTCGTTTTATATACGGCGGGGTTCCTTGGGGAGGGGACCCCGCTATTTTTCAATTTATCGGCCAGAATAGCGTCTTGTCTTGATTTTTTTTGTATCTTAGGCCCGATTTTGACGAAACCGAATAATCATTAACAATAAAACTAACAAAAATGAACAAGAACAAAATCAATTGGGTAGCGGTGTTTACTATGATGTTCCTCTTCGGAATGATCGCATTCGTTACAAACCTTGCTGCACCTATCGGCGTGATCTGGAAACAGGCTCCTGGTATCGAGGGCTCTAACTTCTGGGGTATGATGGGTAATATGATGAACTTCCTTGCCTATGCATTTATGGGTATTCCTGCAGGTAAGCTCATCACTAAGATCGGTTACAAGAAGACAACACTCATCGGTGTAGGCGTAGGTCTCGTGGGTGTTTTCGTGCAGTTCCTTTCAGGTAAGATCGGAGTAGGCGCAACTCTTGCCGGCCTTCCTGCAAACTTCTTCGTCTATCTCCTCGGCGCATTCGTGTGCGGTTTCTCAGTATGTATCCTTAATACAGTGGTAAACCCTATGCTCAACCTCCTCGGTGGCGGTGGAAACAAGGGTAACCAGCTCGTCCAGATTGGTGGTACATTCAACTCTCTTATGGGTACCCTCACTCCTATGCTCGTGGGTGCACTCATCGGATCAGTTACAAAGGACACTATGATCACTGACGTGAACCTCGTGCTCTTCATTGCAATGGGCGTCTTCGCTGCAACATTCGCAATCCTCACATTCGTTCCGTTCGTAGAGCCTGAGCAGGAGAAGAACGACATCTCTGTAAAGTCTCTCTTCGAGTACCGTCACCTTGTGTTCGGTGTGATCGCAATCTTCCTTTATGTAGGTGTTGAAGTAGGTATCCCTGGTACTATGAACTTCTTCCTTACTGACACCCTCGGAACTGCAAACGCAGCAACAACAGCAGGTTTCGTTGCCGGAACATACTGGTTCCTTATGCTCATCGGACGTTTCGTTTCAAGTGTCATCAGCGGAAAGGTTTCAAGCCGTACACAGCTTGCAGTGACAAGTGCAACAGCAATCGCTCTCGTTGTAGTAGCTATGTTCACAACTAACGTACAGGCTTCTATGCCGGTATTCACAGGCAGCGGTTTCGGAATGGCTCAGGTTCCTCTTACAGCTCTTCTTCTGGTTCTCTGCGGTCTCTGCACATCAGTTATGTGGGGCGCAATCTTCAACCTTTCAGTTGAGGGACTCGGCAAGAAGTCTGCTGCCGCTTCAGGTCTCTTTATGACAATGGTGATCGGTGGTGGTATCCTTCCACTCCTCCAGAACGCAATCGCTGACGCTACAACTTATATGATCAGCTACTGGATCCCTGTTGCAGCCCTTGCATACATCTGCTGGTTCGCTCTCGCAGGATCAAGAATCAAGAAAGCATAATAACTTCTAAACTAATATATCACAATGGATTCAACATTTGTAGTAGGTATCGACGTAGGAGGACAGACCTCCAAGATCGGTGTTGTAGATGCAAGAGGAACCGTTCTTGCTCAGACTGTCATCCGTACTGACACATATGATAAGGTAGAGCCTTACATCGCAGAGCTTGCAGAGGCTGTAAACAAACTCATCAAGGAGTCTGGCACAGAGGGTAAAGTAAGAGGTATCGGAGTAGGTGCTCCTAATGGAAACTACTACACCGGAACAATCGAGAATGCTCCTAACCTCCTTTGGGGACGTGAGAGAGTTGAGTTCTCAAAGCTTCTTTCTGAGGCTATGGGCGGCCTTCCAGTCGCACTTACAAACGACGCAAATGCGGCTGCAGTCGGTGAGATGACTTACGGTGCAGCAAGAGGTATGAAGAATTTCATTATGATCACCCTCGGAACAGGCGTAGGTTCAGGTATCGTAATCAACGGTGAGGTTGTTTATGGTCACGACGGTTTCGCAGGCGAGCTTGGTCACACAGCTGCTGTACGTAACAACGGACGTACCTGCGGTTGCGGCAAGACAGGATGTCTTGAGACTTATGCTTCTGCAACAGGTGTAGCCCGTACAGCACGTGAGTGGCTTGAGCTTACTGACGAGCCTTCTCTCCTTCGCGGTCTTGACTCTATCGCTTCCAAGGATGTTTATGAAGCTGCCAAGGAAGGTGACAAGCTTGCTCTCAAGATCTTTGAGTTCACAGGAAAGATCCTCGGACGTTCATTCGCTGACTTCGTGGCATTCAGCTCTCCTGAAGCTATCGTTCTCTTCGGCGGTCTTGCACGTGCAAAGGAATTCCTTACTGAGCCTATCGAGAACTCATTGAACGAAAACGTACTCCCATTGTGGAAAGGCAAGGTGAAGATCGTTTACTCACAGCTCAAGGAGTCTGACGCAGCCATTCTCGGTGCATCAGCTCTTGCGTGGGAACTCTAATCCTTTCAGAATAGCGTTTAAAATCATAGAGGACGGCCTTACGGGCCGTCCTCTACTATTTATATTATATATATGTTTTTAAAAGCGCAGAATGCGCATTTCCGGTGCTATGCGGAATTTTGTTGCCCTTATGAACAGGAGCCACTGTGCCAGGTAGTAAGAGACAAGCACGAGGTAGTGGCGGTACGGAACCGGCTCCACGAACTTGTTCCAGGCGAGGATGAAGTCGGAGAATACGAACAGTACAGCTCCGAGAGCAAACAGGCTGCTTCTCTGCAGCATAGCCATCACCATCATAATGCTGATCAGGCTCGCGTAAATGCACACTCCGACGCGGATTATTCCGGCAGGCGCCTCAGGAGCTATCCTTGTGAATGCAACTGCCAGAAGTGTAAGCGCGCAGAAAATGACCATTGCCATATAGCCCTTTGCCTTACCTGTCAGCTTCCTGTCTTTCTCTACTTTACAGAAGTATCTCTTTGCGAAGTAAGTTACATAGAACACGTGTCCCAGTGCAAAGAATCCCATCTGTCCAATGAAGTTATGACACGAGCCCATATGGTCGCCCAAGGTTGAAAACAACAGAGCCAGGGTGATCTCCCACGGGCATAGCCAGAGTGAAGCGAGAGTCAGAATGCTGACGCAATAGGTAATCTTGTGCGGGAACTCTACCGGGAGGAAGAAGATCACACAGGCGCATAAATATAGGCAAGTGGCAGCGATAGCGACCGACTTGGTGTGCTTGTCTTCAAGTTTGAATATAGCCATATTGTAGTTTATTTTCTGCGAATATACTAATTTTCCCTATATCCTTGCTCCTTGTTGTCTGATTACAATATATCAGTTTTTGTATACGATTGTGAAGAAACTGGTATATTGGGTTATAATAGTGTAAATCAGTCATTTTAATGAAAATTACCAACGGCAGTTTCAAGTGTGTTTCGAATAATGAGGTTACATTTTGTAAGGAGCGCAGATGTAATTTATATACGAAGGCTTGTATAAACTCTCATATTTTCATTAGAATGCCCAATCTGAATGTCGATTTTTTATTATAATTTGTTCATAACGATATTAAATCATAAGCATTGAGTGTGGTTTATAATTGTAATTTTTACTATCTTATATCTTAAATAGTTGATCAATCTGGAGGAATATACTTAAAGTATTGAAGATTAGCACACTTTTTGCCCTCTGTAGATTTTGGTTTTAAAGATTGTTAAATTTTGATTTGAAATTAAAAATTTATTATATTTGCATTTCGAGTTATTCCTGAAAATCGCTCGATTTTATGTGCAGTTAGTGTAGTGTACTGTACTGAAAAAATACAAATTCAATAAATTTATGTTTAACAACTAAAAGTTCAACCAGATGAAAAAGATCAAACTATTTTTCATGGCAATGGCGATGCTTGTTTCAGCTCTGGCCTATGGTCAGAATCTGACAGTTACAGGTGTTGTCAAGGATTCTTCCACTGGTGAAGGCGTACCTTTCGCTTCAATTCAGCTTAAAGGTACTATGACAGGTGTCAGCACAGACGGTGACGGTTATTACTCACTCACAGTGCCTGCTGACGGAGTCCTTATCTTCTCTTCTGTAGGTTACATCTCACAGGAGATCGCGGTTTCTGGAAAGGCAAAGCACGACGTGCTTCTGTCTCCTGACACAGAGGCTCTCGAAGAGACTATCGTTGTCGCTTTCGGTACCGCAACAAAAGAGTCGTTCACAGGATCGGCTACAGTTGTGAAATCTTCTGACATCGCCAAGGTGCAGTCATCAGACGCGACACGCGCTCTCGAGGGTGTTGTTGCCGGTGTGCAGATGACAACATCTTCAGGATCGCTCGGAAGCTCTCCAAGCATCATCATCCGTGGTATCAGCTCTATCTCTGCCGGCAGCGCCCCTCTCTACATCGTGGACGGCGTTCCTTACAGCGGCGATATGAACAACCTCAACTCTGCGGACATCGAGTCAATGACAGTCCTCAAGGATGCGGCTTCAAATGCTCTCTATGGTGCTCGTGGTGCAAACGGTGTCATTATGATCACAACCAAGAAGGCTAAGGCCGGTGATGCAGTCGTAAACTTCGAGTCTAAGATCGGTCTCAACACCAAGGCTCTCCAGCACTACGATTACATCAAGGATCCTGCTACATACTATGAGACACACTACAACGCTCTCTATAACTACTACGTTGACAAGCAGGGAATGTCTCATCTCGAGGCAAATGCAAAGGCAGCTAACACTGTTGCAGGTCCAGCTGCTGACGGAGGTCTCGGATACCTTATCTACACAGTTCCGGAGGGTGAAGCTTTCATCGGAACTAACGGTAAGCTCAATCCGAATGCTACTTACGGCCGTATCGTAAACTATGAGGGTGAGGATTATCTCCTCCAGGGTGATGACTGGATGGCTGAGACTTACAAGCAGTCTATCCGTCAGGAGTACAACCTCAACGTTTCAGGTACTTCAGGCAAGGCTCAGTTCTTCGGTTCGTTCGGTTACCTCAACAACAAGGGTATCGTAGACGGAGCGGATATGTACCGCTACACTGCACGTCTCAAGAGCGACTACCAGGCTAAGAAGTGGCTCAACGTAGGTATGAATATGGGTTACACCAAGTTCAACTGGAATAACGGTAACTCTGATGAGGGATCAGCAGGATCGACAGGTAATATGTTCGGTTTTGCGGCAACTATGGCGCCTATCTACCCTGTTTACATCCGTGATGCTCAGGGTAATATCCTCAGAGACCAGAACGGCCTCCTCCGCTATGACTATGGTGATGGAAAGAACGCTGGTATGAACCGTCCTAACTCTCCTCAGGCAAATGCTCTTCAGCTTGCAACTCTCGATATGAACAACTCAGAGGGTAATGCATTCACAGGAAACGGTCACGTTGACATCACTTTCCTCAAGGATTTCGCATTCACTGTAAACGCAGGTTTCGGAGTAGATGAGACAAGAAGCAGATCTGTAAACAATATGTACTACGGACAGTTCGCTCCTACAGGCGGTACTATCCAGGTAGGTCACAGCAGAAGCTACTACTTCAACTTCCAGCAGCTCCTCAATTGGAACAAGAGCTTCGGAGCTCACAACGTGAGCGTTCTCCTCGGACACGAGTCTTACCTCAGCCAGAGCTTCTCGGTGAGCGGTTACAAGACTAACCTCTTCTCGATGGACAACACCGAGCTCAACGGTGCCGTTGTTGACGGACAGGGTGCAGCTTCAAGCAGAAGCGAGTACAACAACGAGGGTTACCTCGCACGTGCTCAGTACGACTATGATGAGAAGCTCTTCCTCAGCGCTTCATACCGTCGTGACGCTTCTTCTCGTTTCCATCCTGATCACAGATGGGGTGACTTCTGGTCATTCGGTGCAGGTTGGCTCATCAACCACGAGTCTTGGTTCAATGCTCCGTGGGTAGATATGCTCAAGGTTAAGGCTTCTATCGGTAGCCAGGGTAACGACAGTATCGGAAACTACCTCTACACTGACCTCTACTCTATCTCGAACAATGAGGGACAGATCGCTATCGCTTTCGGTTCAAAGGGTAACAAGGAGATTACTTGGGAGACCAACACCAATATGAATGCCGGTGTTGACTTCGACCTCTTCAAGGGTAGAATCAGCGGTACAGTGGAGTACTTCTATAGAAAGACTTCTGATATGCTCTTCTTCTTCACCGTTCCTGCTTCACTTGGTTACTCAGGTTACTATGACAACATCGGTGATATGAGAAATTCCGGTGTCGAGTTCGCACTCAACGGCGTTA
Source organism: Bacteroidales bacterium (assembly GCA_017560825.1). GTDB lineage: Bacteria > Bacteroidota > Bacteroidia > Bacteroidales > UBA932 > Cryptobacteroides. The sequence goes on along the minus strand of JAFZED010000001.1, from coordinate 38,769 downwards.
TCTTCAACAAGAAGAACTTCTACTGGGATGTGAATGCAAATGCAACACACTACACAAACAAGATCACAATGCTCCCAGAGGAAAGAAAGACTCGTGAGATCGAAGGCTACAAGGGTTATGCAAGCGGAAATAAGTTCGTGGGTGAGGGACTTCCTCTCAACACATTCCTTATGAAGAAGTACGCTGGTGTAAACAAGGAGAACGGTCTCCCTATGTGGTACGCCGATACATATGAGCTTGATGAGAAGGGTGAAAAAGTACTTGACGCGAACGGCAACCCTATCGTTACAGGACGTGAGACAACAACTGACTACTCTGCAGCTACTGAGTACCTTTGCGACAACCCTACACCACTTCTTTATGGTGGTTTCGGTACAAGCCTCCGTTTCTACGGATTTGACGTTGCCGCTCAGTTCACATACTCTATAGGTGGTCTTACATACGACTCAGGTTACGCATCTCTCGTAGGTGCTCCTTCGCAGCCTGGTTCAAACGTTCACGTTGACGTCCTCAACGCTTGGAGCGAGACAAACAAGGATTCAGATATGCCTCGTTACCAGTATCTCGATGAGAACATCAATGCAACATCAGACCGCTTCCTCGTGGATGCAAGCTATCTCAACATTCAGAATGTTCAGATCGGCTACACAATTCCACAGCACATCACTCAGAAGTTCAATGTAAGCAAGATCAGAGTTTCAGCTTCTTGCGACAACGTGTTCTACTGGTCACACAGAAAGGGTCTTGATCCACGCTACAGCTTCACAGGATCGACTAACTATGCAAACAACTCACCTGTAAGAACCATTTCAGGTGGTATCAACATCACATTCTAATAAAGGGAAAAGGTTATGAAAACATTAAAATACATATCAATCGCGCTTGGACTTGTCCTTGCAACAGGATGTATCAAGGAGACCTTCCCTCAGGGAAGCACCCAGACTTCCGCTCAGGTTGCCAAGTCTGCTTCTGCTCTTGCGGCAATGGTGAACGCTATTCCGTCTTCAATGACCACTACAGACTTCCTTGGTTATCTCGGTACTTACAATGATCATACTGACTTTGGCTATCCTGGAATCGCTTTCCGTACCGAGAATATGCTTGAGGACGTAGTGACAAGCGGTGAGAACCCTTATTACAACCGTGCGCTTCAGTATGCTCAGAATCAGGCACAGGGATCTACTTACATCTATTGCGCTTATTTCTGGGATGCATACTATACCTACATTAAATCTTGTACAGACATTATCTCTACAATTGATCCGGCTACTGCAAACGAAGACGCGTTGAATTATCTCGGTATCGCTCACGCATACAGAGCTATGTTCTATCTCGATCTTGCCCGCCTTTTCGAGGCAAAGCCAAATAAGTATACAGATGTGAGCGGTGTGCTTGGTCTTACAGTTCCTCTTGTTACTGAAGCTACCACTGAGAGTAGCGCAACAAATAATCCACGTCTCCCAAGAGAGGAAATGTATGCATTCATCCTTTCAGAACTTGAGAAGGCTGAGACTTACATCGATCCTTCATCAAAGGCTTATGCAAAGCCAAGCCTCGGAGCAGTTTATGGTCTCTATGCAAGAGCTTACATTGAGATGGGTGCTGCCGGTGACGCTGGTGCATATGCATTGGCTGCTGAATACGCTGACAAGGCAATCACTGAGAGCGGTAAGACACCTCTTACTCAGGCTCAGTGGGAGGATCCAGCAAACGGATTCAACAACGGTGCTGCAAACAACTCCTGGATCTGGGGTCTCCCTGTATCAGCTGAAAACGTAGGTAACATCCTTTGCTTCACAGCTCATATGGCTTCTGAGGGAACTTGGGGTTATGCTCCTCTTTCTCAGATCAGTGTCAGCAAGCGTCTCTACGATCAGATCAGCGACAAGGACTTCAGAAAGCACTCTTGGCTTGATCCTGCTTATATCGCTGACCCGGCAGCCAAGCAGCCATATGACTATAAGTTCGCAGGTGACGATGCTGCAAAGCAGGCCTTCCTCAACGGTGGTATGAACCCAGCTGCAAAGCCTTATCAGAACATCAAGTTCCGTCCTAAGGGTGGTGAGACTGTAGACTACACAAACGGTAACCCTACAGATTTCCCTATAATGCGAGTTGAGGAAATGTACTTCCTTAAGGCTGAGGCTCTTGCTGGTGACGGTAAGATCGCTGATGCTCAGGCGGTTCTCAACGACTTTATGAAGACCCGTATCCTTGACGGTTCATACAGCTGTTCTTCATACTCAGACTTCGAGTCATTCACTGATGAGCTCCTTCTCCAGAAGAGAATCGAGTTCTGGGGTGAGGGTATTCTTATCTACGACTACAAGCGTCTTGATGAGGGTATCACAAGAGGTTATAAGGGAACAAACCAGGCTGCTGTATACTGCTACAACAGTGAAGGACGTTCACCACAGTGGAACATCGTGATCACTCGCGGTGAGTTCCAGGCAAATAAGGGAATTACTGACGCAACCAACAATCCGGATCCGTCTAATACCCTTACTCTGTGGGATGGAAAGTAGGATTTGAACCATTAATCTGATTTATTATGAAACTCAATAAACTTATTTTATCATTGATGGCGGCTTTCTCGTTCCTGGCTGTTTCTTGCCAGGTTGAGGAGCAGGTCTATGTGCCTGGTGAGCCTGATCTTGAAGGATGCCACGGTGTCTACTTCCCGACTCAGGAAGCTGCCGGATCACACACAATGGATCCAAGTGAGACTCCTGCTGTCGAGTTCGTTGTAAAGCGTCTTACAGAGGACGGTGACATTACTGTACCTGTTGTGGTAAAGGCATCTGAAGAAGGAATTTTTGAATTGTCAGAGCTTAAATTTGCTGATGGACAGACAGAGTCTACTATCAAAGTATCTTTCTCTAAGGCACAGCCAGGTGTAACTTACACTTTGAGTCTTGAAATTACTGATCCTGAGTATGCGCTTGTATATGGTCAGAATCCTACATACCTCAACTACTCTGTTATCATTGAGAAGTATGACCTTCTCGGAAAGGCGACAATCCGTGAGGGCCTTATTACAGGATATCAGCAGAATCCTACCGGAATCGAGTGGGAGGTAGAGGTGTACACTAAGGAGACCACTCCAGGCTGGTATTATTTCAAGGACGCTTATATTTCAGCTCCTTTCAACCAGGGTTGGGAGCAGAACAAGGGTTGGGATATGATCCCGTCAGGTTCATACCTTACAATCAATGCTGAGAATCCGGCAAGAGTATATATGCCTTTCCAGAATCTAGGATGTAACTGGAGTTACGGCTGGATGTATGCTGGATCAATTGCTCCAGAGGCTGGTATCACTGGTGGTACACCTACTTATGGTACTTTGGTTGATGGCGTAATCTCTTTCCCTGCAAACAGTATGGCTTTTGCTGAGACTGAGTATAACAACGGCGCTTTAAGTGTAAGCAATACAGAGGGTATGTTCAGAATCTGCCTCCCAGGTGCAATCCTTGTTGACTACACTGTAGAAATTATTTCTGGTTATACAAGGCAGGGCCAGCATCCTGTACAGTTCACATTCGGTACTGATGTCCATACAATCAAGTATCTTGCTTATGAGGGCGCGCTTTCATCTGAGGAACTTCAGGCAAAGGTTTCTGAGGTGCTTACAAGTGAAAATGCGCAGGTGATCACAAAGGATCAGGCTGATGAGGAAGGCAACGTAGTGGTTGCTCTCTCATTCGAGCAGACAGGCAAGTATACAATCGTTGCCGTAGGATTTGACAAGGATGCACAGCCACAGACAGCAGTTGCTGAGGTAATCAACTATGTTGCTGCTGATTCACCGGTTCCAGTTGTTGTCAATGCAGGCCTTATCTTATCTGACAAATATGCTCCAGAAGGATACACCAGCGAGAATTCTCTTGAGTTCTATATCTATGGATCCGACATTACTGAAGCAGGCTTCTCATTGTTCCGCACAAGTGATTGGATGGCTGATCAGTCAGCTTGCTTGAATGCAGTTATGACAACAGGTCTTATTTCTTCTGAAGCTGTTGATATGATCAATGGAGGAGGACTCAGTGACATTTATTACAATCTCAACGCAGGTACCGAGTACACTTTGGTAGTTTATGCAAGTAACGGCTTTGAGCAGACAGTCATTACAGCTGATGCTAAGACAGCAGGTGTAGCTGATCCTCTTCAGGAGATCTACTCAATGGACAGCCTTTGGGGTGCAGAATCAAAAGATGAGTATTTGGGAGAATGGGGGTACTACTTCTCAGATCCTGAAGCCGGTAACAAGAGATTCGATATGGGAACTCCAGTAACTGTTTCAGATGCTGGTTCGCAGACTGATCCTGAGACCGGAGACGTATATGAGTATGTAGGTATTTCAGGCTTCTTCCAGCCAGCAGTTGATCAGGGTATCATTGCAGATGACACTATGTACTTTGAGTACTGGAACGGTGCACTCGTTTCTCTCCAGAGCACATTCGGTCCAACATTGGTGGATCTTGTCGGAACAGGTACAAATCAGTATGCCGGAGTTTTGTCAATCATGGGTTCTGGTGCAGGTGGAATCGTAAGCGCAGCCGCTATCGGAGCATTTACTGATTTCGGTGATGTTGCATTTGTTGACTTTGGACAGTATGCATCATATGGTGGATTTGCTTATTTCTCATTGGGAGTATTTGCTGATGAGGCTTATTCATCATATATTGCTTCTTTGATGGATATTTCTAATCTTCTCCTCGTAGATCCTGAAAATATGCCGAAGGATGAACAGCAGGCAGCTATTCAGAATGTGAAGATGGGACTTGAGGCAGCTAGAGCTGACTTCTACAGCAACTTCAATTGCGTAGAAACAGAGGATGTTCAGATCAAGAAATCTCTCCTCAATCTTCCTAAGAAGGGCCAGTATGAGCGTGCTTATCTCAATATTGAGAGCGCAAATCCTATGGTTGAGTTCAATGCAACTGTTTCTGTAGGTGAGAAAAAGGAATTCACTTTTTCAAATGAAAGAGTTCCTGCACAGCCGCTCAGATAATAAAAATGAATTGATATTCATTAAAGATACAGATTTATAAAGATCAATGAGGCAACACCTAAGTTGTGCAGATAATACAAATCTGTTGTAAAATATTCATTAAGTCTAGGGGGGAGGGATCCCTCCTAGACTTCGACGTTTATAATGCATTAAAACTATGACAAAAAGAATCTTCTTTTTCGTTATGATTCTGTCTGGGCTGGGTCTGTATTCTTGCCAGCAGAATCTTGACGAATCTATTTTGGAGGCTCCCTCAGTGGAGTCTAAGATCATTAACACAAAATCAGGATCAGTTCCAGACGAACTCCTTGTGAAGTTTGATTCTGCTCCGACAGAAGACCAGATTTCCGCTATTCTTGCAACTGACATTGCTGGTGTTGAAAGACTATTCCCTTCAGTTCCTGGCAAGGAGAAACTTGAGAAAGAATGTGAACTTGACAGGTGGTATGTTGTAAAGCTCGGAGAAATGTCTGATATAGATGCTGTCGCTCAATCAATTGCAGCAAAGACTTTTATAACTGCAGTTGAATACGATGCTTATATGGAACTCGCATCAGATGGCGTTGTATATCCGTACGAGGGACCGACAGTTGCGACAAAGGCTGCGATGTCAGATCTTGGCTTTAATGATCCACTTCTTGTGGAACAGTGGAATTATCTTAATCTTGGAGATATGTCGGTGGCATCGACTGCATATGCGGGTGGTGACATCAATATTAAGGATACCTGGAGAGATCTTACTTGCGGTGATCCTTCCATTATAGTTGCTGTAGTTGATGAAGGCGTGGAGTACAGCCATCCGGATCTTGCTCCGAATATGTGGGTCAATGAAGCTGAAAAGTCGGGTGTGGCAGGTAAGGATGATGACGGAAACGGCTACGTGGACGATGTTTACGGTTATAATTTTGTCGAAAATACAGGTGAGATTAACTTTGACAGGACTGATAACGATACTGGACACGGAACACATTGCGCAGGTGTCATCGGAGCTGTAAACAACAATGGTATAGGTGTGTCCAGCGTCGCAGGTGGTTCGGGAAACGGAGACGGTGTGCGTCTGATGTCATGCCAGATCTTTTCCGGTTTAAGCGGCGGCACAGTATCAACCATATCCAGAGCTGTGAAATATGCGGCTGACAATGGAGCTTCCATCATTTCCTGCTCATTCGGACAGCCTGGTGCCAATTACCAGGGAGATGACAGTTATATCAGCAGAAATGCTGCTGAAATGGCTGCGATACGTTATTTCGAGAATACAAAAAACAATGATGTACTCGATGGCGGTGTCGTGATCTTCGCTTCAGGTAACGCTGGTGACCCATATGCAAGTTATCCTGGCGCGATCAACGATATTATCTGCGTCTCTGCGTTCGGTCCGGATTATCTTCCTACATACTACACCAACTATGGCCCGGGTTGTAATATTGTGGCTCCTGGCGGAGAGGCCTATCTTCCGCCTTGGACTTCTTTCAAGGCTATGATCATTTCTACGGTGCCAAAGAAGGAGGCGGAAAGCGGTTATGGCTATATGCAGGGTACATCTATGGCCTGTCCTCACGTTTCAGGTATCGCCGCTTTGGGTATCGCTTATGCGAAGAAACTTGGCAAGAAGTTCACTCGCGAGGAGTTCAACACTATGCTGGTGTCTTCTGCAAATGACTTTGATTCGCGACTCAATGGCACTAAGGAGTATTACAAGATGGATGGTAGCCCGGGTTCTATCAGCCTTGGTAAGTTTATGAAGCAGATGGGAACAGGTTCTGTTGACGCGTGGATCTTTATGATGAAGATTGAAGGTGTACCTTGTCTTACTGCTGAGATGGGCAAAAAAGGTTGGGTGGATGTGTCTGAGTACTTCGGAACATCGTCTAAGAACCTTACCTATCTTTCTGTCGAGGTCTCTGACAAGGACAGAGAGGCTCTTGGACTTGCAGCTGATCCATATATGGAATACGGACGTCTCTATATCCACCCTACCAAGATGGGATCAGGTAAAGTTACCATCAAGGCTGTCGGCGGCGGTACTGTAGTCGGTGGTGGCGATGTAGTAGGTGGTATGGAGATCACACAGGAAGTGAGCATCATCTCACGACCTTTCAAAGTAAATAACGGAGGCTGGCTCTAAAATAAGGAAATTATGAAGTTTAGATTGATAATGATGCTTGCTGTTTCGTTGATTATGGCAAGCTGCGGTGGCGGCGAGAAGCAGCCAAAGGCTCTTGATATTACAGGACAGTGGGAGCTGACTGATATTATAGAAACAAAGTCTGCCCAGATAGGTTCAGAAACTATTGAGGTATATATTGATTTCAAGGAAGACAACACATTCGCCCTCTGGCAGAAGCTCGGAGAAGGACGTCATAGAAAATATGAAGGAACCTGGACTCTTACAGAGTCTGTCCTGACAGGAAAATATTCAGATGGAAAGGCTTGGGGCGCCTCGTACGAGGTCTCTCGCGAGGAGGGAGTGCTGACAATGAGCGAACAGAAAGCAGGGCTGCAGACATATATATATAACACCTGCACCATCCCGGACTCTTTGAAATAGTTCGATATTAAATACTTAGTGACCTTTATCGTAACCGACATGCCACCCCCGGCTAGGGGGTGCCCAACAAAGTTGGGCGGGGGTCGGTGGAGATAAAGGTCACTAAGTATTTATATTATTACTATAGAGTCTCCTGTTTGAGCTTTTCTATATATCTGTCGATCTTATGCAGCTCGCGAGGGATTCTGATCTTCTGAGGGCAGTGTCCCTCGCACTGGCCGCAACCTATGCAGTGGCTTGCCTGGCGCAGTGCCGGTACGGCCCTGTCGTAGCTGACCAGGTACGCCCTGCGGGCCTTTCTGTAGTTCTCGTCCTGCTGTGACTGGGAAATGTTGCCTTCGTTGACGCATTTGTTGTAATGCAGGAGGATGGCAGGGATATCAATGCCGTATGGACAAGGCATACAGTACTTGCAGTCGTTGCACGGAACAGTCGGATAGCTGCTGATAAGTCCTGCAGTCTCTTCCAGGAATGCAAATTCGTCTTCTGTGAGAGGTACCAGGGGGGAGAAGCTCTTGAGGTTGTCCTTGAGGTGCTCCATATATGTCATACCGCTGAGAACAGTCATCACGCCTTTGTGAGATCCTGCGAAACGGAAGGCCCAGGAAGCCACCGATCCCTCAGGATTGCGCTCTTTCAGACGCTCTGCAATGTGGTCAGGAACCTTTGAGAGTCGTCCTCCGAGAAGCGGTTCCATAATGTTTACAGGTATGCCTCTCTTTTCCAGCTCTGTGTACATAAACTCAGCTGTAGCTCCGCCGGCGTGTGTCCAGTCAAGATAGTTCATCTGGATCATCACGAAGTCCCAGTGGTATTTGTCGTGAAGTTCCAGGAGCTGCGAGAATGTCTCGCTGTCTCCGTGGTAAGAGAATCCGAGGTTGCGGATGCGTCCTGCCTCTCTTTCCTTGAGAAGGAAGTCGAGCACTCCGTTGTCGACGAATCTTCTGTTGAAGTTTGCGATACCGCCTCCTCCCAGGGAGTGGAGAAGGTAATAGTCTATATAGTCTGTCTGGAGGCGCTTGAATGAGCGCTTGTACATCTCCATCGCGCCTTCATAGGTGAAGTCTCCGAAGTTGGACAGTTTTGTGGCGAGGTAGTAGCTCTCACGAGGGTGGCGTACGAGAGCATTTGCTGTAGCCTCCTCACTCTGACCCTGAAGGTACATAGGAGCTGTGTCGAAGTAGTTTATACCATTCTCCAGGGCGTGGTCAATCAATCTGTTGACTGCCTCCTGGTCAATGATGTCCTTGCCGTCCTTGTCCTTGATCATCGGCCATCTCATACAGCCGTAGCCAAGGATACTGACCTTTTCACCGGTCTTCGGATTGGTCCTGTAGGTCATTTCTCCGAGCTGGTCTGAGGCTTCCTTCGATTCGTTCTGAACGGTTCCCTTGCTTTTGCATCCGTTCAGCGCACCGAGTCCACCTATCGCAAGTGCAGCAGCACCTCCTCTTCTGAGGAATTCTCTTCTGTTTATATCGTGTTTCATAGCAGTTGTCGTTAGATTGTTCTGTGTACTTCGTGGCCTTCGATCTTGATGGCGCTTATCGGTCTTGCCGGACAGAGGTTCTCGCAGGCTCCGCAGCCGATACATCTCTCCTCGTTCACTGTCGGGATCATCAGAGACTTAGGGTCATCCGGATTCTTGCGGACCATCTTGATGGCTCCGGCAGGGCAGTGGCGGGCGCAGTTGCCGCATTTTACCTCATCTGTATTCACCAGGCACAGGCTCAGGTCGACTACAGCGTGACCGATCTGTATTGATGACTTTTCTTCCTTGGTGATCTCAAGGATAGCTCCGGCAGGGCAGACTTCAGAACATTTTGTACACTCAGGTCTGCAGTAGCCACGCTCATAAGACATCTGTGGCTGCATAAGGTTCATAAGTGAGGTCGAAGGTCTGAGAACCTGATTAGGACAGACCGACACACAGAGCTGGCAGCCTGTGCAGTGGTCTGTGAAGTTCTTGAGACTGATTGCTCCGGCAGGTACGAGCGGTGTTTCCCTCTGAGGCACGGTCTTGTCAATGATAGGAGCGAGTCCTCCGTCAACCTTCTTCTGTGCATTAGCTGTGGCAGCGCTTGCGAGTGCAAGGCCGGTGCCTACCATAAATGCTCTGCGGCCCTGGTCAGCATCCTTCTTCACAGCCTGCTTTGTCTGAGTCCTTCTTGCAAAGCTGATAGCCCCATCCTTGCAGGTGTCGATGCAGTCCATACAAGCAACACATCTGCTGTAGTCAATCTCGTGTTCCTTCATATTGATACAAGCTGCCTTGCACTGCTTTGCGCAAAGACCGCAGTTGCGGCATTTCTCTGTGTTTATCACAGGTGCGAAAAGACTGAATCTTGAGAAGAAGCCGAGGAACGTACCCACCGGACAGATGGTGTTGCACCAGGTTCTGCCGTTCTTCCACGCAAGAATGAAGATTGTGACAAATGTGACAGCAGCAATCACGAAAGTAGGGATGGACTTGATCCACACTTCAGTGCTGTAGAAAGCGTAGCTGCCGGCTCTTTCGGCAATCCAGGCAAAGAGGTTGTTTCCCCAGCCATATAAAGGAGCAAGGAGGTTGGAAGCAATTCGTCCGTATGCGCTATATGGTGCCACAAGGGCGACAAGAGAATGCACTCCCACGATCAGGGCTGCGATAAATATCGCGAGAACACCGTACCTGAGCCATTTCTTGGCAGGTGAATAGCTGAAGCGGAAGCGGTTCTTCTTCTTTGTCTTTCCGTGAATCCAGGAAATGATGTCCTGCATTATGCCCAGAGGACATATCACTGAACAATAGACTCTGCCGAAAAGCAGGGTCAGGATGAGCAGTACTGCAACTACTGCAAAATTGAGTGCCAGAGCGGCTGGCAGAAACTGGATCTTTGCCATCCATCCAAGCCACGCGTGCAGTGTTCCGGTAAAATCCAGGAACAGCAGCGTTACGCCGATGAAGAAGATGGATGCCAGAATGATTCTGATCTTTCTCAGCATAGTAAGTTCGGTTGTTTTATGGTTAAATATATTGACCTTGCACAAATATATAAAAAAGAATCATCCGATACCATCGGATGACTCTAATATATAGGTGTATATATATAATTATAGGTGTCAATTGTCAGTTCATCATTGCGCAGTCGAAGTACTCGTCGAACAGCGCCTTTGCTCTGTCGAGCTGTTCCGGCGTGTTGGTCGGAGTCTCCTTGAGGGTGTACTCCTGTCCGAGTGTTTCGTATTTGTGGACTCCGAGGGTGTGGTAGGGGAGGATTTCCACTCTCTGGATCATCTTGTAGTTCTTGAAGTGCTCTCCAAGTGCGCGGATGTCTTCCTCAAAATCGCTTATGCCAGGCACTAGGACATACCTCATCCAGAACGCTTTTCCGTGCTCTTCCAGCCACTGTGCTGTCTTGAGGGTCTGGCTGTTGCTGCGTCCTGTAAGCTCGGTGTGTCTGCCGTCATTGAACTGCTTTACATCCAGAAGCACGAGGTCGACAAGCGACAGGAGTTCTTCCACGTAGCTGTTCCAGATGCCTCCGTTGGTGTCGATGCACACGTGTATTCCTTCTTCTTTAAGTCTGCGTACAAGTCCGATCAGCTCTTTTGCCTGGACTGTAGGTTCTCCGCCTGAGAAAGTCACACCTCCGCGCTTTCCGAAGAATGCTTTCTGGTTCACTGCACGGCTTACGATGTCTTCGATCTCGGTGGCAGTGCCTCCTTCGAAGGGAATGGTGTCAGGATTTGCGCAATACAGACACTTGAAAGGGCAGCCCTGTAAAAATACGACGAGCCTTAAGCCCGGCCCGTCGTATGTTCCCATTGATTCGTATGAATGAACCTTTATCATTACATTGACTGGTGGAATGTTCTTGCAATCACCTCAAGCTGGTGCTCACGGCTGAGCTTTGTGAAGTTCACAGCGTAGCCTGAAACGCGGATTGTAAGCTGTGGATACTTCTCAGGATGCTCCATTGCGTCCTCGAGCATCTCTCTGTTGAGAACGTTTACGTTGAGGTGGTGTGCTCCCTTGCTGAAGTAACCGTCCATCATAGTGATGAGGTTGTCAACTCTGTCAGCGTCTGTAGGACCGAGTGACTTAGGTACGATAGAGAATGTGTTGCTGATACCGTCCTTTGAGTCATAGTAGTCGAGCTTTGCTACAGATGAGAGTGATGCGATCGCTCCGTGGCAGTCTCTACCGTGCATTGGGTTTGCACCTGGTGCGAAAGCTACACCCTTGGCACGTCCGTCAGGAGTTGCACCTGTCTTCTTACCGTACATTACGTTAGAAGTGATTGTAAGGAGAGAGAGGGTAGGCTCTGCATCCTTGTAGACAGGGAACTTCTTGAGCTCGTGGCTGAAGAGGTTCACGATCTTTCTTGCAATTGAGTCAACGTTGTCGTCGTCGTTACCGAACTGTGGATATGAACCCTCAATCTCGAAACCGTCTGTAAGGCCGTCTGCGTTGCGGTGAGCTGTCACCTTTGCGTGCTTGATTGCAGAAAGCGAGTCAGCTGCGATTGAGAGACCTGCTACGCCGTAAGCGAGGTTGATTGTAGGGTTGGTGTCGATGAACGCCATCTGTGCCTTCTCGTAGTAGTACTTGTCGTGCATATAGTGGATGATGTTCATTGTCTCGTTGTACACACGTGCAACCTCGTGCATTACCTTCTTGTAGTTCTCCATTACCTCCTCGAAGTCGAGTACATCGCTTGAGAGTGGCTTGATGCCCTCTACGATCACTGTACCTGTGTTCTCGCAGCGTCCCTCGTTCAATGCAAGAAGGAGAGCCTTTGCAAGGTTGGCACGTGCTCCGAAGAACTGGATAGACTTACCGATAGCCTGGTAAGAAACGCAGCAGGCGATACCGTAGTCATCGCAGCCTCTTACGCGGCGCATAAGTGAGTCGTTCTCGTACTGTACTGAGCTGGTCTCGATGGAAACCTTAGCGCAGAACTCCTTGAATCCCTCTGGAAGGTTAGGATGCCAGAGAACTGTCATATTTGGCTCTGGTGACGGTCCGAGGTTGTAGAGAGTCTGGAGGAAACGGAATGAAGTCTTTGTGACTTTGCTCTTTCCGCCAGTGAAACGTCCGCCGATAGCCTCAGTGATCCAGGTAGGGTCTCCGGCGAAGAGGTCGTTGTAAGAACCCATACGGAGGTGACGTACCATTCTGAGCTTCATTACGAACTGGTCGATGAGCTCCTGAGCGAATGACTCGTCGATGAGGTTGTTGTCCAGGTCATACTGGATGTAGATGTCAAGGAATGAAGACACGTTACCGAGTGACATCGCAGCTCCGTCCTGCTCCTTTACTGAAGCGAGGTAAGCCATATAAACCCACTGAACAGCCTCCTGTGCGTTTGTAGCCGGTCTGCTGAGGTCAAGGCCGTAGAAGCTTCCGAGAGTCTTGATGTCGCCCAGAGCTCTGATCTGCTCTGCAACCTCCTCGCGGAGTCTTACTCTTGCCTCTGTCATAGGGCCTGTGAGGTGCTTGAGGTCCTGCTTCTTCACCTCTACAAGTCTGTCGATACCGTAGAGTGCAAGTCTTCTGTAGTCACCGATGATACGTCCTCTTGAGTAGTTGTCCGGAAGACCTGTAAGGAAGCCGAGTGAACGGTACTTTCTGATCTCCTCAGTGTAAGCGTCGAACACGCCGTCGTTGTGTGTCTTTCTGTAATGAACGAAGATGTCCTTTACAGCAGGATCAAGCTCGATGCCGTTCTCAGTACAAGCCTTCTCTACAACCTTCCAGCCTCCGAAAGGCTTGATGGCTCTCTTGAGAAGCTCGTCAGTCTGAAGTCCTACGATGAGCTCGTCATCCTTGTCGATATATCCGGCAGCGTGTGATGTGATTGTCGAAATGGTCTTGTTGTCGATAGACCTTACGCCACCGTTTGCTCTTTCTTCCTCGATTGCCTCGAGGCACTTGTTCCAAAGTCTTTTTGTTCTTTCTGTTGCGCCCTGAAGGAATGAAGCGTCTCCTTCGTAAGGGGTGATGTTGCTGTAAACGAAGTCAGCAACGTCGATTTTGCGGCTCCATCTGCCGTCTTTGAAATTCTGTGCCATAACAGTTATTTTTATCTCTTTCTAAAACGGGCGCAAAGATATTCTATTTTTATGAAATTTCCTTACCCTTTGGGTAACAAATATGATGAAATCATATAAATGTCCGACGAATGGGTGCAGCGCCTTGACGGACTGCACCCCGGTTGCATATTCTTGATGGTTGCGCTGGTCTATCAGATGTGGTCAAACTCCTCTGCATCAAGGAATCTGACCTTGCTGGCCAGTACTTCGTAGAAGGTCTTTTCGACACCCTCTGCCGATGTGTACTTGTAGGTACGCATCCTTCCTATTACGTGGATAGGCATACCCTTGGCAAACTGGCTGAAATCGGGAGCATCCTTGCTGTCCCACAATGTGACGTTGAACCAGGTGGCCTCTGAAATGACCTGGCCTTCCCTTGTTTTGTAAAGGATCTCTGTAATGACTGAAAAGTTGGCTACTTTGGTGCCGTTTACCTCGTTGGTCCTGATGCTTCCGAGTCGGCCCTTCAGTTCGATCCTGTTCAGATGTTGTTCCATAAGATTTTCTCTCTTTAAATGTAATACTTGGTCTTCCCCACATCTTATGCGCGCTTGGTAGGTTGAGGGCAAAGTAAGGAAAAAAGAAAGCAGGTTGTTCCTCGGGGCAACTGCCTGAATGTCAGATTTTTCTTTTTTTATAAAAGATTGTCGAATTTTTAATGTTTAAAATAAATCTTTAACATTCTACGTTTTAAAGAAAAAGAAAAATCTTGTTAAAAAAAGAGAAAAATCTGCTTTTGCCTATTGTGGTAACGGTGCTGACTTCTGACTTTTGTGAGAAAAAACATATATGGATTACAAGAAACACGAGAGGCATACGCCGCAATGTCTGGAATGCGGGGATATAATAATGTATGGCCGTTCGGACAAAAGGTTCTGCTGTGATGACTGCAAGACCAAGTATCACAATGCTATGGCCAAGAAAAGCCGTACATACCGGACGAGGGTACATAAGCTTATCGCCAGGAACTATGACATTCTGAACTCCCTGGTGTCGGAAGGCAGGGAGACGGCAGATGTTGCAGAACTGCTCCTCCTGGGATTCACTCCGGGTGTAATGACGTCCTGCCACCGCGCCGGGAGGCACGATGTGTACGGATGTTATGACATAATGTACAGAATGACAGGCACGAAGCTGTACTCGATAATGAAATTAAAAAATCTTTGAGTATCTTTGCAAGTTATTATATATGTACATAATACTTATTTATAATATTTTATGACAAAGAAACTTATTATCGCAGGCGCAGCGCTTGCACTTATCAGCAGTTGTACTATGAAGAATCCTCTTCTTACGGAGTCTTCCGCACCTTTCGGAGCTCCGGAATTTGACAAGATCAGGAATGAGCACTATCTTCCTGCTTTCCAGGCCGCTATTGCAGAGGCTAAGGCAGAGATCGACGCCATTGTTGCAAATCCTGACGAGCCTACTTTCGAGAATACAATCGAGGCTATGGAGTATTCCGGCGGTGCATTGAACAAGGTGGCCAACATTTTCTATAACCTTATGGAGGCCAATACAAATGATGAACTCCAGCAGATCGCGGAGGAGATTTCTCCTATGATGACAGAGTTCTCGATGTATGTTTCACTCAACCCTGTGCTCTTTGAAAGAGTGAAGGCTGTGTATGAAAAGAAGGATGAGCTTGGTCTTGCCAAGGATCAGATGACCCTTCTTGAGGACAGCTACAAGGGTTTTGTACGTGGAGGAGCAAACCTCTCTGACGAGGACAAGGCACTCTACAGCAAGTGGTCAGAGGAACTCTCTCTCACAACTCTTCAGTTCAGCAAGAACGTTCTTGCAGCTACAAATGCCTATGTGCTCAACATTACTGACGAGGCTGACCTTGCAGGTCTTCCTGAGTTTGTGAGGACTATGGCGGCAGAGACTGCTGCAGAGAAGGGCCTTGAGGGTTGGGCGTTCACTCTCGATGCACCAAGCTACAGCCCGTTCCTCAAGTACAGCGAGAAGCGTAACCTCCGCAAGGACATCTGGACAGCCTACAACACAAGAGCCATCGGAGGCGAGTTCGACAACACAGAGATCGTGAAGAAGATCGTTGACCTCAGGATCAAGATTGCAAACATCCTCGGATATGAGACCTATGCAGACTATGCTCTTGAAGAGAGAATGGCAAAGAGCAAGGCTACAGTAACTGAGTTCATCAAGAACCTTCTCGAGCCTTCAATGCCTTTTGCAAAGAAGGATGTGGCTGATGTGCTTGCTTATGCAAAGAAGAACGGCTTTGAGGGTGAGAGACTTGAGTCTTGGGACTTCAGCTACTGGTCAGAGAAGTACCAGCAGGCAGAGTACTCGCTCAGCGCAGAGGAACTCAAGCCATATTTCCAGCTCGAGAGCTGCATTGATGCGGTCTTCGGACTTGCTTCACGTCTTTACGGCATCTCATTCCAGGAGCTTGACAATGTTCCGGTTTATCACGAGGATGTGAAGGTGTACGAGGTGAAGGATGCTGA
This sequence comes from Bacteroidales bacterium, assembly GCA_017560825.1. Taxonomy (GTDB): domain Bacteria; phylum Bacteroidota; class Bacteroidia; order Bacteroidales; family UBA932; genus Cryptobacteroides. Next base: position 22,658 of record JAFZED010000001.1, on the reverse strand, counting down.
CGGCAGCCATCTTGCTCTCTTCTACGCTGACTTCTTCCCACGCGCAAGCAAGAGAGGTGGTGCGTGGATGACTGAGTTCCGTGGACAGAGCATTGAGAACGGTGTGGAGAAGAGACCTTTCATCAGCATCGTATGCAACTTTACAAAGCCTACAGCTGACGCTCCTGCCCTCATCACTCACGACGAGCTCACTACTTTCCTCCACGAGTTCGGCCACGCGCTTCACGGAATCTTTGCAGAAGGACGCTATGGCTCGCTTACAGGTACAAGCGTAAGCCGTGACTTTGTGGAGCTTCCTTCACAGATTATGGAGAACTGGGCATTCGAGCCTGAGTACCTCAACTCATTCGCAAAGCACTATCAGACAGGTGAGCCTATCCCTGCTGAGCTCATCGACAAGGTCGTGGCGGCAAAGAACTACCTTGCAGGTTATGCACAGGTACGTCAGCTCCACTTCGGTCTTCTCGATATGGCTTGGCACACTCTTACAGAGCTTCCTTCAGAGAGCACTGTGGAGTTCGAGGCTAAGACTCTTGCACCATATGCAGTTATGCCTGCAGTGAGCGGTACTGCATTCTCGGGCTCATTCTCTCACATCTTCTCAGGCGGCTATTCTGCAGGTTACTACTCATACAAGTGGGCAGAGGTGCTTGAGGCTGATGCATTCTCACTCTTCAAGGAAAAGGGCATCTTCAACACCGAGGTTGCAGCTTCATTCCGTGAGAACATCCTTTCAAAGGGAAGCACAGAGGAGGCAGCGGTGATCTATCGCAATTTCCGTGGCCACGATCCTCAGCCAGAGGCACTTATGAAGAAGCTCGGACTTACAAAGTAGTCTGAAGCATATACACAAAAAACTACCGACTGAATTCCGGTGACCCCCGCCCTCTTCGAGGGCACCCCCTAGCCGGGGGTGGCACGTCACCTGCATTCAGCCGGTAGTTTTTTATATGGCTTTATGCCAGCTTGGTGTTGTCTTTAGGCTCTTTGAAGAGGATCATAAAGAGGATTGCCACTACGAGTGCATAGCCTGCGAATACGTACCACGCTGCGCTCCAGTTTGGCTCGGCTGCGTTATATACGAAGTGGTTTACGATCGCCTGTGCGCTCAATGTGCCGACTGTCGCTCCGATACCGTTGGTCATAAGCATAAAGAGTCCCTGCGCGCTGTTCTGGATCTTTCCTGTGGTCCTCTGGTTCACATAAAGGGATCCTGAGATGTTGAAGAAGTCGAATGCGACTCCGTAAACAAGCATAGAGAGGATGAGCATCCATACTCCTGCTCCTGGGTCACCGGCTCCGAAGAGGCCGAAACGGAGTACCCAAGCGAACATTGCGATGAGCATTACCTTCTTGATTCCGAAGAGTCTCATTGCTACAGGGATGAGGAGGATTCCGAGAGTCTCTGAAATCTGTGAGATGGAAATCAAGGCATTTGCATTTCGTGCACCCCAAGTCGCTGCAAATTCAGGAACCTCCTTGAAGTGAGAAATGAAAGGATTCGCAAATCCGTTTGTGATCTGAAGCGCAACTCCAAGAAGCATAGAGAAGATGAAGAAGATGGCCATCTGTCTGTCCTTGAAAAGTGAGAATGCGTCGAGTCCCATCTTCTGGGCAAAGCTCTGCTTCTCGCCGGTAGCTGGAGAACAAGGGCAGTTCGGAAGAGTGAAGCAGTAGATGAGCATAGCGATTCCGAGGATTCCGGAAACAAAGAACTGGTTGTAGGAGTGCTGGTACTGTACGCCCTGTCCGTTTGTCACAAAGTTTACGAAAAGCATTGCGAGGATGAATCCCACTGTGCCGAACACTCGGATAGGAGGGAAGTCCTTCACTGTGTCATAGCCGTTCTTCTCAAGGATGTTGTATGCAACAGAGTTTGAGAGCGCGATGGTAGGCATATAGAATGCCACACCGATTGCGTAAAGGCTGAAGAGGACTGAAAAAGAGACTTCTGTTCCGGCCATCATACCGTAGAAGCCCGCTCCGAGCATTCCAAGGCCTGCAATGCCGTGGCAGTAGCCGAGGAGCTTCTGTGCAGGAATGAATTTGTCAGCTACAATACCCATAAGGGTCGGCATAAATATAGACACGATGCCCTGCATCGCATAGAAGATACCGATACGTTCAGCCAGTCCGACATTTGCGAGGTAGCTTCCCATAGATGTGAGGTAAGCACCCCAGACAGCCCACTGGATGATGTTCATCACGATCAGTCTGAGTTTGATGGATTTGTTCATAGTATTATTAATTGTTTTTAGTTGTCAAAACGCCAAAGGCAGACAAATATACGGGTTTTTGCCCAACTTTTACTATCTTTGTGGGTTAAAACTTTTATACGGCCTTTCAGGCCTTGAAATATATGAAATTTGTAAAGACACATAATGACCCTCAGTCCGCTGCCCGCTGCGGTGTGATCACCACTGACCACGGACAGATCGAGACCCCGATCTTTATGCCTGTGGGCACTGTAGGATCGGTAAAGGGCATATATCATAGAGACCTCAAGGAAGACATAAAGGCCGAGATCATCCTCGGCAACACCTATCATCTCTACCTCCGTCCGGGCCTTGACGTCCTCAAGGCGGCAGGAGGACTTCATAAGTTTGAGTCCTGGGACAGGCCTATCCTCACCGACAGCGGCGGATTCCAGGTCTTTTCCCTCAGCCCGATCCGAAAACTTACTGAGGACGGCTGCATATTCCGTTCACATATCGACGGATCAAAGCATATATTCACGCCTGAAAACAATATGGACACCCAGCGTGCCATCGGTGCCGACATTGTGATGGCCTTTGATGAGTGCTGCCCGGGTGACGCTGACTACAACTATGCAAAGAAGTCTCTCAGACTGACTCAGAGATGGCTGGAGAGGTGCGTTAAGCATTTTGATGAGACAGAGCCTCTGTATGGCTACTCTCAGGCCCTGTTCCCTATCATTCAGGGATGTGTCTATCCGGATCTCCGCAGGGAAGCTGTGGAGCACGCAGCAGCCCTCGACCGTGAAGGCTACGCCATCGGCGGTCTCGCGGTGGGCGAACCGACTGAGAAGATGTACGAGATGCTTGAAGTCGTGTGCCCGATAATGCCGGAAGACAAACCTCGCTACCTTATGGGTGTCGGTACTCCTGCGAACCTCCTTGAAGGCATAGCAAGAGGTGTGGATATGTTTGACTGTGTGATGCCGACCCGCAACGGCCGCAACGGTATGCTGTTCACCTGGGACGGAATCATAAACATAAAGAACAAAAAGTGGGCTGATGACTTCTCTCCGATCGATCCGAAGGGAGCGTCGTTCGTTGACCATACATATACAAAGGCGTACCTGCGCCATCTTTTTGTGGCTGGCGAGATATTCGCAGGCCAGCTCGCAAGCGAGCACAACCTCGCCTTCTACCTTGACCTCGTGTGCGAAGCCCGCAAGCACATCAAGGCCGGAGACTTCAAGGCGTGGAAGGATGAAACCGTACGCAGGATAATGACAAGACTCTAATAGGTAAATGATAGATTTAAGACCAAGAAAAATCGACGTCTACATCGTCAAGAAGTTCATATCCACATTCTTTGTGGCACTTCTTCTTATCATCGGTATCGTAATCATATTCGATATCAGTGAGAGGATTGACGACTTTGTCGAGAAGGAAGCTCCGCTCAGGGCTGTCATATTCGATTATTATGTGAACTTCGTTCCATATTTTATGAATATGTTCAGTCCTCTGTTCGTGTTCATCACGGTCATATTCTTCACCTCGAAGATGGCTGCGGATTCGGAGATAATAGCCATCCTTTCGTGTGGAATCAGCTTCCACAGGATGATGGTCCCGTACATATTCTCCGCCACGCTCATCGCCATCCTTTCGCTGTGGCTGAACCTTTTCATCATACCCGACGCGAACAAGACGCGAGTCGCCTTTGAGGAACAGTACTTCAAGACCAAGACCAAGAGCCTTGGAAGAAATGTGCATTACCAGATCGCACCGGGAGAGTTTGCCTATGCGGAGTCCTTCAGCTCGTGGAACAACACAGCCTATCGTTTTACCCTTGAAAAGATTGAGGATCACAGACTTGTGTCCAAGATTTCAGCTGAGACGGCTGTCTATGACACTACCAAGGGAGTATGGAGGCTGAAGAAGTATTTCATCCGTGAGTACAACGAAGACCTTACCGACAACATCAGAAGCGGCCGTCAGCTGGACACACTCATACCACTGACCGTACAGGATTTCTTCGTAAACGAGAAGACAGTGCAGACCTTGGACTATAATGAACTGAATGAACTGATCGAGGTCCAGAAGATGCGAGGCGATGCCAACGTAAAGATGGCTCTGATCGAGCAGAATACCCGTTTGGCGCTTCCGTTCTCGGCCTTTATCCTGACCATTATGGGAGTGGCCTTGTCGTCTAAGAAGAAGAGGGGAGGAATAGGCTGGAACATCGGTATCGGTATCGGCCTGGCATTTACCTACATCCTTTTCCTGCGATTCAGCCAGATGTTCGTGCACACGGACACACTCTCACCGGCACTTGCCCTGTGGCTGCCCAACATAGTGTTCGCCATAATTGCCGCAGTACTTTACAAGATAGCACCGAAATAAAATATCTAAACATATATGAAAAAAATATTCGTTTTTCTATTGTTCTTATCAACTACAGCCCTGTACGGGCAGACTGTCGCAGAGGTGATGCGCGACAAGGATCAGTATGTCTATGAAATAGGCTACGGCGACACATTGGAGGAAGCTGACAGAAATGCTATGACTGCACTTTCCAACCATTCGGCAATGGTGTCTCACTCAGCCAGTCATTCTACAGAGGACATCATATCGGGCAATCAGGCCTCAAGCACATCTCAGTATAAGGACAACACATCGATAATCAGTTCGATGTATCTTCCTGAGGTAGGAAGGCACATCCTTCAGGACGAGAACGGAAAGAAGCGCGTGATGAGGTTCGCTACAATGTCGGACTGGGAGCATCGCTATGACCTTTGTAAATCTAAGATCCAGGAGTACGTGGTCAGCGCTATGTATGCTGAGGAGGATTTTGTGATAGACGAGGCTTTGCGTAACTATAGCTGGGCCTATGTCCTTCTGATGAGTTACCCGGGCGAGCCGATCGTAATCGACGGAGTCACAGGCGGTCTTTCCCAGCACTGTATGTCATCGATCAGACGAATACTTTCAGACATTGACATCAAGGTAGTGAATGTCAACGAAGTAGGCAAAGGAACCAACCAGCTCTATCCTTACACCCTCGACCTTGATGTTATGTACAAGGGTGAGCCTGTAGAGTACCTTACATTCAGCTATTTTGACGGCTCTGAGTTTGTGGATGGAGCCACAGCCAAGGACGGACGTACAATGGTCGAGATGCGCAGACTTCCAAAGAACTTTACTGTGGACGTTGAGTGTGTCTATAAAGACCTTGCATTGAGCCTTGAACCAAACATTTACACCATCCTCCAGGCTCCGGGAATAAACGTCAAGTTTGAAGGTGAGATGATTGATGTGGCCATCAATTACAGTCCAGAGGCCGTTTCTTCTGAAAATGTCACCACAAACGCCTTTGCGATAACAGCTGAAGCTATCCAGTCAGCTGTGGATAATAAACTTAAAGAGGCAGTAACCACACACGTGGCAGTGAAGTCGGAGATCGCAGATTACTCAAAGTATGAGACAGTGATGGCCGACGTCACCAAGGGCATCAGAAATGCCAATATGCAGTCTCTCCGTGACCACTTTACAGAAGAGGGATGGGAGGATTTCTCTATGATTGTTGCATCGGGTAACCCTGTGATAATCAGAGAGCCGGACTTCCGTTTCCTCCAGCTTGACACTCTTCTCCTTTGCAGAAGTATCCCTGTCAAGCTCAAGTTCAGCGGAAACAGATCATTCGTTGAGGATGTCACCTTCCGTTTCAACTTGAACACAAACAAGATCCAGTCAGTGGCCTATGCTCTGTCATCAAGTGCCGAGACCCGTATTATGGCGATGGATTGGGAGGACAAGGGCCGACTTACCCTGATCAACTTCCTCGAGGACTATAGGACAGCATACTGCCTTAAGGACATCAACTACATCGAGAAAGTGTTCTCGGATGATGCATACATCATCGTGGGTAAACTCGTCAAGACTCCGGAGAAGAAGAGCACAGATGCGATAGCTCTGAATCTTCCGCAGGAGACAGTGCAGTACCAGACAAAGACAAAGAAGGAATATATAAGCGACCTTCGCCAGAGTTTCCGAAGCAAGGAGTTTATAAATATACGCTTTGATGAATGTGAAGCAGAAAAGGGCTACAATGAGAAGGAAGGCATATATGCAGTACAGGTGAAGCAGCATTATTTCTCAAACAACTATGCGGATGAGGGCTATCTTACTCTCGCAATTGATATGAGAGATGAGTATAATCCCCTTGTGAAGGTTAGAGTGTGGCAGAAGGACCGCAACGAGGAGTACACTGCAGAGACAATGATTGAGAGGACTGTCTCGACAGGTCAGGGAATATATTAATGTTGATGAATATAAAGAATATAATAAGAGAGTGGATGCTTCCCATCGCAATGGTGACGGGAGCATCCATATATCTTTTATATCATATTATGCCCGAACCGGTCCATCGGGCTGGTCCGTTCCTGAGCGAGGCTATCGCCGTGGTGCAGCCTCTTCTTATATTTTCAATGCTCTTCCTTACCTTCTGCCGTATCGAGCCGAAGGATCTGAAGCTCCATCGCTGGCATTGGTGGCTCCTGCTGATTCAGGGAGGTCTTTTCACCATACTGGGTCTGATCGCTGTGTGGATCATCGGATTTTCGCAGGCTGACCATTATGGCAAGGTGGTGCTGATCGAGAGCGCTATGCTGTGCCTTATATGCCCGACAGCGACAGCTGCAGCGGTTGTGACCCGTAAACTGGGAGGTGATGTGGCTGGTATTACGACATATACAGTCCTTATAAACCTTCTGACTGCCCTTCTTGTGCCGCTCATCGTGCCGCTGATACACCCGGTCCAGGGAATGGACTTTGCGACGGGCTTCTGCGTCATTGTGGCCAAGATATTCCCGCTTCTGATCCTGCCTTGCCTGGCAGCCTGGCTGGTGCGCTATCTCCTGCCGAAACTTCATAAGCGTCTGCTGACTTATCCTGACCTGGCCTTCTATTTATGGGCTGTTGCCCTTACCTTGGCCATCACAGTGACGACAAAGTCTATAGTACATAGCAGCTTAAGCGTCTCCCTGCTGCTTTCTATGGGCCTCATTTCCTTGTTGTGCTGTGCTTTTCAATTTGCGGCAGGACGTTTTGTGGGCAGCAGCTACCGCCCGAGGCGCAAGGACGTGAGTCCGGAAGCCGAGGAGCGCGGCAAAGCTGTGCGCACAGTAACTGCCGGCCAGTCTCTTGGCCAGAAGAATACAGTATTTGCAATCTGGATGGGTTACACCTTTATGACTCCGGAAACTGCCATCATAGGAGGATTATACAGCATCTGGCACAACATCTACAACTCCTGGCAGCTCTACCGTGCAGGGAAGTGACGTCAGAAGATAACCCTGATATGGCAAAAGTCCAATATAATTTGCTATATTCGCGGTTTGTAATAAAAATATTCAGTATGAGCAACCAAAGGTATATGCAGCGTGGTGTTTCCGCTTCGAAGGAAGATGTGCACAACGCAATCAAGAACATCGACAAAGGTATTTTCCCAAAGGCATTCTGTAAAATTATCCCCGACATTCTGGGCGGCGACCCTGAGTACTGCAACATTATGCACGCTGACGGAGCCGGCACCAAGTCTTCTCTTGCCTACCTCTACTGGAAGGAGACAGGTGATCTTGGTGTGTGGAAAGGTATAGCACAGGATGCGCTCATTATGAATATCGACGACCTCCTTTGTGTGGGAGCAGTCGACAATATCCTCGTTTCTTCGACAATAGGACGCAACAAGCTTCTCGTGCCAGGTGAGGTCATCAGCGCCATCATCAATGGAACAGACGAGCTTCTTGCTGAGCTTCGCGAGATGGGAGTGGGCGTGTATGCAACCGGCGGTGAGACAGCAGACGTGGGTGACCTCGTGCGTACAATCATCGTGGACTCGACAGTTACCTGCCGAATGAAGCGCAGCGACGTGATCGACAACGCAAACATCCGTCCAGGCGACGTAATCGTAGGTCTCGCATCTTACGGCCAGGCAACATACGAAAAGGAATATAACGGAGGAATGGGAAGCAACGGTCTTACCAGCGCACGTCACGACGTGTTCTCGAAGTATCTTGCCGAGAAGTACCCTGAAAGCTATGACAAGGGCGTTCCAGAGGATCTCGTGTACAGCGGCGGCCTCAAGCTGACAGACGCTGTAGAGGGCTCTCCGATAGATGCCGGCAAGCTCGTTCTTTCTCCTACACGTACTTATGCACCTGTAGTGAAGAAGCTTCTTGACGCGCTCAGACCTGAGATCCACGGTATGGTACACTGCTCAGGCGGTGCGCAGACAAAGATCCTTCATTTTGTCGGAGACAACATCCGCGTGATAAAGGACAACCTCTTCCCTGTGCCACCTCTCTTCAAGACCATCCACGAGCAGAGCGGTACAGACTGGGCTGAGATGTACAAGGTGTTCAACATGGGTCACCGTCTTGAGGTTTACCTCTCACCAGAGCATGCTGAGGAAGTGATCGCTATCTCTAAGAGCTTTGGTATCGACGCGCAGATCGTCGGTAGAGTGGAGGAGTGCGACCACAAGGAACTCATCATCCGCTCAGAATTCGGAGAATTTATTTATTAAACTATATACACATTATGAGAGCACTTTTTAGTGTAAGTGATAAGACAGGCGTAGTAGAATTCGCCAGTCAGTTAGTGGAACTCGGTTGGGAGATCATCGCAACCGGAGGAACAATGAAGCTTCTGCAGGACGCAGGACTTAAGGTTATCAACATCAGCGAGATCACAGGCTTCCCTGAAATCTGCGACGGACGTGTGAAGACACTCCATCCAAAGGTGCACGGAGGTCTCCTCGGTCGCCGCGACCTTGACAGCCACATCGAGCAGCTCAAGGAGAACGGTATCGAGTTCATCGACATGGTCTGCGTTAACCTCTATCCTTTCAAGCAGACAATCGCAAAGCCTGACGTAACTATGGAGGACGCTATCGAGAACATCGACATCGGAGGCCCTTCAATGCTTCGTTCGGCAGCTAAGAACTGGAGCGCAGTGACTGTTGTCTGCAACCCAGAGAACTATGCAAAGATCATCGCTGAGATCCGCGAGACCGGCAACACTACAAAAGAGACCCGTCTCCAGCTTTCAGCTGAGGCCTACACCCACACAGCAGAGTACGACATGATGATCGCTACTTACATGCGTAAGGCCGCAGGTCTCAACGAGAAGCTCTTCCTCGAGTACGACCTCAAGCAGAGCCTCCGTTACGGTGAGAACCCTCACCAGAACGCTAAGTTCTATGCAACTCTTGACACTGTACCTTTCTCTCTCGCTACAGCTGAACAGCTCAACGGAAAGGAACTTTCATACAACAACATCCAGGACGCAAACGCAGCCCTCAACATCGTGCGCGAGTTCGAGGCTCCGTTCTGTGTAGGTCTCAAGCATATGAACCCTTGCGGTGCAGCGATCGGAACAGACGTTGTAGACGCTTGGAAGAAGGCATATGAGGCAGATAAGGTCAGCATCTTCGGTGGTATCGTGGCTGTAAACCGTGAGGTGAACAAGGAAGTGGCAGAGCTTATGAAGCCTATCTTCCTCGAAATCATCATGGCACCTTCATTCACTGACGAGGCACTCGAGGTGCTCTGCACAAAGAAGAACCTCCGTCTCCTCAAGGTTGACATGAGCAAGGAGCAGGGCGGTCACAATATGTACGTAAGTATGAACGGCGGCATCCTCGTTCAGGAGCAGGACATAGACACCAAGACTGTTGTTGCTGATATGTGCGTGACTGAGGCTCAGCCTACTGAGGCTCAGCTTACAGACCTTGACTTCGCTTGGAGAATCGTTAAGCACGTGAAGTCAAACGCAATCGTAGTTGTCAAGGACGGCGCTACCCTCGGTGTAGGAGCAGGTCAGATGAACCGCGTAGGTTCAGCTAAGATTGCCCTCGAGCAGGCTGAAGCTGCTCTCAAGGAGGCTGGCAAGGACATCAAGGCAGAAGGCCTCGTTCTCGGTTCAGACGGTTTCTTCCCATTCGACGACACAGTGACTCTCGCAGCAGAGTACGGCGTGAAGGCTATCGTACAGCCAGGTGGAAGCGTACGTGACGAGGACTCAGTGAAGAAGTCAAACGAGTGCGGCATCACAATGCTCTGCACCGGCATGCGTCACTTCAAGCACTAAAAAGCCATCACCGACCATTAAATATAGTCATCCCGGCTTGACCGGGGATCTCATATAAAGCCTGTTGCAGAAATGCAGCAGGCTTTTTTGTAAAAATCATTATATTCGCATAGATAATATTTAACGAATATGAAAAGGTACCTTCTTCTAATCCTGATTGCAGCCATGTCGTTCATTTCCTGCAAGGAACAAGTCAATATCATCAGAACAGATGTCCCTGAGCGTCCGGCAGGACAGGAAAGCGTGCTTGGTCTTACAACCGAGCCTCTGGAAACCGTCAGAATCGGAATTGTCGGTCTGGGAATGCGTGGCGGCAGTGCTGTGGACCGCTTGAGCTATGTTCCTGACTGTCAGATCACAGCTCTCTGCGATATAGAGCAGGACCGCGTCACGAGAAGTGCGGAAAGATTGATTGCCAAGGGCATTGCAGATGTCCAGACCTACGGAGGTGAGGCTGAATCATGGAGAGGATTGTGCGAAAGCCCTGAGGTGGATCTTGTATATATATGTACAGACTGGAAGAATCACGTTCCGATAGCCCTCTATGCAATGGAATGTGGCAAGCACGTGGCAATCGAAGTCCCGGCTGCAACTACTCTCGATGAGATCTGGGACCTTATCAATATGTCGGAGAAGACCCGCAGACATTGTATGATGTTGGAAAACTGCGTTTACGATTTCTTTGAGATGTCCACTTTGGCAATGGCTCAGGAGGGTGTCTTCGGTGAGGTCATCCATGTAGAAGGAGCCTACCACCACTGTCTTGACCCTTACTGGGACGAGTATTGGGAAAGCTGGAGACTCGAGTACAACAAGGAGCATAGGGGAGACGTCTATCCGACCCACGGAATAGGCCCTGTATGTCAGGTGCTCGGCATTCATCGCGGAGACAGAATGAAGACGCTTGTGTCGATGGACACAAAGCCGTTCAATGGTCCGAAGATATACGAACTCAAGAACGGCGTGCCTTGCCCTGAATTCAAGAATGCCGATCAGACATCGACTCTTATCAGGACAGAAAAGGGCAAGACTATGCTCATTCAGCACGATGTGATGACTCCACGCCCATATGATCGTCTGTATCAGGTAGTTGGAACAGACGGCTATGCTGGAAAGTATCCGATACAGTTATATTGCCTTCGTGAAAATGCGTCCCTTGAAGAAGGTTACGACGCCCTTGGAATCGAGAAGATCTACTCAGGAGAGGCCTTGAAGGAACTCCAGCAGAAGTACCCTAATCCGCTGATGAATCCGGAGTTCGTGGAGCTTGCCCAAAGCGTAGGAGGTCACGGAGGAATGGACTTCATTATGGATTACAGACTTGTGTATTGCCTGCACAACGGTCTTCCTCTTGACATGGATGTCTATGACCTTGCTGAATGGTGCTGCATAAGCGACCTGTCGCGTCTGTCGCTTGAAAACGGCAATATGCCGGTTGAGGTGCCTGACTTCACCCGCGGTGAATGGGATGTCAAGAAAGGATTCAGCTATGCCTTCGCATATTAACGACTAAGGATATGGATTCGTTGAAATATATCGCAGGCCATTTCGGCCTTATCGGAAATATATTGGAGGTCAGCCCTCTTGGCGAGGGCCTTATAAATGACACATATATCGTCCGTACGGACGGAAAGGATGATTACGTCCTCCAGAGAATCAACCATGCCATATTCAAGGATGTCGAGCTTCTTCAGAGGAATATCGAACTTGTGACCTCGCATATACGTGCCCGTCTTGAGGCTTCTGGGGAGAATGATATAGAAAGGAAGGTTCTTGAATTCATCAGACTAAAGGATTCAGACCGCACCTTCTATCATGATGGCTCCTCCTATTGGAGGGTATCCAGATTCATAAAGGATTCTGTCACAGTCTCAGAGGTGACGCCAGAGTCTTCACGGCAGGCCGGAATTGCTTTCGGAGAATTCCAGGCCATGCTTGCAGACCTGCCTCACCAGTTGGGTGAGACTATCCCGGATTTTCATAATATGGAGTTGAGGGCAAGACAGCTTGCCGAGGCTGTCGAGACCGACGCAGTCGGAAGGTGCGCACAGCCGCAGGTGCAGCAGCTCCTGGTCGAGATGAATGAGAATATGTATGAGATGTGCAAGGCTGAGCGTATGCACAGGGAAGGCCTTCTTCCTAAGCGTATATGCCACTGTGACACAAAGGTAAGCAATATGCTCTATGACAAGGATGGTAAAGTCCTCTGTGTAATAGACCTTGACACGGTAATGCCGAGCTTTGTGTTCTCAGACTACGGTGATTTCCTTCGTACGGCAGCTAATAATGTGGCTGAGGACTGTCCCCAGATCGATCAGGTCGAGTTTGATATGGAAGTGTATACAGCCTTCACAGAAGGCTACCTTCAGTCTGCTTCCGGTTTCCTGACCGATGTGGAAAAGGACAATCTTCCGTATGCAGTAGCCCTGTTCCCATTCATGCAGGCAGTGAGATTCCTTACTGATTATATAAACGGAGATACCTACTACAAGACAGCATACTCAGATCATAATCTTGTGCGTGCCTGCAACCAGATGGCCCTTTTCAGAAGTGTAGTCAGATCTTTGAATCTATAGGGGGATCAGAAAACCCCGATGATATTAGGTACCACCCTTTCGCCTTCGTGATCGAAGGCCCTGTTGTCGGAAGGGTGATTCAGCACGCCGGTTTCGTTGCTCCATATAGCAGATGATCCTCCTCCGTCCAGGTTGATGGCGTCTGTCAGACCTAGGAAGCTGCATATCAAGGCGGTTTCATATATGCTTGCACCATCTCCTTGACCTTTATGTCTGCCGTCGATCACGATCAGGCATATATTGCCGTATCTGTCATATCCCATAGCTGTTCTGGGGTGTCTTCTGTCATTGAATGAGTCGATACCATTGCCGTTTTCATCGGTTTTGGCGAACTCTGGAACAAGGATCTCGTAACCGGACATAAGCATAGGGCCGGTTGCCATCACCGAATGCCACTTGCCTGTAACTTCTTGATACTGATCTGGAAGACAGCTCTTTATCTGTACCCTTCTGCCCCTCTTGTCCTTGAATCCCACCACTCCGTTCACTCTGAACACCTCAGAACTGTCGGTAAGGCTGAACACTTCTTTGCCGATCCTGAAATATACACAAGGGACAAGCTCCTTCATATTGAAATAGCCGCCGTTTATAGCCATTTCCGCTCCTTCGCCGATCGCTGTGGCGCTGGTTGTTCCGGCATATTCACCCGGGGTGTGCACAAATCTGGTCTTGAATCTTCTGGCAGGGTACTTTATTACAGATATGCTCTGCTGAGAGTCAAACATCTCCACCCTTGCGTATGCGGCAGTGGCTCCTTTGCCTAATTCGGTTACGGTCCATTCTGCGTTGCAGAAGGCCAGGGAGTCAGTTTCCCTCTCAGCTGCCGCAGCGGCGATCGAACAAAGGAAAAGAACAATCAGGAATGACAATTTCTTCATATAGGCGTATAATCTTCCGCGAAGATACAAATAAAGGCCGATATATGAATTGTCACGGAAAAATCGTATCTTCGCAAGTCTGTAATGGAAAATAATTAATACGTTGATATATATGAAAAAAGTTCTCGTAATTGGAGGTGGCGGCCGTGAGCACGCCATAGTTGATGCGCTCAGCCGTTCACCGCAGGTTGGAAAGATTTATTGCGCTCCCGGAAATGCAGGTATCGCGCAGCAGGCTGAATGTGTCGCATTGAAGGACACAGATGTGGAAGGCTTGAAGGCATTCGCTCTTGAAAATGGTATTGACCTCGCTGTTGTAGGTCCGGAAGTGGCCCTTGCAGCAGGAGTTGTAGACGCATTCAAGGCAGCAGGACTCAGAATCTTCGGCCCTTCAAAGGCTGCTGCCACAATCGAAGCCAGCAAGGATTTCGCTAAGCAGCTTATGGCAAAATACAACATTCCGACAGCTGCATTCGAGACTTTCGAGGACTATGATGCTGCTCTGGAGTACGTGAAGAAGGGATCTTTCCCTGTTGTACTCAAGTACGACGGACTTGCTGCAGGTAAGGGTGTGGTCATTCCTGAGACTCTTGAGGAGGCTGAGGAGACTTTGAAGGATATGCTTCTTGACGACAAGTTCGGAAAGGGCAAGGTTGTGGTTGAGGAGTTCCTCACAGGACCTGAATTCTCGTTTATGTGCTTTGTAGACGGTCTGAATGTCTATCCTATGACCCTTTCACAGGACCACAAACGTGCCTATGAAGGCGACAAGGGACCAAACACAGGCGGTATGGGTGCATATTCACCTGTCCCTCTCATCACTGACGAAGACCTTGAGTTCTCTCTTGAGAAGGTGATGAAGCCTACAGCAGCTGCAATGGTGGCTGAAGGATGTCCGTTTACAGGTGTTCTCTATGGCGGTCTTATGAAGACTCCTCAGGGACCTAAGGTAATCGAGTTCAACTGCCGTTTCGGTGATCCTGAGACAGAAGTCGTGCTTCCACGTCTCGAGTCAGACATCTATGACATCTTCTCTGCAGTTGCCGACAACACTCCAATGCCTGAGATCAAATGGTCAGAAAATGTGACAATGGGCTTTGTAATGGCATCCAAGGGCTATCCGGGAGACTATGAGAAGGGTTACGAGATAAAGAACCTTGACAATCTTCCGGAGAACATAAGGGTATTCCATATGGGAACATCCTGCAAGGATGGAAAGTACTACACTTCAGGTGGACGTGTCCTTATGGTAGTAGGCTTCGGAGCTGACCTTCAGGAGGCTCACGACAAGGCGCTCGCAGCAGTGGAATCCATCGAATGTGACAACCTCTTCTACCGTCGCGACATCGGCTGGAGAGTCCTTTAAAGAATATATTATGGCAAATATCATCTCAGGAAAAGATCTTTCAGCTCAGCTGAAAGATGAAATGAAGGCGCAGGTCGCGACCTTTCCTGAAATATACGGACGTGTCCCTCACCTGGTGGTGATTCTCGTTGGAGAGGATCCGGGCAGCGTTTCATACGTTACAGGTAAGGCAAAGGCATCCGAATATGTAGGAATAAAGAACACCACAATCCGCAAGCCGGACACAATCTCGGAGGCGGAGCTTCTCGGACTTATCGAGGAACTTAATGCCGATGACACAGTTGATGGTATCCTTGTACAGCTTCCTCTTCCAAAGCACATCAGCGAGGACAAGGTCATTGCAACAATCGCAAAGGAGAAGGACGTGGACGGTTTCCATCCTCTTAATGTAGCTGCACTCTGGCAGAAGCAGGATTGTATCCTGCCTTGCACCCCTAAGGGAATCATCAAGATGCTCAAGGTTGCAGGAGTGGACATCAAGGGCAAGAGGGCTGTAGTGATCGGACGAAGCAACATCGTAGGCCTCCCGGTGTCAAAGCTTCTTCTTGACGAGAATGCTACAGTGACAATCGCTCACAGCCGTACAGCAGATCTTCCTACAGTTACCCGTAATGCAGAGATTCTTGTGGTGGCAATCGGACGCCCTAAGTTTGTGACAGCAGATATGGTGTCAGAAGGAACAGTCGTGATCGATGTCGGAGTCAACCGCGACCCTGAGACAGGAAAGCTCTGCGGCGATGTAGACTATGCTGCAGTAGAGCCTAAGGCTTCGGTAATCACCCCTGTCCCTGGAGGCGTCGGACCTATGACGATCACCTGCCTGATGGAAAACACAATCGAATGTTTCCTCCGCAAGATGACGAAATAAATATAAAAGGACGGCTTATTCGCCGTCCTTTTTGTATCCTCCTCCGAGGGCGTGGTACAGGTTGATCACGCTTCGGATTTCTTCATATCTGTCTGATATCTCCGACAGCTCTGCCTGCAGGAGCTTCTGCTGTGCAGTGAGCACTTCAAGATAGTTTGTGTTTCCGTGCTTCATCAGAAGCTGGGTGTTCCACACTGCAGCCTGCAGGTGCACGATCTGCTTCTTGTCTATCTTCACCATACTCTGGGCCGTCTTAAGGGCTACGAGGGCATTGTTTACTTCTATTCCTGCGTCCAGAAGCTTCTGACGGAACTCGTACAAGGCAATCTTCTGCTGTGCTTCAGCCCTGCGGAGCTGTGCATTGTTCAGACCTCGTGCATATAGAGGCTGCAGAAGTGACGTTCCCAGATCAGTGACAAATCCGCTCGGATCAAATCTCAGGAAGCCGTCAAGTTTTACAGTAGGGTAGAACGATGCGCGTGCCTGGTTTGTCGCATAGAAAGCCTGTTTCAACTGGAGCTCAGCCTTCCTTACATCAGGTCTGTTGCTGAGAATCTCGGCAGGAAGTCCGCCTGAAAGATGTTCTATGAATTCCTGACCATCCAATGTTCCTCTATCTATGATTATAGGAACGATGCCTATAAGTGATGAGAAGGCATTTTCAGTCTCGAAGATCTTCTGGTGAAGGACATAGATCGAATTCTGTACGTCAAGCATATTGGCCTTTGCCTGGAGAACTGCCGCTTCGTTGGTCTTTCCGGCCATCTTCAGGGCCTCGAGTGTACGGATGTTTTCCTCCCAGGTCTTCTGTGTGCGCTGGCTCACTGCAAGCTGTGCGTCAAGCATCAGAAGGGTGTAATAAGTCTCGGCAATGGTCGCAATCAGCTGGGTCTGAACAGCTTGCTTATAGGCCACGCTCTGTTCTACCGCTGCGGCAGCAGACCTCTTGGCGTTGGTCATCTTACCGAAGATGTCTGCCTCCCAAGAGAATGAAGGCGTGAGGCTGTAGGACATAGATTCCCTATTGATACCCGCCTCAGCACTCAGCGAGGCACTTGGGAAGAAGGCCCTTCTTGCAGCGTGGAGAGTTGCCTGGGCCTGGTCTACCTTGAAGCGCGCTATGCTCAGGTCTGTGTTGAACGAGATTCCAAGCCTGATCCATTCCTGCAGTGTGGTGTCGGCGAAGAATTCCCTCCAGGAGAGCTCTGCAATGGAGCTGCTGTCCTGCAGGTCAGGAAGTCTTCTGTAGAGGCTGTCCAGGTAGTGAAGTTTCGGCCTCTCGTATTCCCTGTACATACTGCAGCTGCCAAGAGTCAGGATGGCTGCAGCCACGATGATTATCTTATATATGAGTTTCTGCATAGCTATTCAATTTCAGGGTTCTTCTTTTTAGGCATAACCTTCTCCTCGATGTGCTGGAACACGATGAAGAGCACTGGTACGAGGAGAATGAGTGCAATTGTTCCGATGAGCATACCACCCACCGTTCCTACTCCGATGGAGATGTTTCCGTTTGCACCTACTCCTGTGGCGAACATAAGCGGAAGCATACCGAAGATCATAGTGAGGGCAGTCATAAGGATAGGTCTCAGACGTGCCTTGGCTGCTGTCATTGCAGCTGCCGCAATACTCATTCCCTCAGCTCTCTTCTGTGAAGCGAACTCCGTAAGGAGGATGGCTGTCTTGGCAAGGAGTCCGATCAGCATAAGGAGTCCGATCTGGAGATAGATGTTGTTCTCAAGTCCGAATATCCTCGCAAAAAGGAAGCTGCCGGCAATACCAAACGGCACAGAAAGGATGATGACCGCAGGTATGAATATGCTCTCGTACAGGGCGCAGAGGATGAGATATATGAATACAATACATATCACGAATATCACAGCCACCGAGCTTCCGCCTGAAGCCTCCTCACGGGACATACCGCCGAACTCGTAGCCATATCCGGCAGGAAGTACCTTGTCTGCCACTTCGCGTACAGCCTGGATAGCCTGTCCCGAGCTGTAGCCGTCTGCAGCCTGTCCGTTGATGGAGATGGCTGTAAAGAGGTTGAAGCGGGAGATAGACTGCGGACCATATATTCTTGTGAGCTTGAGGTACTGGTTGATAGGCGACATCTCTCCCTTGTCGTTGCGGACGAACATATTCTGGAGTGATTCTGTGTCCAGACGGTATTCAGGAGCAGCCTGCAGCATAACACGGTACAGCTTTGAGAACCTGTTCATATTCGAAGCATAGCTACCTCCCACATATCCTGCAAGCACGCTGAGTACATTGCCCGGAGAGATTCCGTTTCTCTTGCACTGTACGGCGTCCACCTCCACAAGGTACATAGGGAACTTGGTGTCGAACGATGTCTTTGCGCGACTCACCTCAGGCCTTTTGTTCAGCTCGATGATGAAGTCGTTTGTAATCTTCTGCAGGTCCTCAAGCGTTCCACCCTTCTGGTCCTGTACATAGACCTCGAATCCGCTGCTGGCTCCATAACCCGGAATCATACCTCGTGTGTAGATCATAATGTCGGCAGATGTGATGTCGGCAGTCCTGTCGTACATCTCCTGGATTACAGAGTCGATGTCGTCTCCCTTGCCTTTTCTGTCCTTCCAGTCGTGGAGACGGAACACGAAGTTACCGGTTGATGAACCCTGTCCGAACATCTGTCCCCATCCTGTAGTCCTCGAGTAGACCTTGATCTGAGGAATCTCTCTGACTCTCTTGTCGATTTCCTCGAGCACTTTCTCCGTTTCGGCGATATTCGTGCCCGGAGGAGTGCGGACGTCCATATTTATCGAGCCCATATCCTCCTTAGGAACGAGTCCGGTCTTGGTCGTGCTCATAAGGTAGTAAAGTCCTCCGCAGGCTACAATAAGCAGAAGGCCTGTGATCCATCTGTGCTTGAAGAAGAACAGCACGATGTACTTGTACCTTGCTACCATTGCTCCGAATCCTGCGTCAAAAGCCTTGTGGAACCTCTGTGAGAAACTCTCCTTCTCTTCTCCACTCTCTTTTGGAGGGTGCATAAGAAGGGCACACAGGGCAGGGGAGAGGGTAAGCGAGTTGATGAGCGAAATACCCACTGCAACCGCCATTGTGAGTCCGAACTGCTTGTAGAACACTCCGGTCGTACCTCCCATAAAGCTCACAGGGATGAACACTGCCATAAACACGAATGTAGTCGCGATAAGGGCAGTGGTGAGCTCATTCATTGCATCTACAGTTGCCTTGTATGGAGACTTGTAGCCTATGTCAAACTTGGCCTGGACTCCCTCCACCACGACAATGGAGTTGTCCACCACCGTACCGATTACAAGCACCAGCGCAAACAAGGTGATCATATTCAGACTGAAGCCAGCTACCATAAGGAAAGCAAAGGTGCCAAGCAGCGAAACGATGATCGACAGCGTCGGGATAATGGTTGAACGGAAGCTGTGAAGGAAGAGATATACGACCAGAATCACAAGGAGGATGGCCTCCAGCAGTGTCATAAGCACATTCTTGATAGACTCATCAAGGAAGTCCTTGGTACTCATCAGGTCGACGATCTCCAGGCCCTTAGGCAGATCCTTGCGGATCTCCTCCACCACCTTGTCGATCTCCACTATGATTTCGTTGGCATTTGAGCCTGAAGTCTGTGAGATGGTAAGTGTGGTTCCCGGATGACCGTTCACTCTGCCGGAGTAGTCATAGCTCCTCTCGCCGAGCTCAATGGTTGCAACATCCTTCAGACGGAGCACCGTACCGTTGCTTTCTGCACGGATGACCATATTTTCATAGTCGGTCACATCCTCGTAGCGTCCACGGTATTTAAGTACGTATCGGAATGTATTTTCAGATTCTGCACCGAGGGTTCCGGTAGGGGCCTCAAGGTTCTGTTCTGACAGTACAGCCGAGATGTCGGAAGGCATAAGCCCGTACTTCGCCATCTTGCCCGGATCCAGCCAGATACGGAGCGAGTAGTCTCCGCCTCGCACATCCACTTCACCGACTCCTGCTACTCGGGAAAGTCTTGGCTCAATGTTGATTTTCAGATAGTTGACGATGAATTTCCTGTCGAATGAGTTGTCAGGGCTGTAGACTGCAAGTGCCTTGATGGTACTGGTCTGTCTCTTTCTGACAGTAACACCGCTCTTTGTCACCTCAGCAGGCAGAAGGCTCTGGGCAGACGCTATTCGGTTCTGCACGTTCACCATCGCCATATCTCCGTCAGTACCCTGACGGAAATATATCTGTATGCTCGCAGAACCGGAGTTTGTCGCCGACGACACCATATACATCATATCCTCGACGCCGTTGATCGCCTCCTCGAGAGGCACAAGCACACTCTTCTGCACTGTTTCGGCATTCGCTCCCGCATATGCAGCAGATACGCTGACCGTCGGCGGAGCGATCTCCGGGAACTGCTCGATCGGAAGTCCTACCAGGCCCAACACTCCCAGAAGGACAATGATCACAGAAATCACTCCCGAAAATATAGGACGGTCGATGAATGTCTTTACGTTCATTACTCCTGACCCTCCATTGATTTGCTCTTGATTACAGTTCCTTCCTTGATCAGACCTGCACCCTCCGCTACGATGACGTCTCCGACTTCGAGGCCGCTCACAACGATATATTCCTTACCGTTGTTCTGAGGTGCCACCTGAATCTCAGTAGCCGACGCCTTTCCGTCTACAACTTTATATACGAATATACGGTCCTGCAGTTCGTATGTAGCAGTCTGAGGAATAGCCTTACATCCAGTAAGTGTAGTAGGGATGATTATTGTGCCGCTACCTCCGTTGCGGAGAAGGTGGTTGCGGTTGTTGAACACGGCTCTGATGCTGACTGCACCTGTGCTTTCGCTGATCGTACCGCTGATCGCATTGATCTTTCCAGTGTGCTCGTACACATCGCCGTTGCTCATAACCAGTTCAACCTCAGGCATCTGCCTCATTGCACTGTCAAGCGAGCCGTACTGCTTGATCATATCAAGCATCTGGTTTTCAGCCATTGAGAAGTAAGCGTAGACGCGGCTGTCATCAGACACAGTCACAAGCGGCTGAGCTATGCTGCTGCTTACCAGAGCACCAACTCGGTAAGGGATCATACTTGCTACTCCATTTACTGGGGAGCGTACTTCTGTATATGAAAGATTGTTGCTTGCATTCACTTCCTCAGCCTTGCACAAAGCAAGTCTTGCTTCGGCCTCTGTGAGGTTGTTCTGTGCGGTCATCAGGTCGAATTCCGAGATGACATCCTGCTCGAACAGACCTTTGTTGCTCTCAAGAATGAGCTGGGCGGTCGAAAGATTAGCCTCTGCGCTCTTCACGTTTGCAATGGCGATCTCGTACGCCGCCTTATAAGGAGTCTGGTCAATTATAAAGAGAACCTGTCCCTTCTTTACACTCTCTCCTTCCTCAATAAGGATGTCTGTGATCATACCTCCTACCTGTGGACGGATCTCCACAGTCTGTACTCCGCTGATTGCAGCAGAGTAGCCGGTAGTCAATGTCCTGTCAGTCAGTTCGACAGTAAAAGTCTCATAGTAAGTGTCTTCCTTTGGAGCGCTCTGTGTGCCTTCATTGCAGGCAGTGGCGAGCAGGCCGCAAAGTACCAGAAATGTTGGGAGAAAGTGTTTCATTGTCTTTATTTAAGGGTTAATATAATTTTATCCAATAACTTACAAAGATACTTTGATTCCTTCAATTTATCAATATAAAAACCGCCGCAGCCGTCAAGGCCGCAGCGGTTTCAGAAATATAAAAGGAGACGCCGTCGGGCGTCTCCTTTTATATTAGAGATCTGCAAGATTCTTCTGCATATCTGTTGCCGGAGCAACGAGAATCTCCTGGAACTCCTTCTGGCCTGTACCGGCTGGGATAGGGTGTCCGCAGATGACATTCTCCTTAAGACCCTCGAGGGTGTCTACGCGGCCTCTGATTGCAGCCTCGCTGAGCACCTTTGTAGTCTCCTGGAATGATGCTGCAGAGATGAAGCTGTTAGTCTTCAGCGCTGCTCTTGTGATACCCTGGAGAACCTGGCTTGCTGTTGCAGGCTTAGCCTCGCGAAGTACCATCATCTTAAGACCCTGTCTCTCGAGTGAAGCGTTCTCACCTCTCATCTCTCTTGCAGTGATGATGTCGCCTTCCTCGTAGAGTTCTGAATCACCCTTGTCCATAACGAAGTACTTTCCGTAGATGGAGTCGTTGGTGTCCATAAACAACCACTTGTCCACGAGCTCCTCTGGGAGGAATTCTGTGTCACCCGGATCGTTGATCTGAACCTTTCTCATCATCTGGCGAACAATGATCTCGAAGTGCTTGTCGTTGATCTTCACACCCTGGAGACGGTAAACCTCCTGGATCTCGTTCACGATGTACTCCTGAACCTTGATAGGACCGAGAACCGAGAGAATGTCAGTAGGTGAAACAGCACCGTCAGAAAGTCTTGTACCTGCCTTTACATAGTCATTCTCCTGAACGAGGATCTGCTTTGTAAGAGGAACGAGGTAGTGCTTCTCTGCACCGCTTCTGTTCTTGATGATGATCTCACGGTTACCTCTCTTGATCTTACCCATAATAACCTCACCGTTGATCTCAGATACGACAGCTGGGTTAGATGGGTTACGTGCCTCGAAGAGCTCTGTAACTCGTG
>JAFZED010000054.1 GCA_017560825.1 Bacteroidales bacterium | reverse complement strand
GTTCAGAAGGACCTTCAGGAGAAATAACACATAACTAAAGAATACTATGGCAGATTATATTAGCTTATTTGTAAAGTCGATCTTCATCGACAATATGATATTCGCCTACTTCCTTGGTATGTGTTCATACCTGGCGGTATCTAAGAACGTGAAGACAGCCAACGGTCTCGGTATTGCCGTTATCGCTGTGCTTCTCATCACTCTTCCTGTAAACTATCTCCTCAACGAGTACGTGCTCAAGCCAGGCGCACTTGTATGGCTTGGCGAGAAGTTCGCGAATGTAGACCTGAGCTTCCTCAGCTTCATCATCTTCATCGCGGTCATCGCAGCTATCGTACAGATCGTAGAGATGGTTGTGGAGAAGTTCTCACCATCACTTTACTCACAGCTCGGAATCTTCCTTCCGCTCATCGCCGTTAACTGTGCGATCCTCGGAGGTTCACTCTTTATGCAGGAGAGAGATTTCGTGACTATCGGTGAGCCTATCGTATATGCACTCGGTTCAGGTATCGGCTGGTGGCTCGCTATCGTAGCTCTTGCAGCTATCCGCGAGAAACTCTCGTACTCACACGTACCTGCACCACTCAAGGGTCTCGGTATCACTTTCATCACCGTAGGTCTTATGGGTATCGCATTTATGACATTTATGGGTATTCAGCTTTAATATAGGAGGACCAGCTATGCTACAGACAACAATACTTTTTGCTGTGATCGTCTTCGTGATCGTCACACTCATTCTGGTGGCGCTTCTCCTCTTCATCAAGACGAAGCTGACACCTTCAGGAACAGTTAAAATCAACATCAACGAGGGAAGCAAGATCGTGGAGGTAACTCCTGGCGGCAACCTTCTCTCGACACTCGCAGAGCAGAAGATTTTCCTTCCTTCAGCTTGTGGTGGTAAGGGTGCGTGCGGACAGTGCAAGTGCCGCGTGACCGAGGGTGGCGGAGAGATCCTCCCTACTGAGGTCGGCTTCTTCAACCGCAAGCAGATCGCTGCAAACTGGCGTCTCGGATGTCAGGTGAAGATCAAGGAGGATATGTCTATCGAGGTACCTGCATCAGCACTCAGCGTGAAGAAGTGGGAGTGCGAGGTGGTTTCAAACCACAACGTTGCCACTTTCATCAAGGAGTTCGTGGTGAAGCTTCCTGAGGGAGAGCACCTGAACTTCCAGTCTGGTGGATACATCCAGATCGACGTGCCTGCAGTCACTGTAGACTACAAGGACATCGACGTGGACGAGCAGTACCAGGAAGATTGGGAAAAGATGGGCTTGAGAACACTCAAGATGGTCAACCCGACTCCTACCGTACGTGCTTACTCTATGGCCTGCTACCCTGCAGAGGGTGACATCATCAAGCTCAACGTGCGTATTGCAACTCCTCCATTCGACAGAGCTGCAGGCAAGTGGGTTGATGTAAACCCTGGTATCTGTTCTTCTTACATCTACTCTCTCAAGCCAGGTGACAAGATCACTATCTCTGGTCCTTACGGTGAGTTCTTCCTTCCAAAGGATCTCTCTCCAGAGACAGAGCTTATCTTCGTCGGTGGTGGTGCCGGTATGGCTCCTATGCGCAGCCACATTATGCACCTCTTCCGCACTGAGAAGACTGACCGCAAGGTTAACTTCTTCTATGGTGCACGTGCACTCAAGGAGGCATTCTACCTTGATGACTACCACGCAATCGAGAAGGAGTTCCCTAACTTCAAGTTCCACCTTGCACTTGACAGACCGGATCCAGAGGCTGATGCAGCAGGTGTACCTTACGTTGCAGGTTTCGTACACAACGTTATGTTCGAAACTTACCTCAAGCAGCACGAGGCACCAGAGGATGCACTCTACCTTATGTGCGGACCTCCTATGATGGTCGGCGCGGTAGTAAAACTCCTCGACTCACTCGGAGTACCACCGGAGAACATCCTTTACGACAACTTCGGAGCATAATACACAAGAACAGGCAGCTGGCAACAGTTGCCTGTCTTTTTTATATATCCACCCTGCGTGAACAGTAAGTAACAGTGCTTCTGCGGATTATGCTGAATCACCTGCTCCATTTGCCGCAGGTGATTTCACGTAAGCAGCTGACGTATAAGGACTTATGCCGCGCAGGGGTAATCACAACAGGATTAACTTCTTCTGATGCCTAACAATATACTGACATTCAGCACATTACACACTATGCCTGCTGCACCAGAACAGCAGGCATTTTAGTTAAGTCACTAAATATCAGGGATATATGGATAGAAGGAAAGTCGTGCGAGTCTTCAGGCTGCACTCATACGGTTTGTTTTGAGTGGGCTGTGGATTTGCAATGCGCTTACCGATTTGCCAAACCTTAGGCCACGCCGATCGGGCTCACGGAATGTATATGTCACATTCGCGTGGCTTAAGGCAAGCTGCAAATGACCTTGGGCCACACGAATGTGCCATAGAAGCTTTGTGAGAACGATTGACGTGGCTTAAGGTTTGGGAAGAATAGGAGAAATGCGCAGATTTGTTTGGATTAGTCGGGGGAATTTGCAAAATTTGAGAATTACTTGAAAATCATTGATAATTATGAAAAAACTAGTTTTCTTTCTGGGAGTATGCCTTATGGCAGCTTCTTGCTGCGAGTGCGGTAAGAAGTGCGAAGCTCCATCTTATGACACTGAGTATATAGACAGTCTTGTCAGCACATTTGAGGCTCGTACAGATGCGCTTCTTGCTGAACTGACTCTTGAGGAGAAGGTGTCGCTGATGATGAACTCGTCGGCTCCTGTTCCAAGACTTGGAATCAAGAAATATGACTGGTGGAACGAGGCTCTGCACGGCGTTGCACGTAACGGTTCTGCAACAGTATTCCCTCAGGCCATCGGTATGGCTGCTTCGTTTGACGACGAGCTTCTGTATGAAGTGTTCACTGCAGTCAGCGACGAGGCTCGTGTAAAGCATCGCATTGCAGATGAGGCCGGCGATCTGGAGAGGTACCAGGGACTTACATTCTGGACACCGAACATCAATATATTCCGTGACCCTCGTTGGGGACGCGGTATGGAGACCTACGGCGAGGACCCTTATCTTATGGGAGTGCTTGGAGTGTCTGTAGTGAAGGGACTTCAGGGAGACGACGAGTCTCCTATCCGCAAGGCACACGCTTGTGCGAAGCACTATGCTGTGCATTCGGGACCGGAGTCGAACCGCCACTCTTTCGATGTATCTGTAAGTGAGCGTGACCTGCGCGAGACCTATCTTCCTGCATTCAAGGACCTTGTAGTAAAAGGTGGAGTGGAAGAGGTTATGACAGCCTACAACCGAGTGGACGGAGTTCCTGCAGGAGCAAACGACAGGCTCATCAACGAAATCCTGCGTGGAGAATGGAATTACCAGGGCATCATCACATCCGACTGCTGGGCAGTTCCTGACTTCTACGAGCCAGGCAGACACGGCTATAGTCCAGATGCAGCGACAGCTGCAGCTGTTGCCGTAAAGGCCGGTATGGACACTGAGTGCGGAGAATCTTTCGCCTATCTTCCTGAGGCAGTCAGCAGAGGCCTTATCACAGAAGAGGAGATCGACGTTAACCTGCGCCGTCTTCTTCTTGAAAGATTCAGACTCGGCGAGATGGATGGAGTCTCACTATGGGATCATCTTTCTGACGACATCGTAGAGGGTGAAGAGCACAAGGCACTTGCACTCAAGATGGCTCACGAGACTATGGTTCTCCTTCAGAACAATGACGGGGTTCTTCCTCTCAAGGCAGACAGCAAGATAGCCATCGTGGGTCCTAACGCAGATGACGAGGCTATGATGTGGGGCAACTACAATCCTATTCCAAAGGAGACAATCACCCTTGTGGAGGCTGTCCGTGAACGTATTCCTGACGTGAAATATATCCGTGGCTGCGGTATCCTCGGCAACGAATACTGCCCTCAGCCAGACCCTAGATCACCGTTTGCAAAATTCGCGACTATGACTCTCGAGGAGGTTGATGCACTTGCTGCAAGATATGCAATCGACAAGAACACCCTCAAGCAGTATGTAGAGAGACAGCAGAAGCTCAGAAAGAACTTTGAGCCTGCTCTTGACGTTGCAGACGTGCTCTATCAGCTCAAGGATGTGGACATCGTAATCTTTGCAGGAGGTATATCCCCTGAATTCGAAGGTGAGGAGATGCCTGTACACGTACCTGGCTTCAGCGGCGGCGACAGAACAGACATCGAGCTCCCTAAGGTGCAGAGAGACCTCATCGAGGCCCTCCACAATGACGGCAAGAAGGTCATCCTCGTGAACTTCTCAGGAAGTGCAGTAGGACTTGTTCCTGAAAGTCAGCACTGCGACGCCATCCTTCAGGCCTGGTATCCTGGACAGATGGGCGGAACAGCCATTGCAGACGTCCTCTTCGGTGATGTAAACCCTTCCGGAAGACTTCCTCTGACATTCTACAAGTCGGTTGACCAGCTTCCTCATTTCGAGAACTACGATATGGAAGGTCACACCTACAGATACTTCAGAGACGAGCCTCTCTTCCAGTTCGGTCACGGACTCAGCTACACAACTTTCGAGTATGGAAAGGCTAAGGTAAAGAACGGCAAGCTCATCATCCCGGTAAAGAACACAGGTTCAGTAGCGGGAGACGAGGTCGTTCAGCTCTACATCAGAAAACCTGACGATCCGAAAGGCCCGATCAAGACCCTCAGAGGCTTTGAGCGCGTGACTGTAGCTCCAGGAAAGACTGTCAAGGTGGAGATTCCTCTCACCGACGAGACATTCAACTGGTGGGATGAGACAACTCAGAATGTAAATCCGGTACACGGCACCTACGAACTCCTCTACGGAGGCTCGTCAGCCGACGAAGCACTGACTTCACTTACATATATATATTAAAAGCAATGCCTGGCTAAAAGCCAGGCATCATTATTTATATTTCAGCGGTTTTTCCCGCGTGCAGCCGCTATGCAAGCATATCGGCTACGGCCGACATATCGCACTTCTCGCGGGTATATGCCTGCGGGAAGGAGAGGCCTGCGCCTAATATGTCATATCCCATTGATTCAGCCATTGCATTCAGGAGGCTGACACTCGCGCCCGACCACGTGTATGAGCCGAAGGCGAAGAAGCGTCTTCCCTTGATCAGACGTGCCTGCAGGGCCTTCATAAACGTCTCCACAGGTGGGAATATACCATTGTTATATGTTGGGGAACCGACCACGATAGTATCATATTTAAACACATCGCGCAGCGCTCCCGAGACTCCCAGTTCGCCGGCATTGTTGCACGCCAGGTCGTGGATTGCATATGGGATACCTCTCGCTTCGAGTTCCATTGCCAAGGCGTCGGCTGCAGCAGCTGTGTTGCCATACATAGAACCGTAGACAATGCACACTCCTCTTTCCACTTCATAGCGGCTCATCTTGTCGTAGAGGGCAACAACCTGAGGAATCGAAGTCTCCCACACCGGGCCGTGAGTACTGCATATCCTCTTGATTTCCAAGCCACTAAGTTTCTTGAGAGCAGCCTGAACCGGAGTCCCGTACTTGCCCACGATGTTGGAATAGTAACGGATCATCTCGTCGCGGTACTCCTCGAAAGTGTCCTCATTGTCGATCACCTCTTCGTCCACCGCCTTGAAAGTGCCGAAGGCATCTCCTGCAAACAGAGTTCCCTCCTCAGCCAGCCAAGTCACCATAGTCTCTGGCCAATGCACCATCGGGATCATATGGAAACTGAGGCTGCAGCTGCCAAGGCATAGACTGTCTCCCTCTTTCATCACCCGGATCCTCTCCTGCGAGGTGCCATAATAGCCCTGCAACATAGGAACAGTCTTGGCATTAGCCACAATCTGCAGCGAAGGATACTTTTCAAGCATATATGCAATCAGAGACGAGTGGTCAGGCTCCATATGATTGACCACAAGATAGTCGATCGCACGCTCCCCTATCGCCTCGTGCACATTTGCAAGAAACTCCTCCTCAAACCCTGCCTCCACAGTGTCAATCAAAGCAACCTTCTCATCCACAACAAGATAAGAGTTATAACTAACCCCATAAGGCAGAGGCCAAAGCCCCTCAAAAAGCACCTTGTCAAAATCGTTTACACCGATGTAGTATATTCTATCACTGATCTTCTTCATAATTTATATTAATTTTAAACTACGAAAATAGAAAAACCTAAGCCGCGACGCAAATTTTTGTGAGGAAAATCTTGCGTCGCGGCTGGAAATCTGGTCAGAATGTTCTTTTCCTGTTCGCGACGCAAGTATTTTGGGTGAAAAGCTTGCGTCGCGGTGTGGAATATGGTCAGAGAGCCATTTCCCTGTGCGCGACGCAGGTGTTTTACGTGAAAAGCTTGCGTCGCTGTGCGGAATATGGTCAGAGAGCCTCTTTCCTGTGCGCGACGCAGGGATTTTGTGCGAAAAACTTGCGTCGCGGGAGGTTGGGCTGGTATTTTGATGTTGGAAAGTTTGGTTGGCGGTTACTGGAGGCAGTATGGGGCAGGGAAATGCATTCCGTAGACCTTCACGTCGCCCTGGCGGGCCATTTCGAGGACTGCTTTGCGGGAAGCTACAGCCTGAGCGTGATCCATATCGAATCTTGCGCAGTACTCAGGGTACACACTCTGCAGGGCCACGCCGTGCATAATGTCTCCTGCTATCAGTATATCCCCTATCTTATAGATCGTATGACCTGGCGTGTGGCCATATGCCTCTATCGGCTCGACTCCGCACGGAAGCTGCTGGTCAGGCGTGAAGAGCTTGATTCTTTCGCCATATGCCTGAGCCAAGGCACGTACTGAGCCGTTTCTATCCTGCGGCATCTGCATCCAGGCATTGAACTCGACCTCGTTGATATATATATCCGCGTTCGGGAAGACGCAGGTTCCGTCCTTCATCAGGCCGCCGATATGGTCGCCGTGCATATGGGTTATGAATATATAATCCACTGCCTCAGCAGCAACTCCACAGGAGTCAAGCACAGGCAGGAGGCGTGAATCAGGTGCTCCGTTGGCTGCATCAAAGAGGAGGTTCTTAGCTTCGGCATTTCTGCCCGAACCAGTCTCCACCTTCACAAGAAAAGCAGACACAGAGGCAGGCACACCATCCTGCAACCCAAGTTCAGCCACAAGGCTGTCCGGAGCATCAGCAAAAAGCCCACGCGCCATAACACGCGGCTGCACATTATCCTGAATAGGAATGATTTCTACACTCGCCTGCTTCGGAGCACAGGCAAGTGCGATAAGAGAGCAGAACGCAAAAAGAGTAAGTTTGAGTTTCATATAGTCTAACGTTTAAAGTGTTGCAGATTGGGCCAGTCAGACAAATTTAAGGAGAATTTGCAGAACTGGCAATCTTTTGCCTTGGTATGTCCTCATAACGGTATATTACTGGTACCATTATGAGACCTCAGCTGCCTCTGGGTTATGCAGAATGCATAATTACTCTCACAACGGCAGCAAAATATGACCGTTATGAGAGTGGTGCCCCCTCTGATGCATATAGGAAGCATATTGCCTCTCATAACGGTAGAAAAGTTATACCATTGTGAGAGTGGAAGTGGTTTGTAGATAGGTGGGGATATGGCAGGGTCTCATAACGGTGACAACAAATAACCGTTGTGAGACCTCAAATGCCTCAGAGTTATGTAGAATGCACATTTGTTCTCACAACGGCAGACTAACCTGACCGTCGTGAGAGCAAAAGCAAAGAGGGGAAGAATAGCAAGAGCAGAATGTACGAGACTATTGCAGCAGCATCTTCTTCACTAGCTCACGCGGAAGCCCCATAATTCTTGCCAGCTGAGGTATTGATGTCTTGTGATTGAAAAAGAGTGATTTCAATATAGAGCATTTGTCAGAAGCCGTAAGATCTGAAATGTGTTTTCCGGAAAAACGGTTGGCCACATAAGTTGACACAAGTGAATACATATCAGAATCTGTAACACTGACAAGTGGTTGATGTACCAGCTCATACTCCATTTTAGCATCATTGCCTCCTCCGAGGTGATACATAAAAGACCTTCCTGAATTTCCGAACACCTTCTCAACTATATCATTATGAACAAATGAAGACAAAGTGATATAGCCCTGAGAATCAACACGTAATGGACAGTTTTTAAGATTTGCTCCGACTCTGAGCAGTTTACGAATTTCGGTAAAACTCAACTCGCAGAGCGGAAAGCCGTCTTCAAGCTTGCCCACGCCACTAAAACAAGAGTGGAAACTTGACCAACTGTACTGATCCAGTATAGAGCATATTCTGGCAGTCAGTGGATTCCTGAATATATATGCTATGCAGTTTCTTAGATACTGTATAGTATCAATTCTGTATATAGCTGTATCGGAACAATGCATAGTCTTTGTCATTCCGTATTTCTTATTCAGATATCTGGAATATAGTGCCTTAAAGCTCCTTATATATTTATTGACTTGACCAGCATTCCGGCAAGCTGCAAGGATATGAAGATGGTTTGACATCAGAACAAATGCCACAACAAAAACTCCTGTTCTCCACGCACATATTGCCAGATAGTTCCAAGCTACTCTGAAATCTTCCAAATCTTTCATTAAAGTGACCTGCTCCAAACCCTCCGTGCATATATGATAGAAATCTCCATCATATAAATCTCTCAACGACAATTCTTGCATATTCCACATATTTTAGTTGCCCGAATATAGATATACCTGAATCAATTCCCGGCAACTTTAAAAATAAATACACGAGAAATTTCTTTATTTTTAAAGTTTTGTCTTTTTTTTAACAAAAATGACATCCGATCAGCACGCAGGCATTGTAAAATAAAGAACTCAGTCTCTCATATCGGTCTTCTTCCGCTACCGTTATGAGAGTGGACAGGTAGTCCAATGCTATACAAATATGCTCTGCATTCGCACAAAGCAGTCAGTGCGAACCCTTTTGGGTTTGTTCGCGCTGACTGCTTTGAGTCGCCGGCCCTGCTTTTGGCCGGTGATGGTGCGCCACAAGACTAAAAAGTGGTCGGCCGGCGTATTCGCCGACCACGTCCTATATCATATGTCATACACCTATATGCTTGACAGCTGAATATTATCAATCTTCCAGTATCAATAGCATCGATATTTATGGGGACGTGTATCTCATCAGCGGCATCGCGATCGGCCAGAAGCAGGGGCGACCACTCAAAGCAAGTCGTGCGAGCTCGGCCTAAAGGCTCGCACGACTTGCTTTGTGCCTATCTTTCCGAATAATGAAAAAGTACCGTTGTGAGAGCGGAAGTGACTTGGGGATAGGTCTGAGTGGGGTGGCTGCTCATAACGGTAGCTGAAGGTGACCGTTGTGAGAGACGGGAGGCCAGTGAGGTGGGTCTGGGGCATATGTGGTCTCATAACAGTGGGAAAGAAGTACCGTTATGAGAGGCAGGAGGCGTCTGAAGTAGCCCTAGAGTCTGGCAAGGAAGGTGTCGAGCCAGGCTATGCGGTCGGAGAAGAAGGTTTCGACGTAACGGACTTCTTTTTCCCAGGTGCCTTCGCAGATGAGGCCGACGCTTACGTGCCAGGTGAGGGTGTGCCAGCGGTCGAAGTTGGCTGTCTGGGCTTTGCTTATGCTGGCTGCGACTGACTGCATCTTGGTTTGGAATGCGGGGAGCTGAAGCTTAAGCATCTCCCACTCCTCGCGGACGACAGAGACAAAATACGGATCCCCGAAGAGGCGGCCGAAGTATTTCCATTTGCTCCAGATCTGCTGGTGTCTGTCTGGCTGGGTCGGGAGGCTGGCCCAGCCTGCGTATTCGTCTTCCCTGTAGGCCAGTCCGAGGCTCCATTCGGCATCCCAGACTGGGCCGATCTGGAGTTTGGAGTCTTGTGAAGGGAGGACGTAATACATATTGGGTTCCAGGTTTGCTATGAGTTCCTGGACCAGAAACCACTTTGCAAAAGCCTCAACATCAATATATTTCCGGTATCCGATCTCCGGATCTTTAAAGGCATCCCCATATAAAGCTGCCTCAAAGTCATTCATAAAGCCTGTAATGAAACGGAAATTCTTATCACCGGAAACGATCTCCCCATCCTCCGGATCAGGATACTTGAATGTGTACCAGTACTGACGATGATCTGTCATAAAGGTCAGGGGTTCCTCCCAGAAGTAGTTGTCATTCTCGAACAGGAAGCCGTCATCCTCTATATCCACACGGTGAGACTTCTTTTCAACCTGATCAGTAAGGACATATATTCCCATATATTTACCATTCAGGTAGAGATTGACGTGGCGGTAATGAATCGGATACGGCAGGCCGACGGTGCGGGCCAGTTCACACATATATGCTGTCCTCATCAGAGACTTGTCGCAGTACTCTGCAAGCAGCACCCATTCCTTGTTGGCAGCGAACCCCAGGACACCGAGCTTTTCGTCAAACTTGATCTTATATGGTTTCTTCTCATATCCCCAGGTGGCGTTTCCCCTGCCCTTTGCGCGACCAGCCGCTGAATATACGACATCTTCGGTCTCCTGGATGATGACATTGACCTTGACATATTCCTCCTTGCTTTCTATGCCGCCTCCGCCCTTGACATCAATGCTGATAACCGGCACAAAGGGCTCCGCCTCCACCTCAGGCGAAGGAACCGGCTTGGAAGGTCCGTCCGAAGGAATACGATTATTTACGAAGTCATATTCCCCGAGCGTGCAGGATGCAACACAGAGAACTGCCAGAAAAGTAAGAAGTCTGCGTTTCATATATAACTACTTTTTAATGAAGTTCCATTTACAGTTGTCGGACTCGAAGTTATATTTTGCAAGGGTCGGTGTGCTGTCTGCTATGCAAGTAAGGACATAGTCCGGCAGTGACTTTGGAGAGAGGCGCCAGGTGCCGTCGGCCAGCTGTTCTATCTTCCAGAGCTGCTCCGATGCTCCTGTGTATGCCGGGAGAGTCACCACTTCAGCATCATCAGTGGCCGCAAGCACTCTGTCTGTGCCTTCAATCTGAATCTTGCAGTACTGTCCTCCCAGATAGCCCCCAGCCTCAGGAACCGGAGTAACTGTCCATCTCTGATGAGGTCGGTTCATCCAATCACCGGCACGTGCAGGGATCTCGCCTTCCGGCCAAGTGCCTGCAACATCCTCAAGGGTCTGGTTAGGATAAGTAACCTCAGGTTCGTCTGACTCCTCCCACCAGCCTCTCCTCGGAATCTGCTGACGGACAAAGTCTACTGCAAGTTCCAATGCATATCCTCTGCGCACTGATGAAATCTCATAGACTCCAGCCTTGAAAGAACTTCCGGCGACCGGCCAATCGTTCACCCAAAGAAGCGGACGGATCGCAAGTACACTGCGGGCGCTGCGGTCCAGGTCAGCCTCCCAATGGAAGGACATCTTCTCCACACCTTCATCCTCAATATAACGGCCGAAATGACCGGCTCCGAACTGACGGTCATCAGCGTCTATCACCATCTTTCCTCCTCCTGCAATCATATCGCGTCCCACGTTGTCAAGATAAGGTCCTGTGACACTGCGCGAACGGCCCACAACAATATTGTAGGTAGAATTTACACCGTCACAGCAGGTTCCGTGCGTTCCGAGAAGATAGTACCAGCCGTCACGCCAGATGATTGTAGTAGCTTCGCAATCTATGGCTATATTGACAGGCTCGTTTCCCTCGACACGGGCACCAGTCTTTGGATCGAGTTCGACGATACGGATAAATCCGAAATATGTTCCATATGTACACCACAGGCGTCCTGTAACAGGATCCATAAACAAGCCGGCATCTATGGCATCGCAGTCTTCATCAACCTGCGAAGAAGCCACTTCAACAGCCTCAGTGTAAGCGAAATCCGGAGACTCCGGATCAAGAGTCCTGTTCCACATTGTAAGGATACGGCCGGCGTGACCGCCACCAAGTCCTCCGCCTGTCGAACTATATGCAACCAGATAGCGGTCACCTATCTTGAGGGCGTCGGGAGCTGCGCCGCCACCCGGGCGCACTGCTCCCGGGTACCAGTTCCAGCCGTCCTCTGAAATAAGGCCGCCGCCACCGGTTCCGAAGGTATAATATTTCCCGTCGCATTTCATAATTGTAGACGGGTCGTGGATCCACGGCTTTCCTTCCTGCGCAAGGGCAGAAACAGATATAAGGGCAGATGCCGCTATAGATAATATCTTTGCTGATGTCTTCATATCCGTCTATTTGTTACGAATGTCATAATTCATTACAGGATTGCCGTCCTCATCGATGAATCGTACGCAGAAGTCGCTCATACCCGGGCCATTGATGACAGCACCGGTAAGTATATGACGGCCTTTCTTGAGGGTAAGTCTCTTTGATGCAGCATCATCCATAACCATACGTCTGTCACCGGAAAGGATGAGGACTTCCTCGCCGTCAATCCACCACATAGATGCCGAATTGGAACCTACCGCAAGACGGATGTCCTCTATATCCTCCGGCACATCGATCACCGTCACCGCACGGCATATCATACCATAACGGCCGGTTCCAGTACCTACTGCATAACGGTAAAGCTTGACATTGAAGAGTTTACTGTCCAAAGAATGCCACACTAAGGTAGTATCCTTGACTTTCTGTCCATCTTTTGGCAACGTGAAATCGCCCTTGTTCCATCCTGTGTCCAGATTCTTTCTGACGTAGCTGTCCACAAAGACTGTATTGCCACGGTTAGGTTTGCTGATAGGCTCAAGAAGGAGCCAGCGGCGGATGAAACCCTGCTCATCGGGGCGTATTGACTCAGTTGTAGGTGTACTGAAATATGGAGCAAGAGCCGGATACTTCTCCACAAGATCAGCACTCTTCCTCTTTGCGTCAAGCGAAAGAGGAATTGAGGCCAATACCATCGTCACCGCGACAAGCGCAGTTATATACTTTTTCATATATATCAACTATTCAGGAAATATGATCTGATATTTTCCGCTCATATGCATAAATGCAAACAGGCGCAGAAGGCCATC
Source organism: Bacteroidales bacterium (assembly GCA_017560825.1). Taxonomy (GTDB): domain Bacteria; phylum Bacteroidota; class Bacteroidia; order Bacteroidales; family UBA932; genus Cryptobacteroides. The sequence goes on along the minus strand of JAFZED010000054.1, from coordinate 58,257 downwards.
ATAATAGGCATCGAAATAGCCGTCCTCGTAAGGTACGTTCTCTGAGTGCCACAATGCGTCCACAAACTCCTTGTTGATGCTGTGCTCGGTAAGAAGCGAAGCCGCTCCAAGGGTAGACACCAGTCCCACAGAATGACGAAGGGCCTTTGTCCAGCTTCCTGCTGGAAGGATTTCATCCTCCGAAGGGAGGGTGCCGTCGACACGGTACTGGTCTACATAATCCTTCATTCCCTGAGAGTAGAAGAATCGCTGGATCTTTTCGCCATATTCCTTCTGCCACTGAGCATCAGCGCAGGACCACGAATAGTCCATTGCTATATTCATCGGGACACGCCACGAATCATAGCGGAAATTGCCTGTACCGAAATGGCTTCCATTGAACATCCTTATAGAACCGTCATAATTGCTGTAGTCAGGATTGAGTCCGGTCTCCTGGTGAGTCGCCTTATGAAGGTATTCTCTTGCGGCCGCAGCACACTCGAGCCAGAAATCCTCACGGCCGTCATCAGCCCATCTCGCCCACACCTCATAGAAGGCAGGAATATGGTACGACGGATCTGTAAAGGAATAACCGTAGCCGGTCGGAGTGAATGTAATCAGCTTCTGCTCAGGATTTATGAAGTTATAGACTCCGTCAGTGCCGTCCTTTGCAAAAGCGCAGTCAAGAATGTATTGAGCCTCAGCCTTATAGTCAATGCCTGTGTCATTGCCCCAACGGTTGGACGCAAACAGGAGGGCTGTCACATAGTAGAGCTCGCCATCAGAAGCCGGACCTTGCGAATTACGGGTACCGTCCACTCCGCAGCTCCAGGCAAAATAGCCTTCAAGAGGACCGTCGGAGTGCTGCATATATTTCTTGCACCATCTGAAGAGTCTGTCAAAGATGTCCTTGCGGTCCATCTGCACCGCCGCCATCATTCCGTAGGACATTCCTTCGGTGCGGACGTCATTGTTCTTTATGTCGGAAATATAGGCAAGGCTGTCCTCCACTTCAAAGTAGACCTTGTCCGGTCCGAAGAAGACCTCATCAAACACCTCGTTTACCTTGGCCTCGACTGCCTCCGGAGTGTAGCCGGCCTCGACGAAGACATTTCTATATTTACGTGTCTGAAAGGCTCCCTTTGTGGCTGGTACAAGTGACTTTATTCCTGCCCTGGTCTGCACCACCGGTCTGATGGTTCCGTCTGGATTGTAGAACATCTCATCCACGCACACGCTGCGGCGTCCTGTGGCAGGGCCATATCCATCCAGAGAAAGGCTTGAGTTGTGGTAGAAGAAATAGGTCTTGCCCTTGTAGTCGATCACGCCCGGATGAATGGTAAAGCTGTCTTGTCCCATTCCTGTAAGCTCTCCCATAAAGGTCCAGGGTCCCTCCACATTATCAGCCATAGCATATGATATGGTCTCAAGAGGATTTCCCATTGACGCATAGACATTATAATAATGTCCGTCGCGCTTATAAAGCCAAGGACCTTCCACATAATTCTCCATCGGAAGAATCTGGATCTCGCCGTCAAGCTCTATCATATTCTTCTTCAGCTTCACCAGGAAGCAGGTGCCGTTGCCCCAGCTCATCCAAGGTGTGCCGTCATCATCTATCATCACTGTCGGATCGAAGTCGTTCCACCACCCTCTCGGGCCATTGTCTGTCATCGAGTCCACGATGAGAGGCTTGCCGATGGCATCGACATACGGGCCTTCAGGCCTGTCTGCGACTGCCACGCCCACAGCCTTGCAGTCCGGATCGCCGCACTGGGTGGACACATAGAAATAGAACTTTCCGTCCGGTGCCTCGATTGCCTGAGAAGCCCAGGCTTCACCAACCGCCCAACTGAAATCAGTAGGTTTCATCACCACTCCGTGGTCTGTCCAGGTGTGCATATCCTCTGTCGAATAGCACAGCCACTCAGTGATATTAAATCCATATTTGCCTTCATAACCAGGTCTGTCCTCAAAGCATTCGTCGTGTCCGCAGAAGAGGTACAGCCTGCCGTCTGAAGCCACCATCGGCGCCGGATCGGCCGTGTACTTGTCACGTACAAGAGGGTTACCTTCATATACGAAAGTATTCTTCTGGCTGCAGCCTATCAGACACAGGCCCGCAATGATAAGGGTAGCGACGTTTCTCATATTCATATAAATTTAATCCAATCAACTTCTAATGTCCCTTCCGAAAGGAGCTCGACCTCCAGGTTCTGTATATTCCTGACTCTGAATGGCATAGGCAAGGTAAACTCAGTCCATTCAAGCGATGACGGTATGACAAATTCAGCTCTTTCACCTGCTGTCACAGTCACCTTGCATCCATCAGGAGATTTGGCTCTGAACACAACCTTCTTCGGAGCCTTCTTTCCGAAATCCAGGTCATCGAATCTTACAGAATCTCCGGCCTTGGCGAACACCGTCTTCCATCCCTTGAACAGGTCAGAGGTGTCAACATATTCTATATATGCCCCGTCAATGCTGCTGTAGCGGTCTATATGCACCTGTGATGAAGCCTTGACAGGACCTACGCCTCGCAGTGTAGGAATGACCTCCTGGATCGTGCCATCCTCATTGAAGAAGACCCTGTCGATACGCGCAGAACGGTTTTTGTCGAACGAAGGTGAGTAGTCGTTGTGATGATAGAAGAGATACCACTCCCCTTTATACTCGACCAACGAATGATGGTTTGTCCAGCACCCTGTCGGTGACTCCTTCATAATCAGGCCCTTGTACTCGAAAGGGCCAAGCGGACTGTCACTCACAGCATATGCAAGAGTCTCAGTGTTTTCCCTTACCCACGGATAGGTAAGATAATATTTACCGTTATACTTGAACGCGAAAGGTCCTTCCTTGAAACCCGCTGGAAGAGGCTCGTCAAGACGAACAGGGGTGCCATCAAGTTCAAGCATATTGTCCTTGAGCCTGCAGCCGCTGAGTCCCATACCTGACCAATAGATATATGAAGTGCCGTCGTCATCCACCAGGACACAAGGGTCTATTCCGAAGACTCCCTTGATCGGCTCGGGCTGTGGCGTAAATGGGCCTGAAGGGCGGTCTGCGACAGCGACTCCGATACCGAAGCCAAAACCTTCTGCCGGAGCATCAGGAAAATAGAAATAGTATTTACCATCCTTGTACACGCAGTCCGGAGCCCACATCGCATAGGCATCAGGCTTACCCCAAGGCACATCCTCCTGGCGCAGAATCACCCCGTGGTCTGTCCAGAGAGTCAGATCCTCCGACGAGAACACGTGATAGTCCGGCATACTGAACCAGGCAGAACCGTCAGTGTGCGTGATGACACTTGGAATGTCGTGAGACGGGTACATATATATCTTACCCTCAAATACTCTGGCTGTAGGGTCAGCAGTAAATTGTCCAGTGATGATTGGATTGGTTCCAGTCAGAACAGCTTCTCCTTCAACCTGCGGCTGAGCGCACGCAGCCAATAGGAAGGCAGCAGCTATCAAGGTCAAATTCCTCATATTCTATACTCAAGTTTCGCAAGTGATAAGTTGTTGATATATTGAAGATTGGTGAGACTTGCGAAACTTTTTCCCACCGCACCTTCTGCCTTTACGTTACCTATCCCCTAAATCCCCTTTCTCGGAAAGGGGACTTTCCATCGACCTGAAGGTCTCAAAATAAGGTGCTTTCGCAAATGCGAAAGTTAAGTTCTATATATTACTATTTCAACAAAGCCTCCAGCATCTGCTCGTCGACCGGGCCGGTCAAGCCTGAAAGTACGCCGAAGCCGTCCTCGCCTTCGCGGTAGCACCACACTGTGCGGGCGATTCCCATTTCGTCGAAGACATCATTTATGTCAGTAAGCCAGCCATAACGCTGCTGGTCATTGACCTCATCTGAGAGGCAGCCGTACTCACCGCAATAAACAGGTATTCCATAGCGCTCAGCGACCTCGACTGCCATTGTGAAATCACGGACGAAACGCTCTTTGTCATATTTCTCCGAAGTCCATCTGCCGAATGCAGCCTGCTCGACTGCAGGGCGCGAACCGATCTGCTCTTCTGTCACAGTCTGGCCAGGATAGTTGACCTCACCGCCATAATCCTTGTATTCAGTCCAGCTTGCCTGATAGTGAGTCAATATCATAGGCTCATAATAGTGGAAGCTGAGGATGATGTTCGGGTCACCTTCAGGAAGGGCGAGGTACTGGGCTGTCGAGTAGGACTGCCACATATTGCTTCCTATCACGATCACCCTGTCCTTTTCATTTTCACGGATTACCGAATAAGCCTCCTTGACAAGCTTGTTCCAATCCTCGTGATCATCAGCAACAGGCTCATTCATAAGCTCATATGCCACCATCGAGGTACTATAGTCCTTGAGTTCTGCCGAAAGTTTTCTCCAGCATTCAAAGAATGCCTCCTGTGCAGCCTTCTCAGTAAACAGAGGCTTATATGCAGCATTGAAATGGTGACTTCTGAGAATGTGCAGGTCCACAATTGCCCTCAGATTGTACTTTCCACAAAGCTCAAGTGCCTTATGGAGCAGTCTGAATGCTTCCTCATCCTTGGTACCGTCTTCAAGGAACATCTGCTCCTCATCAATCGGGATCCTCACGTGGTCAAAACCCCACTGAGCTATCTGACGGACATCATTCTCAGTGAAATACTGCTCTCTGAACTCACCTCTTGCCTCACTCTGAGACAACCAATGAGCAATGTTGACTCCCTTGCTGAGGACAAACTTATCATCAGACTCTTTCTGAGCACAAGAAAAGACGGCTGCTACAGCCAGGAATAGTAAAAGAAGACGTTTCATAGTGTGATTGATTATTGGTTTCTATGGTTAATTCTACAAATATATGAATTACATCGCAACATAACCCTCATTTACAGGCATATAATTATGAAAATCGTCCGCTTTTTGCCTAAGCCTCAAATATGAAAAATAAGATTGCTACACCTATTTTGTTCCTTCTTCTGCAGACACTGCCATCGTGCACTCTTGTAGACTTAAGCGAACTTTTACTTGGAAGTCAGACTGAGGTGACTTTCCAGTTCAGAACTGAGCAGGATGACCAACCTGCTGACCCTATCAGTGCTACATACCCGGTAAACCGGTTGCAGGCTGTAATATACCATAATTTCTCCGGAGAGCTATCCCCATTGGACACGATCACCGAATCCTGGTCAGACGCTCTCAGAGATGGAATGAAAGTAAAACTGTACAACAGAAAGACATATGCCATATTGTTCTGGGCTGACGACAAAGACAACACCGCATACAGTTTCACAGAAGACGGCACCGTAAACGTAGATTACTCCGACTACCTTGACGGCGGAACTCAAAAGATGAAGGAGATGTATGCTCTTTACTGCTCAGTCATCATAAGTCCGGACTCCCCTGCTGACAGCATAGAAACCATTCCACTCAAGAGCCCTGCAGCACATCTGAGATTTACAGACACCTCCCCTGCAGAAAGTGCAAGACTGACATTCGAAAGCCTCCCCAGCGGCTTTAATCCATTCACGGGAGAACTTACGTCATATACGGGAGAACTCACATTCGAATTCGACGATATTCCTCTCGGAACCTCCGGGAACATCTTTAACATATCTGAAAACTACATCGTTGCGCCCTCAGACAGCAGCGTGACCATCACTTGCACTGCGAGGATTATCAAAGGTGGTGCGGAAATCGCCTCATACAGTTTCAATGGTGATACGGCCATTTCCATTGAGCAGGGCAAAGAATATGAAATCAGCCTCCAGACATCTTCTGCTCACAACAATTACAGCATCTGGGATGGGACATATCCTACTGCATCCACTTTAACTGTCGACCCAGCCGACCCTTCCTGCTACATCATCGACAGCGCTGAAGACATCGTCTGGCTATCAGAAGCCGCTCACACTGACACATTGGGATCCGGTCTGACATTCAAGGTCATCACTGACATCGATATGGGACATAAGTCAGGACAGCAGCCGCTTCATCTTCCGGCAAAAGCCACATTTGATGGTAATGGCCACACGCTGAAAGGCCTGGAGTTGCAAGCTGGACTCTTCGGAGTAACCGCCCAGAATCTGAACGTCAGGAATATAACAATTGAAGACTCGAAAGTTGAGGGCATCGAGACCGCAGATGTCGGAATGCTGGTGAACACCCTCAAAGGAAGCAGCAGTTTCACCAATATCAACATCAGGAACTCCCACGTCAGGGCAGCAGATGGAGCAGCAGGAGGAATCGCAGGATATATATCCAGAAAATCGAAGAGCAGCCGTGCAGAAAAGATGAACGTCACCTTCAAAAACTGTCATATATATAACACCGGCATTGCAGGCACTACCAAGGAGGGATGGTTCGTCGGTCGCCTCAGAGGATATGATAACGGTGAGACAATCACCTTTGGATCAGACTGCGACGTCACCCCTGCGAATGAACTCAAAGAGCTGAAATCCACATACATAGAAGGAAATGAAGGTATATGGCTCTCCGAGATTGACTTCTCACACTTCAACTCCTGGCTCGGAGGAGAGGAATGTTACCGAGGCATTGTCAATTACGGCGAAAACCGCTTTATACCACGATGGGACGGACAGACACAGGTAAAGCCTCTGCTGGCAAAGTCCGCATATGACGACACACCGGATTCGCAGGTCATCGAGGGCGAAAAAAGGATAATGATATATTCGGCCTTCGACCTGGCAGGAGCAAGATCCAAGATCAGCGCCTCTCCAGCGGCGATATATTTCAGGGAAAATGTGGATATGTATGGAGCCGGTGCAGACGGTATTACATATGTACCGGAAGAGTTTGCTTACAGTGCCGCAGAAAGCGGTGACGACAACTACACACCGATGTTCACCTACGTAGACCTTCTTGAAGGTAATAATCATACTATTTACAATATGAACATCACTTCAGGAGATGGAACGATCACAAGTGCAGCCTTTATCAGATCCACAAGGAAAGCTACTGAAACAATCCACAGAAACCTCAATTTCTACAACTGCAATGTCATCTCGAGGGTCAAGAGCGACACAGGGAAGGATGGCATAGAGGAAGACCACTCATCAGGAGCCATTGTAATGGGAAAGGTGTCAAGTTCATCAACAGCCAGATATACGATGGAAAACATCCACGTCTACAACAGCCGCGTGTTCGCATTGCAGGGAGTAGGCATACTGACTGCCCACCTGAGAGGGACAATGGTCAACTGCACGGTAAATGACTGCCATATAGAGAACTACAGATGTGAGGATCATCTTGAACCTTTTACACAAGTCATCTCAATAAGCCAGAATGAGGTTACCGTCAGAGCCGATTTCTATTCATACGGAGAAGTAGGGCCACTGGCCGGTATGATCTTAGGCGAAGCCACAGTTACAGACTCGCACGTACGAGGCACTACAATCCAGGCCTGGGGACAGAACGATCAGGAAGCAAGCATAACGGGTGAAGGAACTTTAGGCAAGCTGGCGGCAACTGCAGCGACGAATATTGGCTTCTACCTTGTTCCCGGACGCCACGTAAGTACATTGATAGGAGATGTACGCACTAAAAAGGGTGAGACAATTGTTATAGAAGGCTGCACCGCAGACTCAGAAACCATCTGCCTGCCAGTACAATATATGCACAGCAGCAAGGCACCGTTCATAGGCCAGGCCTATTACGTTCAGTTCCTTGACACCAAGGGCACTGTCATTGTCGACGGACACACCCTCACCCTCGCTGACGGCAACAGAAACACAGCCAGAAATTAGAAATAAATACGGGACAGCTTCTGCAAGCTGTCCCGTATTTATAACTCATTAATATCCAATTTATTAATACTCCTCCTCATTCCAAAAGAAATCGTCTTTTGATGGGTAGTCAGGCCATATGTCTTCGATGCTCTCGTAGATTTCGCCGTCGTCCTCGAGTTCTTCGAGGTTCTCTACTACTTCAGCCCAAGCTCCAGAACGTGTGGCGTAGTCGATGAGTTCTTCTTTAGTTGCTGGCCAAGGTGCATCCTCAAGTTTAGAGGCTAGTTCAAGTGTCCAATACATCTTTAGTATAAGTTTAAATTGTTAATAATCAATTATTAAGCATTATCCCTGTAAAAGGGGGGCGCAAATATAGACAAAATAATTTAATGATGATGTTTTTTTTCTAATTTTGCACAGATTTTTTAATGAAAATCCGAGTAGGTGACGGAGCAAAGTCCGTACCACTGTCCGACAATGGACAGGAAAACAGTCAAATTGGTATAAAACAGCAGATTATGGCATATAGAAAAGAAGAGATTTACGACCAGCAGACCACTCAGGCGATAGCGGAGCACTATAGGGAGATACTACGTCTATTGGGCGAGGATCCGGAGCGCGAGGGGCTTGTGAAGACTCCCGAGCGCGTGGCGAAGGCATTGCAGTTCCTTACACACGGCTCCCAGCAGGATGGTGCAGAGATTCTGCGCAGTGCGATCTTCAAAGAGGAGTACAGCCAGATGGTCCTTGTGAAGGACATCGAGCTTTATTCTACCTGTGAGCATCACGTTATGCCCTTCATCGGCAAGGCTCACGTGGCTTACATCCCTAACGGCACAATCACAGGCCTGAGCAAGATCGCCAGAGTTGTAGAGACTTTTGCACGCAGGCTTCAGGTACAGGAGAGACTGACCAACCAGATCCTGAACTGCATTCAGGAGACTCTCGAACCGCTTGGAGTGGCAGTGGTCATCGAGGCGTCCCACACCTGTATGACTCTCCGAGGAGTGCAGAAGGCCAATGCAATGACAACCACATCGGCCTTCAGCGGCATCTTCCTCAAAGACGAACGCACCCGAAACGAATTCCTGAATCTTATTAAATAATATAAGACCGGCAGATATTCCGGTGACCCCCGAGACGCGACTTTGTCGCTATCTCACCCCCTAGCCGGGGGTGGCATGTCACCTCCATATCTGCCGGTCTTATAATATAGTATTACTTCAAGTAAGCGTCTTCTACGACCTTGGCACTGCGAGCAATGAAGTCGCTGAGGTCTTTTCCTTTGAGCATTCCGTTTGCCAGGAGGGCGAGGTCTACAACCTGCTTGAGCATCTCGTTTCCTGATGCGAAGTCTGCAAGTTCCTCCTTGTGAAGGTCAGCAGGCTTGGCTGCAAGGATCTTTGCAACGAGAGGGTTCTGCATATTCACTGTGATGTTGTACATCGGCGGCATCTCTCCATAGAAGTTCATTCCGCCTCCCATTGCAGACATCTCGCGATAGCGTCTCATAAACTCGCTCTGAGTGATGAGGATAGGCATTGCATTCTCACCAAGATTGTCAGCCTGCACATAGTACTGGTTCTCCTTCGGAAGTACAGTCTGGAAGATGGCAGAAAGGTCTTCCTGCTCAGTCTCAGAGAGTTCCGGACGGATCTTGTCTTCTTTTGCAATCAGGTTGTCCACACTGTCCGAGTCCACACGCGCAAATGTCACATTCTCAAGCTTGGTCTCGAGAAGGTTCACGAAATGGCTGTCAAGCTGGCAGTCCATCAGGAGGACGTCATAACCCTTGGACTTGGCAGCCTCGATGAACGAGTACTGTGCCTCCTGGTCTGTCGCATAAAGAAGCACGACCTTGTTGTCCTTATCTGTCTGCTCCCCTGCCACTGCAGTCTTGTAGTCCTCTATGCTGAAATACTTGTTCTCTGTGTTCTTGAGAAGGCAGAACTTCATAGCCCTGTCGCAGAACTTCTCGTCAGAGAGCATTCCGTACTCGATGAAAAGCTTGAGGTTGTCCCACTTCTCCTCGAGCTGCTGACGCTCGTTTCTGAAGATCTCGTCAAGACGGTCTGCCACCTTCTTGGTGATGTATGTAGAAATCTTCTTTACATTGGAATCGCTCTGGAGGTAGCTTCTCGACACATTGAGCGGAATGTCAGGTGAGTCGATGACTCCGTGAAGAAGTGTAAGGAAGTCTGGAACTATGTTGTCTACCGAGTCTGTCACGAACATCTGATTGCAGTACAGCTGGATCTTGTTGCGTGAGATCTCTACATTGTTCTTGATCTTAGGGAAATAAAGGATACCGGTGAGGTTGAACGGATAATCCACATTGAGGTGAATATGGAAAAGCGGTTCCTCAGCCATAGGATACAGAGCCTTGTAGAACTCATTGTAGTCCTCATCCTTCAGGTCAGCCGGCTTGCGGGCCCAAAGCGGCTCCACTTTATTGATAAGGTCATCCTTCTCTGTATCAATATATTTACCATCTTTCCACTCCTGTTCTTTACCGAAAATTACAGGCACCGGCATAAACTTGCAGTACTTGTTCAGAAGGGTCGAAATACGCGACTTCTCTGCATATTCCTTCTCATCATCAGCTATGTAAAGTGTGATGACTGTACCTCTGTCAAGCTTGGCGCATTCCTCCATCGTGTACTCAGGAGAGCCGTCGCAGCTCCACTTCACAGCCTTTGCACCATCTTTCCAAGAGAGTGTCTCGATGGTCACCTTCTCAGCAACCATAAATGCAGAATAGAATCCTAGACCGAAGTGGCCGATGATGCTGCTGAGCTGGTCCTTGTACTTCTCCAGGAACTCCCCTGCTGACGAGAATGCAATCTGGTTGATATATTTATCCACTTCTTCCTCTGTCATACCGATACCGTTGTCGATGACCTTCAGGGTCTTCGCCGCTTCATCCAGCTCGATACGTACCGCAAGCTCTCCGAGCTCAGCGTTACACTCGCCAGAAGCAGCAAGCGCCTTCATCTTCTGTGTAGCATCTACTGCATTGGCCACGAGCTCTCTAAGGAAGATTTCGTGATCTGAATAGAGAAATTTCTTGATTACCGGGAATATGTTCTCGGTGGTTACTCCTATTGTTCCTGTTGTTGACATATCTTTTATATTTTAACGTTTCACTTAGATCCCTCGACAAGCTCGGGATGACAAGCCGAAGCTCGAGATGACAAGCCGAAGCTCGGGATAAAAAAGGCCGTCCCGGAGGACGACCTTGTATAGTCAAATTATGTTCCAAGTGAGTTCTGACTGACAAAATGTCATATTGATTGTCTTGAGCAGGGAGTCATCGTTGTAGAAGACTATCGTGACCTCTCCGTCATATATGGCCGTCACCTCCTCCGCTATCCGCTTGTGGCGGAACTCGACCCGAAGGTCGTCTGCCGTCAACAGAGCAGAGTAGGTCGACTCCTCAGTCTTGTGACCTTCCATAATCACCTTCAAAAGAAGCCCGTCGTCAGTTTCCTCCAGGACAGTGACCTCCAGTGCCATTCCGTCGTCGCTGCCGATCAGCCACTTGTTTTCCTCATCCCTGAGTATGGCAAGTTCACGCTGCCAGCCACTCAGTTTGATGACACACAGGCCCTTTTCCGCAAAGAAATCCTCACCCCTATAATCATACTCACGGTAATCATAGATACAGACCCCATTCCGCTCCTGCATCCCTGTCCTGACGAGGTCGTACTCCTTCGACACCTTCAGTTCAGCATCACCAGCCTGAAACTTGGCGATGTAATAGGCATTGTAGAAATATTTCAGATAAGTGTCGACATCATCTTTGAACATATCAGAACAGAACCTGATCATAGACTGCGTGCTGGTCGGATTCACAAAAGGATCCACGACCTTACACGAAATCACAGCAGCAAGTGCCGACAGGCATATTAAAATCTTCTTCATAAGCATTAAAATCTATAACCGACTCCTACCATTCCACCCATATACATACTTCCGGTACCACATTCTGCAAATCCCACGAACCTGCGGCCCACACTCACACCCAGCAAGACTGCCTGACCAGCAAGATAAGCATCTGAAATCTCATCAAACCCACCTGCGGTAATTCCCAGTCCCACAGACGAATACACTCTCACAACCTCCCTTGCCACCCAGTTGAACTTTATCTGGGAAAGAGCAGTCATCACCACCCCATTCACGCGTCTTGTCTTCTGATCGGTAAAGACGTCGTACTGATTCTTCCACACGCCGTTCGTTGCAAGTCCAAGCGACAGAGTGATCCTTTTCCTGTAATGGATGTCAAGCGACGCCATTATGTTTCCCGTCATATAGGTAGGTCCGTCATAATCCGAGAAAAGGTCCTTTATGGGAGTGTCATTATAATATATATAATCGTAGTAAGGGGTAAAATTCTCATAATCGAGCGTCGGATAGCCGCATATGCCGAGTCGGAATTCGTATTTATATGGCAACTGAGATGTCGCCTTTTCCTGGGCCTGAGCGGAAGGAGCGGCGGCGAGCGTAAGCGCCAAAGCCGCTGTGAATATATATATGAACCTTTTCATATCAGAACTGATATATTTCGTTGTTCCTGCGGTTTCCGTCATATACGTACTTCACGAGATCGAGTTCCTCGAGCTGGCCGTCGCCGTTGCGGTCGCCTTCGAAGCGGATCTGAAGGGTGCCCTTCATCTCGACGCTGCACGGTGAGACATCGGGAACGGCTCTATATACTTTTCTCGTGATGGGTTCTAACGTGTTGATTGTGACCACATAGCCATCATCTGTCGTAAAGCTGCAGGACATTTCTATAATCCAGCTGTAATAAGATCCGTCTTCTTCAGCAAGGCTGCTGAAAAGGATCTCGTAGGACGGATAGCCCTTGTAGTCGCAGACAAGTCTGTACTCGTGCTCGGTAGTCTGAGGTCTTGTCAGTCTCATCGTGGTCTGGGTAAAATAACGGTCGAATGAACCTGCCTCTGTATTTATGATCCATTCAGCATCCGGCTGCGAGATGGACTTACCGTTCATATCGAGGGAATATTCGTAAAAGCGGTCCATTTTATATCTGCCTTCGCCTGTGGAAACGGCTGATTGGTATATATATCCCATCTGCACCTTCTCTTGGGCAGACATCTCCTGATAGGCTTCAATGGCCATTGCAGTCTCGACCATAACCATCGGGAACTCAAGACGGCTTTCCGCCTTGAACTCCGCCACCTCAGGCAGAAACTTGTAATTTGAAGTGTCAGAATGACTTATAACGCAGGCATTCAGCGACATAGCGCACAAAGCGAGTATCAATATATTTCTTCTCATAATGTCAAAATCTAAATGTTTATGACTTTAGAATCTGTAGCCGATTCCGGCTCTGCCTCCAAGATAAGAGACTCCTCCGTTCCATTCTGCAAAGCCGAAGACCTTGCGTCCGAAGGTAATGCCGACAGGAGCGATCTGTAAGGTCGGAAAGGCAAAGAATTCCTTTTTTTCAGTTCCGAAAATGAGGCCGAGACCAATGGAAGAATAGATCGAGAATGACTGACTTGTGTAGTAGTTGTATCGTGCTGTAGGGATTACGTGAAGGCTGAAGCCGAGATTCTGACCATTTTTGTTGCCTTTGTAATCGTACATCGGGGTCCAGACTGAATTCAAGTAGCCGGACACCGCAAAGGTGAAGTGTTTTGTGAAGTTGGTGCTGTACTCAGCTGAGAAAAGACCGACCATTGTGCAGTCGCCGTGATAGTCAGCATAGAGATGGTCGGTGTCTATCGGTTCAGGGTAATGATCGTGACCATAGCCGAAGAAAAGCTGGTCGATAAGAGGATAGCCGGCAAAGCCGAATCTCCAGTCGTGCTTGTACTCAGGAGCGTCAGGCTTCTGAGCCGCGAGACTCAAGGGAAGGAGCAAAGCAAGAATTATAAGTGTACGTTTCATAGGCTCTATAATTTAGACCGGGATTAAGATGCAGCCGAAGCCCCGTCTGTTGCAGTGTAGTTTCCAAATATATAAAAAAAGTCCGGCTTCCTGTCGTGAGGAAACCGGACTTTAAAACTATAAATGGTCGAGATTACTTGTACATAAATCTCTTGATACTCATCTTAGGAGTCTTCTCGAACGGCTGGTCCATATACTCCACGATGTTGAGCTTGCTGTAGGCTGGCATTGATTTGTTGACCTCTGTCATAATGATTGCCTTGTACTCGTCGAGGTTTACTCCCTCTGCCTTAGCCTTCTCTGCATCCATATAAACGAGGGCTGCGAGTCTTGCGCCTCTGTCAACAACCACTGACTCGATCACATATGGCTGGTTGTTTACCACTGCCTCGATCTCCTCAGGATAGATGTTCTGACCGTTAGCTGAAAGGATCATGTTCTTGCTGCGGCCCTTGATGAAGATGTTGCCCTTTGAGTCAAGGAGTCCGAGGTCACCTGTACGCATCCAGCCGTCCTCTGTGAATGCTGCCTTAGTAGCCTCCTCGTTCTTATAGTAACCGCTCATAAGGCTGTAACCCTTAGCCTGGATCTCACCGACCTTGTTGTAAGGATCGTCAGAGTCGATACGCACCTCAACACTGTCAACGCACTTACCGCAAGACTTAGACACGAAATGTCTTGAAGCCTCATATGCAAGAAGAGGAGCTGCCTCTGTCATACCGTAACCTACTGTGAAAGGAAGCTTGAACTTCTTGAACCACTTCTCTACGTCTGGGTTGAGCGCTGCACCACCCATCACGATCTCACGTACATTGCCACCGAATGCATTGAGGAGGGTTGTACGGATCTTCTTGAAGATGATCTGGTTCAAACCAGGGATTGAAGTGATGACCTTCATTACAGGCTTGTTTACTACAGGAGCAACCTTGCTCTTGAAGATCTTCTCCATCACGAGTGGAACTGTCACTACGAGGTAAGGCTTAACCTCTGCCATTGCTCCGAGAAGGAGGGCTGGAGTAGGAGTCTTGCCAAGGTAGTAGATAGACGAACCACCGCAGAGTGGGTAGATAAGCTCGAACATCATACCATACATATGCGCCATAGGGAGCATAGACACGATCTTGTCACCAGGGTATGAAGGAAGTCTGTCCTGACCGAACTCTACGTTTGCAGAGATACACTCATAACGAAGCATTACGCCCTTAGGTGCAGATGTAGTACCTGATGTATAGTTGATGATTGCAAGATCCTTGTCATTGTTTGTAGGATATGCAACGTCAGATGCAGAGAAACCGTTTGGATACTTCTCAGCGAAAAGCTGATCAAGGTTATCATTTGCTGCCTGGATCTTCTCGTCAGCCGCATAAAGGAGAGAGAAATCGCTTGATGAGATCACAGCCTTGATTGTAGGCATCTTTGTGATGTCAAGCTTTGCCCAGATGTCAGAGTCTGTAAGGAGTACGAGGCTCTCAGAGTGATCAACGAGTGAGTTCACGCTGTCCGGATGGAAGTCCGCAAGGATAGGAACGAGTACAGCCTCATATGTGTTGGCAGCGAAGAATGTCACTCCCCAACGTGCAGAGTTCTTTGCACAGAGAGCAACCTTGTCGCCCTTCTTAAGTCCGATTGCTTCAAAGAAAAGGTGGAACTTTGCAATCTGAGTTGCGAGTTCACCGAAAGTGAAAGTTTCGCCACGGAAATTACCAAGGGCCGGGCGCTCCCAGTTGGCTTTTACAGCCTCTTCAAATCTTGAAAAATAGTGTTTCATCCTAAATTTATCGGTTTAAGTTTCCTACACAGGAATTATTGAATTTTCGAGGTCGCAAATGTAACAAAATATGCTCTCGCGCATATATAATTTATTATATTTGTGGCGAAACGCCATTTTTTGTGGTAAGAAATCTATCAAAATGGGAACATCGAATACGAAAAACAGGCCAATCGTGGCATTGATCTACGATTTTGACGGCACTCTGTCACCTGGCAATATGCAGGAATTCGGATTTATTCAGGCCATCGGCAAGAAACCTCAGGAGTTCTGGCAGGAAAGCGACGACATCGCTGCTGACCAGGATGCAAGCAACATTCTCAGCTATATGAAGCTGATGTTTGACGAAGCGAAAAAGGCCGGAATCAAACTCAGACGTGAGGACTTCAGGAAATTCGGCGAGAGCGTCGAGCTGTTCGAAGGAGTGAAAGGATGGTTCCGTCTTATCAACGACTACGGCAAGGCGCACGGGGTCAAGGTGGAGCACTACATCAACTCGTCGGGCCTCGCAGAGATGATCGAAGGCACGCCGATCGCCAAGGAGTTCAAAAGGATATATGCCTGCTCGTTCCTATACAATAAGGAAGGCGAGGCAGAGTGGCCGGGAGTAGCGGTCGACTACACAGCCAAGACCCAGTTCCTCTTCAAAATCAACAAAGGAATCCTGAGCGTGAGGGACAACAAGAAGGTCAACGAGAGCAAGATAGATGAGAAGAAGAGGATTCCATTCCCTCATATGATATATTTCGGAGACGGTGAGACAGACGTTCCTTGTATGAAGATTGTCAAGATGTTCGGCGGCAACTCCATCGGAGTCTACAACCCCGCCATCCCTAAAAAGAAGAAGGTTGCCGAGAAACTCCTCAGACAGCACCGCGTGAACTTCATTACTCCGGCTCTATATACAAAAGAGAGCAGAACCTACAATGTGGTCTGCTCTATTATAGACAAGATAAGGATCGATTTCGAGCTGGCCCGTCTGGCCAAGGAAAAATAAACCGTCCTACTTTACAGTGACTTTCAGTTTAGAGTAAGCCCTTTCAGCTTTTGCGAGGGCTTCTTCTACTGTTGCGTCAGTAGCAAGAATGACTCCTACGCGCCTGTGGCCCTTGATCTCAGGCTTTCCGAAAAGGCGGATCTGTACGCCAGGCTCTGCAAGTACTTCCTCAAGGTTTTCGAACTCGTACTCTGTTGTGTTGCCCTCGACCACGATAGCCTTTGAAGCTGACGGTCCGTAGAACTTCACTTCAGGGATCGGAAGTCCGAGGATTGCACGTGCGTGGAGAGCGAACTCTGACATATCCTGTGAAATCATTGTCACCATTCCTGTGTCGTGCGGTCTTGGCGACACCTCGCTGAAGATGACCTCGTCTCCTCTGACAAAGAGTTCTACACCAAAGATACCATATCCTCCGAGCGCGTCAGTAATGGCCTTTGCGATGGCCTCCGCCTTTGCCAAGGCTTCCGGCGCCATCGCCTGCGGCTGCCACGACTCACGATAGTCTCCGTCCACCTGATGATGTCCTACAGGCTTGACAAATGTAGTTCCTGCACAGTGACGCACTGTAAGGAGGGTGATTTCGTAGTCAAACTTTACGAAGCCCTCAACGATGACTTTTCCGCCACCGGCACGGCCGCCTTCCTGTGAGATCGTCCAGGCATTGTCGATGTCCTCAGCCTTCTTGATGGTGCTCTGACCGTGTCCTGACGAACTCATAACAGGCTTCACAACGCAAGGGATGCCGATCTCAGCGACAGCTGCATCGAATTCCTCACGAGTTTCTGCAAAGCGGTAAGGTGATGTAGGGAGTCCGAGTGTCTCGGCTGCAAGTCTTCTGATACCCTCACGGTTCATTGTAAGGCGAGTTGCCTTTGCTGTAGGGATCACATTGTAGCCTTCCTCCTCGAGTTCCACAAGTTTGTCGGTAGCTATGGCCTCGATCTCAGGGATGATGTAGTCAGGATTCTCTTCCTTGATCACAGACTTGAGAGTCTCGCCGTCAAGCATTGAGAAAACATAGCTCGAATGTGCGACGTGCATCGCTGGAGCGTTTTCATATTTGTCGAGCGCTACCACTTCGACGCCATAGCGCTGAAGTTCGATTGCCACTTCCTTTCCAAGCTCGCCTGAGCCACACAAAACAGCCTTCTTGCCTGATTTTGTAAAAGTTGTTCCGATTTTAGCCATATTATATAAGGTATATTTTATTTGTCCACTCTATATCTTTGCGAATATAATAAAAAAATCGGAGGCGACAAGCGCCTCCGAAAATCAAGAGTGTCAGTTATGTGCTTTAGAAGGTGAACACCACTGCTCTGTCAAGCTGCGGATCCGCTGTCGCCTTCACTACTTCTGACTTCACCACAAGTCGGTCAGCAGGGATTCCGTATTTTCCTGTAAGCATATCTGCGATATATTTGCCTCGTGCTGCGCTGAGGGTCTGATTGCGCTTCTGGCCGCCTGTGTTGCTGTCGGCCGAGCCCATAACTGTGATATATACCTTGCCCTGTTCGCTCACCTTAGAGAGGATGTGCTTTGCTATGTAGTCGAGGTGCTGCATCTCGTCTGCTGCAAGAACAGCCTGGCCTATGCTGAAATAGACTGTCGCAGGAGAATAGCCGGAAAGATCAGCGGCTGCTTCAAGGACTACTTCCTCTTTCTGCAAAGTTGCCATCTGCTGGGTAAGGCTGGTATTCTGTTTCTGGAGTTTGGCATTGTCCTGTGCCAGGGCGACATTTGCAGCCTCAAGAGCAACTGCAGCTGCTTCAAGAGCTGCAATCTCCCCTGCTGTCGCGGTCTCTACTGCAGTAAGTACTGTAGATGTTCTCAGGAAACCTGGCCAGCCGAGGTTGACTGCAAGTCCCATAGTGACAGAAGAAAGCATTGCGACTCCGTCTGCATTGTGCACTCGGCCGTTCACGAATGTGGTCTTCATATCGATTGTCATAGCCAGTCTCTCTGTAAGACGAAGGCTGTGGAGGGTTCCTATGCCCATTGCCAGTTCATTGTTGGAGAAATCGACACCATCCAGACCGTAAGTACGGAAGAAACCTGCGTGTGCATAAGGAATCACGCTCCAGAATCTGGTCTCCTTATAGCCGCCGATTGCATTTGATGAATTCCAAAGGAAGTCACCGTGGATGTACATATAGCCGAATTTCTGCTGGTACAAGTCCTTGCCTGTGTCCAATGTCCTGCCAAGTTCAGAAGGAGTGTCAGACCAGCAGTTCGCATTTACTCCGGAGTATCCAATCCTCATTCCGACAGAAGGTGTGAACCATTTTCCGACATTTGCGTCCAGATCCAGACCCAGCTTGGTCTTGTAGCCTTCATTCATAAACAGGTCTATACCACCTCCGGCACTGACGAACCAGTTATCGCCAAAGCGGTTTGTTTCATAAGGACCGCGAACGATCTTACCGTTCTCATCCCTGTTTCCATCCTCCTGTGCAAAAGCTTCAGGAGAGGCTGTCAAAGCGACAGCAGCAAGAGCCGCAGCTCCAATAAAAAATTTAAGACGTTTCATAACCACTATTTTAAATGTGTCTGAAACGTCTTATACAAATTTGGTGTACAAACCGGATTTTGAAGCAGATTATTTTTGAAACCTGTTACTTCATTTTCCTGATTGCCTCAGCCTTGACCTTGAAGAAATTGTTGCTTCCCTTGTCCATCAGGCGGTACTCTCTGTGAGTACTCCACGATGCCGGCATATCGTGTATCGCGATGTCTTCGCCAGTGTCATTCGGCACGAACTCGCGGACCTTTGCCTGCCAAGCCTCGATTCTTGCGACACTTGCATCCATATCCAAGAGGCCCTTGGCCGGATCGATGAGCTCAAGAAGGGCATTCTTGTAGATGTCCCTGAACTCCTGATGCTTCATAAGCCTCTTCATCAGGACTCCCTGGTCACCCCAGTTGTACGGATCGTGACGTCCTGCGTCATTCTGCACACCACAATTGGATGTAGTACCTAAAGAGTTGTCGTAGTCGTAAGGAATGAGGAAGAACTTGTAGTTGTACTTGTCATAAGAATTGAAGTACATATAGAAGTTGTTTCCATTGTTCCAGTGGTCGTCCCACATTCCGACTGCCACATTCACTGCATAGGTCTTGAGGAGGAATTCCACGTCGCAGACTTCCTTGATCCACTGGTAGAAGCTTTCGTCGCTCTTGCCGTTGAGCTTGAGGATGAAGTCCTTGAGCTGGTCTACAGCTGCCACATAGTCCTCTTTATCTCCCTTATATTCATAAGTGAAGCTCTCGCCAGTGTCCTCGTCGAGACCGAATTTCGCATCTGTAGAATTAAGGAAAGCTCCCATATTCGACCATCCGCACTTCCAGAGGTTGCCGTCTTCACTTCCGAACATATTGTCCACTCGTTTTTCGACAAACTTGTCATCAACAGGCTCAATCATCTCATACACACCGTAATACGCAGGCTTCGAGTCTCCCTCCACGTGGATCCAGAGACGGCAGTAAACGTCGTGAGCAGCTGTCCAGATGCCGTAACGGCGATAAAGGTCATAGCAATAAAGCTCCCTCACATAGCAAGGGTCATCCTTGAACCACTTGAGGTTTACCTTACGGATACCGTTGATTGTGTGAGCGTCATCCTTATGGAACTTACGGAAATTGATTCCGAAGTGGCAATGCTGCCAATCAGCCTTGTCTGTCTGATGCATCTGGCCCTTCTTGCCTTCAGGGCGACGTCTTGATGTATTTCCACGGAGTCTCAGACCACCGTCCTCGATGAAGAACACGTCATCACCCTTCTTATAGGTGAAGTCAGCGTGGAAATAGTCCACATTGTGGTCGAACTCGTCATAACGCTTGAGAAGTGCATTCCACTCATCTTTTTTGATGTGGACTGTAATCTCAGGAATGACACTCTCGTCCCAGACATACATAAGTCCGGGATGATTGATCATAGGGGGCGCCGGAGTCTCTTCGACAGGAGGCTGTTCCTCAACAGGAGGCTCAGGATTAGGGAGAAGGCCTCCAGGAGGTTCGGTACGCTCGCAGCTCACAATCAGCGCGAGACACAGGAATATATTAAAGAGGTATTTCATAATATTTTAGGTATATATTAAGGCGGCCGTTGGGCCGCCCTATATTATTTTGTAGGAATGTTCTCCAGAACAGCCTTCAGGAAGTCCCAGCACTTCGCTACTGAAGGGATGTTTGCACGCTCGTCAGGTGAGTGAGGGCTCATAAGAGTAGGTCCGCACGAAACCATATCCCAATGAGGATATGCACCGCTGAGGATACCGCACTCAAGACCTGCGTGGATAGCCATAACTGCAGGCTCCTTGCCATAGAGGTCATTGTAGACCTTCTTCATTGTAGCGAGGATAGCCGAATCCGGGTTAGGTGCCCAACCTGAATAACCGCCTGCGAATGAAGTCTGGATACCTGCGAGAGAGAAGATCGACTCGAACTTCTGTGCGAGAGCATCCTTTGCAGTGTCGACAGAGCTTCTCATAAGAGTCTTGACAGAGAACTCACCGAGCTCGATCTTCACCATTGCAAGGTTGTTTGAAGTCTCCACGAGACCTGCCATTTCGCTGCTCATACGCTCTACTCCGTCAGGACAAGCGAGGATGGCGCGGATGAAACGTACAGCGTCTGCCTCAGGAACGTACTTGCACTCCTCACCGTGGCTGCAGCACTCGCCTTCAGCACACTCATATGGCTTGAAGATGAACTCAGAATCAGGGTCTGTTCCGGCGTACTCAGCCTTGATCTCGGCTGCAGCCTTCTCGAACACCTTCTGAGCAATTTCTACCTTGTCAGCTGGTACGTACACTGTAGCGAATGCCTCGCGTGGGATAGCGTTGCGGAGTGTACCACCCTCAAGGTCAAGGAGTTTCACATCAGCTTCAGTCATCAGTGCATAAAGGATGCGGGCTGCAATCTTGTTTGCATTACCTCTGTAAAGGATAATGTCCATACCTGAGTGACCGCCCTTGAAGCCCTTCACTGCAAGTGAATAGCAAAGCCAGCCTTCCTGAGGCTCAGCAGCTGTGTAAGTTGCATAAGCAGAAGCGTCGAGACCACCTGCACAACCCACATAAAGTTCACCCTCTGTCTCCGAATCGAGGTTGATGAGGATGTCACCCTGAAGAAGACCTGGCTTGAGAGCGTTTGCTCCTGTCATACCGGTCTCCTCGTCTACAGTAACAAGGAGTTCTACAGGACCGTGCTTGAGGTCATCAGACTCAAGAACTGCCATACCCATAGCTACTCCCAGACCGTTGTCAGCTCCGAGTGTTGTACCTTTGGCCTTCACCCAGTCACCGTCAATATAAGTCTGGATCGGATCCTTCTCGAAATCGTGCACAGTGTCAGCGTTCTTCTGAGGCACCATATCGATGTGGCCCTGGAGGATCACACCCTTGAGATTCTCAAGACCTGGAGTGGCAGGCTTGCGGATAACGATGTTTCCTACCTCGTCCTTGATTGTCTCAAGGCCGTGCGCCTTACCCCAGTTATACATATACTCTACCGCGAGAGCCTCCTTCTTTGAAGGACGCGGAATCTGAGTCAGTTCATAAAAGTTTTTCCACACAATCTGTGGATCAAGTGTCTTAATGCTCATAATTATCAATGTTTATGTGTTTAATTCAATGCTGTCTTAAGAGGAACGGAAGATTCCTGGCCAAGCTGATAGACCGGAATGCGGGTCTGGAACAGAAGTTCGGTACCCTCCTTGATCTTCACTGTGCAAGTGGCTGGTATTCTGTAATATATTGACGGAACTTCCTTTACCGGCTTTGGCTTAGGCGCCTTCTTTCCCTTGGCCTTTGCCTTTTCTGCAGCCGCCTGCTCGGCGAGCTGTTCAGGTGTGACTACCTGGGCAATCTGAGGCACCTCGATCTCCATAATGATAGGTCTTCCGTTCATCTCGTCTGCCGGAAGAAGACCTGCCTTATCAGAAACACGGAATGCCACATACATCTGATTCTGACGGTCAGCCTGAGGAATGATCTCAAACTTCATAGTCTGGGTCTGGAAGTCAGAGTAGCCGGTAAACAGGGTCATATACTCGTTCTCAAGACGGGTGAGTTCTGCCACTGCTGTGCCCATTGCCTCACCGCTGTAAGTCGCGTCGGTGTCGCCTGTCACAATCTGAAGACGCTGCTTGCGCAGGTCAAGGATTGTGGCAGCCGCCTCACGCGCCTTCTGCTCGAGAGACTTCTCCACTACCATATTCTGCTGGACTGCGACTCTGTTGTAAGCAGACTCCTTGTTGTCCTTCTTATAAAGGACAGCAGACTCAGATGTAAAGTTTGAAGAAATGCCCTTGCCCGAGAAATCAGACTGCACATCCACAGGGAATCTCCAGATGGACTCATCTGCAAAAGCAGCGTCTGTCATAGTCACAAGACCTGCAGCAGTGAGTTTCAGAAGATTTGATGCCACTGCAGTGCCTGCAACCAGCGGATACCTCCTTGAAAGATCAGCCTCAACGTACGGAACTACAGAGATCTCAGAGAGCTGGACAGTAGTCTCGTCCTTCATACGTGGGACAATACCGAGGAATTTCTCAGCATATTTTGCATACGGGCCGGCGTGGAACACCTCCTGAACCGCCTCAACCTCAAGGGCTATGGTAGTCGAAGGAAGGGAATAGGTCATATACCCCGTAGGATCTGACGCCATCTGCGCAGATGCTGTTAACGAAATCGCAAGAGCCGCGATTGCAATGATTGACTTTTTCATATTTATTTCCATCTTTTGTGACTCCAGAGCCAGTTGTGCGGAGTCTCGTTAATTTCCATTTCAAGAAGGTCGTAGTACTTCCTGATCAGGTCCTCCGGAGCGTGCTCAGAGGCATTCTCACAGACAGGCACGAAGGTCATCTCGTACTTTCCTCTTGCTACGTGCTTCATCTTCAGGTACACCACGCTGTGGCCGAGTTTGTTAGCAAGTCCCACGCTGCCGAGCATAGCATTTGTCGGCTGATGGAGGAACTCCCCTACCGGATGTTTGCCGGTGCCTTTATATGGCGCCTGATCAGCTATGTAGATATATATCTTCTTGTCCTTGCGATGCTTGATTGCATACCTGAGGATGTTGGAAGACTCTATCTCGCAGGATGTGCCGACCTTTTCCAAAGCCGCTGCGCGATTGCGCTTGAAGAACTCATCGGAGAACTTGCTTGTGAGCTGCTTGTAGACCACTGTGATCTGCTCTTCCTCAAGGTCTACCTTCTCCCCTGTCTGCGTCCTGTAACCCAGGAAACCTCCGAGAAGTTCCCAGTTGCCGCAGTGCGAGTAAAGCACTGTCATACTTGGTGCAGCTGCAAAGAGTTCATTGAAGACCTCCGGGTTGGTTACTGTCACAAGGCCGCTCTTGTACAATCTCTTATAGTTGCAGCCTCCGAACCAGATGGCCTCGACAAAGATCTCTCCGAGGTGACGGTAGAAGTCTGACGCTATCTTCTCAAGCTCACGGTACTTTTTCTCCGGGAATGATCTGGCAAGGTTTATCATCACCGTGCCGTAGCGGTACTTCATCACATCTTTCAGCAGCCACGAAAGAATCCTGCCCATAAAATAATGGAATCCCAGCGGCAGCTTGGACAGCAGGATCACAATCCCCCTTGTTATATTTACAAATAACTTTCTCATTTTCAAATACATATAATAGGCGCAGCCCTTACCTCTCCCCCATCGCACGCACCTGCAGGTATGCACAAAACACAAATATACCAATTTTCCTTGTCATTTCCGCTATTTTCCCTTCTAAATTATTTTACTATATTTGCCCGATTTAATGACAAAAATCAATATCAATCAATAAATTCAAGTAATTATGTTCAAAGGTCAACCAAAAGGACTATTTGCCCTTGCGCTTGCAAACACTGGTGAGCGTTTCGGCTACTACACAATGCTGGCCATCTTCCTCCTGTTCATCCAGGCTAAGTTCGGCTTCAGCGCGGCAGCTGCCACTCAGATCTACTCCATTTTCCTTGCCGGAGTTTACTTTATGCCTTTCTTCGGAGGTATCCTCGCCGACAAGATCGGTTACGGAAAGTGCGTGACAATCGGTATCGGAGTAATGTTTGCAGGTTATCTCTGCCTCGCAATCCCGACTGCACCGGACCTCGCAGGTAAGATTATGATGTTCGGCGCCCTCACTCTTATCGCTATCGGAACAGGTCTGTTCAAGGGTAACCTCCAGGTTATGGTAGGTAACCTCTACGACGATCCTAAGTACGCGTCAAAGAGAGACGCGGCATTCAGCCTCTTCTATATGGCCATCAACCTCGGTTCGATGTTCGCTCCATCAATGGCAAAGGCAATGACAAACTGGTCACTCAGCAAGTACGACCTCTTCTACAACGCAAATGTTCCTGCACTTGCACACCAGATGATGGACGGCACCATCTCAGCTGAGAACCTCGCAAACCTCCAGGGCATCGCTGCAACAATGCCAGGCGCCGCAGGTATGGATATGGCGACATTCGCTCCTTACTACATCGAGAGACTTTCAGTAGCATACAACGGCGGTTTCGCTGTAGCTTGCGTGTCACTCATCCTTTCTGTAGCTATCTACTACGGCTGCCGTTCTTGGTTCAAGCACGCTGACGTCAACGCTAAGCAGGCTCAGGCTGCTAACCCAGCTGCTGAGGTTGAGCTCACTCCAGAGCAGACCAAGAGCCGTATCGGCGCTCTCGTGTTCGTATTCGCAGTAGTTATCTTCTTCTGGATGGCCTTCCACCAGAACGGTGCGACAATGACATTCTTCGCTCGTGACTACACAGCCAACACAGCAGAAGGCGGCCTCAGACTCGGCTTCAACATCTGGTGCCTCGTAAGTATCGCTGCTTCTGTTTACACTCTCTTCAGTGTGTTCCAGTCTGAGACTAAGAAGGCAAAGATCACTTCAGCAATCGCTACTGTTGCTCTTTGGGGACTTGCAGCTGCACTTTACCTCAAGATGCCGCAGGTTGTAAACATCCAGCCTTCTGACTTCCAGCAGTTCAACCCATTCTATGTTGTAGCGCTCACTCCAGTGTCACTCGCTATCTTCGGAGCACTTGCAAAGAAGGGCAAAGAGCCTTCAGCACCACGTAAGATCGGACTCGGTATGTTCGTGGCTGCAGCCGGCTTCCTTATCCTTACTCTCGGTTCACTCGGACTTGCTTCTCCTAAGGCACTCGGCGGTACTGTAAGCCCTGACCTCGTGTCACCAAGCTGGCTTATCAGCACTTACCTCGTACTCACATTCGCTGAGCTCCTCCTTTCACCAATGGGTATCTCATTCGTGTCTAAGGTTGCTCCTCCTAAGTACAAGGGTATGATGATGGGTGGATGGTTCGCTGCTACAGCGATCGGAAACTACCTCGTGTCTGTACCTGGTCTCCTCTGGATGAGAATTCCTCTCTGGGCTATCTGGGTAGTACTCATCGCTATCTGCCTCGTTGCAGGAATCTTTATGTTCGCTAACATGAAGCGCATCGAGTCAGCTACAAAGTAAGACAGTACTCAAGCATCATAAAAAGGTCGGTTACACGCACGTAGCCGACCTTTTTTTATTATATTTGTACTCTTATGGACATCGCATTGAAAGACACCCTCATCGGATGGGCGCAGGAGTACAACGACCCGAAGTATTTCCAGGAAGACCCCATCGCATTCCCTACCGGTTTCGCACGGAAATATGAAGCCGGCGAGGCTTCGCTTGCAGACGTCGAGATCTCGGCGCTGCTTTCAGCGCACCTTGCCTGGGGAAGGCGTGCGATGATAGTGCGCGACTGCGGCAGGATGTTTGACGAGATGTGCTGGAAGCCATATGACTACGTAATGGCTGGAGACTACCGCGATGAAAACGCAAGCCTGCACCGCACGGTCAAATGGAGCGAGTTCGCTGCCATATGTTCAAGGCTGAAAGGAATATATGAAAAGACCGGCAGCATCGAGGGGCTCAGCGACGCTCAGATCAGGACGGAAATATTCGGACAGAAGGAGGACCGCAGGGCTCCCAACAAGAAGATCAGTATGATGCGCAGGTGGCTTGTGCGCGACGACGGCAAGGTGGACCTGGGAGTGTGGAAGAAGAGCGAAAAGTCGGCGCTGATATTACCGCTCGATGTCCACGTATATGAGCAGGCGACGGCGCTGGGACTGACCTGCCGCAGGCAGAAGGACCTGGCCACAGCCGTGGAGATCACTGAAGCGTTCAAGGAAATATGGCCGGAAGACCCTTGCAAGGGCGACTTCGCCCTCTTCGGTTACGGTGTAACAAACAAGTGATTTTTGATATATATCTATATGCCTACATTATATATAATATCAGGATGCAACGGAGCGGGCAAGACCACCGCCTCCTATTCTCTGCTGCCCGAAATGCTCGACTGCAGGGAGTTTGTGAATTCCGACGAATTCGCCAAGGGCCTCTCCCCCTTCAATCCTGAGAAGGCCTCGATCCAGGCCAGCAGATATATGCTGATGAAGATCCGCTACCTCCTCAAGAGGCAGCAGGACTTCGCTATCGAGACCACCCTTGCCACCAGAACGCTGATCAAGACGGCCAAGATGGCTCAGGAGGCAGGTTACAACGTGACGTTGTTATATTTCTGGCTCAAATCACCTGAACTCGCCATCGAGCGTGTGCGTGCGAGGGTCGAAGCGGGCGGTCACAATATTCCTGAAGAGACCATCCGACGACGCTACAGCGTGGGTATATATTACTTCTTCCAATACTACGCGCCGATGTGCGAGAGATGGATCCTCGCCGACAATTCCCAGATTCCGTTCCGCGTCATAGCCGAGGGCTCCAAGAACGACGTGATAAACATCAGGGACGAGGAGACCTACCAGACCATCCAGGCGATGGCGCAGGAGAAGAAAAAGATTGAAGAAGAGACGGGAGAGATCCTGTCACTATAGACATAGATGATCAAGAACTTAACTTTCGCAAGTGCGAAAGTACCTTGTTTTTGAGACCTTTAGGTCGATAGAAAGTCCCCTTTCCGAGAAAGGGGATTTAGGGGAAAGGTAACGTAAACATAGAAGGTGAGGTGGGAAAAAGTTTCGCAAGTTTCACCAACCTTCAATAAATCAATAATTTACCACTTGCGAAACTTGAGATGAAGAATAAGTATCTGGATATATTCAAAGTAACCGAGAACCAGCTGCAGACGCTGGTCTCGACAGCACTTTCGTACGGAGGAGACTACAGCGACCTCTATTTCGAACACACAACCTATTTCAACCTTATGCTCAAGGACGGCGTAGTTTCCTCCGGAGGATTCCACACCGACTACGGCGTGGGAATCCGCGTGCTCAAAGGAGAGAAGACAGGCTATGCCTACTCCGAAAACACCGATATGGAGGATATGCTCTGCGCAGCAAAAGCGGCTTCTGCGATAGCCAGAGGCACAGTTGCGGCACCGGTAGCCTACTGCGGTGTAAAGGACAGAAGACTGGACCTCTACCCTATGCAGCAGAACTGGAGAGAACAGGGAGCGGACACATTCCTGCCTTTCCTTCAGGAGCTTGAGAAGAAGATATTCTCACGCGACAACAGGATAGTGAAGGTAGTGATAAGGCTTTCAGACTCAGTAACCGACGTGATGATGTACAATTCTCTCGGAGAGCTGACCTATGACACAAGACCTGTGGCAAGCGTAAGCGCGACAGCTGTGTTCCAGCAGGACGGAAAGACTGAAAACAAGAGCGTGGCCAGAAGTTTCCGTACCGGTGCCGAACTCATAGGCCCTGCCCTGATGGATGAGATTGCAAAGGAGATCACATCCGGAATCGACCAGAGATTCGAGGCAACAAGGCCAAAGGGCGGACAGATGAGTGTCGTGATGGGAGCGGGAGCCTCAGGCATCCTCCTTCACGAGGCTATGGGCCACGCATTCGAGGCCGACTTCAACAGAAAGGGCCAGTCCATCTTCTCAGACAAGCTCGGCAAGAGAGTCTGTCCGGAAGGGGTCAACGTGGTGGATGACGGCACACTCGCAATGAACAGAGGTGCAGGCAATTACGACGACGAAGGAGTACCGGGCGAGAAGACATATATGGTCAAGGACGGCATCCTCTGCTCGTACCTCCACGACAGGATAAGCGCTGCGTGGTACGGCGTGACACCGACCGGAAACGGCCGCAGGGAGAACTTCCGCTACAACCCTATCCCTCGAATGAGGGCGACATATATGGAAAGCGGCGACGCAAACCCGTCTGACATCATCGCCTCGGTGTCAAACGGAATATATGTGGACGAATTCTCGAACGGCCAGGTAAAGATCGGCGAGGGCGACTTCACATTCTTCGTCAAGAGCGGATATATGATAGAAAACGGACGCCTTACGGCTCCTGTCAAGGATATAAATATAATAGGAAACGGCCCGCAGGCGCTCGCTGACATCAAGGCGGTCGGCAACGACCTCAAGATCGACAACGGCACCTGGACCTGCGGCAAGGAGCAGAGCGTGGCAGTGTCGTGCGGAATGCCGACAGTGCTGATCGGAAGTCTTACAGTAGGAGGAGAACAGTAATGATCAAGGGATATGAAATCGAACTCGCGAAGAAGTGCATCAGCTTCGCCGCCCAGGCGGGAGCGGATGCTGCGCGAGTGACTTTAGGAAAATGCGTGACTGACGCATACACACTGCTGAACGGGCAGCTGGACAAGGCCACCCATTCGGCTGACAGGTCTGTGTACATCTACCTTTTCGCCAATGGAAGGTACGGTACATTCTCAACCAACAGACTGGAAGAGAATGAGTTGCAGGATTTCATCCGCAAAGCTGTGGAGATGGTCAGAATGCTTGGCGAAGACAAGGCCAGGACACTTCCGGCTATGGAAAGGACTGCCAAAGACGCTGTTACAGGCAATGAGTTGGGGCTTTTCGATGAGGCTTACTACAGTTTCGATAGTGACAAGGCTCTCACAGACGCCTACCGTATGAGCAGCTACGAAAAGCTTGTACAGGAGACTGACCGACCATACAGGATTATCTCAGAGGAATGTGAGTTCTCCTGCACTGCTGACGACAACTACACAGTGGATTCACAGGGTTTCGAAGGCCGTCATAAGGAGACTTCTTACGGTACATTCGCTGAGATCACCATCGAAGACACCGAAGGCTGCAAGTACAGCGGCTACTGGTGGCAGACCAGCCACAAGGCAGCGGAGATCGACTTCACTGCAGTAAGCGGAAAGGCCTTGGAGAGGGCTGCAAGGCAGATTAACCCACAGAAACGCAAGAGCGGCAGGTACAGAATGGTACTGGAGAACACCATCTCATCAAGAGTCGTGACTCCGCTCATCAATGCCTTGAACGCATCTGCAATCCAGCAGAAGATGTCCTTCCTGGAGGACAGCGTCGGCAAGCAGATTTTCTCGGAAGGACTTACTCTTATGGACCTTCCGAGGACTCCGGGCAAGAACGGATCGAGGCTGTTCGACACCGAAGGTGTAGCGACAGCCGACGCTCCGGTCATCCTGAACGGAGTCGTGCAGAGGTACTTTGTAAACACTTACCTCGCCAACAAGATGGGCATAGAGCCTACGGTAGAGGATGTTTCAAGACCTTGTCTGATGCCGTATATCAAGGGACAGACCTTGTCATCAGAAGAAAAAGAATTATCTTTGGAGGATATATTGAAGCTGAGCGGCAACGGAATACTCGTAACCGGCTTCAACGGAGGTAACTGCAACCCGGTTACCGGCGATTTCTCGTTCGGAGTGGAGGGATTTGCCTTCAGCAAGGGCAAGCTCACCCACCCTGTACGCGAGATGCTTATCACGGGCAACATCCTGGAGCTGTGGAACAGCCTCATAGCGGCAGGATCCGACGCCCGCCCAAGCTCACGCTGGCAGATCCCGACCCTAGCCTTCGAAGGAGTCTACTTCTCCGCATAATATTGTAGTTCATATTTTTATATTTATGTACTACGTTGAAAAAAGAGATAAGTTGAATAATTTGAATATATAATATAACTTTTAAAATATGAAAATCGTATCTAACGCAGTAGTTGAATTCAGCTACGACCTCGAAGTTGAAGGTCAGATCGTTGACCGCACAACAAAGGAAAGACCACTTGACTATATACACGCCACCGGCAGCCTCCTTCCAAAGCTCGAAGCAGCCATCGAAGGAATGGAGCCCGGCGACAAGTTCGATGTAACCCTCGCTGCAGCAGACTCTTACGGCGAAGTGGACCCAAGCAGGATCATCGATCTTCCTAAGGCAGCATTCGAAGTTAACGGCGAGATCCGCGAGGACCTTCTCGTACCGGGAAACACCATCCCTATGATGAACAGTATGGGCGGAGTGATCCCTGGAGTAGTTCTCGAAGTCACTGAGGACAGCGTCAAGATGGACCTCAACCACCAGATGGCAGGCAAGACCCTCCACTTTACAGGAGAGATCATCTCAGTGCGTGAAGCAACCGAGAAAGAGCTCACAGAGGGCCTTCACGGAGAATATGTCCACACCAACGGCTGCGGCGGATGCCACGGTGGCGGATGCAGCGGCGGATGCCACGGCGATGACTGCGGTTGCGGCGACAGCGACTGCGGATGCGGCTGCCACTAATATAGACCGACTACATTGAAGACAGCAGTTGTCATACTGAACTGGAACACGGAAGGATTTCTCAAGGAATTCCTTCCGGGCCTTCTGCGCTCTGTCGAAAAGGTTGAAGGTGCGGAAGTGATCGTGGCCGACAACGCATCCACAGACGGATCGCTTAAGGTTATGTCAGAGATGTTCCCTCAAGTAAGGACAATTGCATTCGATAAGAACCACGGCTTCACAGGAGGCTACAACAAGGCTTTCGAGCAGATAGATTCAGACCTTTTTGTCCTCATAAACTCAGACATAGAAGTCACCCCGGACTGGCTCACACCTATAGTCAGCTGGATGGAGGAACATCCCGAGTGCGGGGCCTGCGCTCCGAAGCTGCACAGCTGGCAGGAGCGCGACAGGTTCGAATATGCCGGCGCAGCAGGCGGATATATTGACCGCTATGGCTACCCTCTCTGCCGAGGCCGCGTCTTGAAGCGCCTCGAGACAGATAATGGCCAGTATGACTCCCCTGCTGACGTATTCTGGGCGACCGGAGCCTGCCTTGCGGTAAGAAGCGAAGTCTACCGCAGGCTTGGAGGCCTGGACGACAGGTTCTTCGCACATATGGAAGAGATAGACCTGTGCTGGAGGATGCAGCTGGAAGGCTGGAAGGTGACAGTGGTGCCGGAATCGGTTGTGTACCACGTCGGAGGAGGAACCCTCCCTGCGACCTCACCATTCAAGCTTTACCTGAACTTCAGGAACAACAGGCTTATGCTCTCAAACAACTTGAGCAAGACCTTCGCATTGGAGTTTCTGAAGGCTGGCCTGCCAGAACACAAAGCCGCACTCAAAGGCCACAGGAAAGCAAATAGAGTGCTGACATTCAGACAGTTGCTTGACGCAGCATCAGCAGCAGTCTATCTTCTGACATTCAAGGCTGACTGCTTCAAAGCGGTCCTGAAGGCCTACAAGGACAGCACAAAACTGATGAGGAAACCAGCCAAGTCAGAGGTCGAGGATTACCTCCGAAGCAGGCCGGCAACGGCACAGGTAAGAGGAATCTACCCTAAATGGATCATTCTCCAGTCCATATTTAAAGGAGAGAAAGTATTCGAAAGCATCCGAAAGACGATGCAGAAGAAATAAACTGAATATATTATGAAAATCATCATCGCAGGAGCAGGTGAAGTAGGATCACACCTTGCAAAGATGCTCAGCAATGAGGCAAATGACATCACAGTGATTGACCAGGTTCCGGAAAGACTGGAAGCCCTCTCGGCCAATGCGGATGTCGTGACCGTAGAAGGTAACCCTTCAGCAATCGAAGTGCTTCAGAGGGCCGGTGCAGAACACGCCGACCTCTTCATTGCAGTGAATCCGTCAGCCTCACAGGACGTGAACATCGTCAGCGCGATGCTCGCCAAGAAGCTCGGAAGCAAGAAGGTGACAGCCCGTATCAACAACGAGGAGTACCTCTCATATGAGAACAGGTACCTCTTCACCGAGATGGGTATAGACCTGATGTTCTACCCTGAGAAGATTGCGGCAGGAGAGATTGCAGAACTCCTGAAAAGGACAGCTTCAAGCGAGTCGATGGACTTTGCAAGAGGAAAACTCCAGATCGGAGTGTTCAAGCTCGACGAGGACTCCCCTCTCATCGGTATGAACATGGCGGAGTTCAGTGCAGTGGCAGCGGAAGACGGACAGAAATTCCGAGTTGTAGCCATCGCCCGCGGTGACAAGACCATCATCCCTAAGTTCGACACTAAATTCAAGTACCACGACCTGGTGTTCATCGTGTCAAAGAGAGAGGGAATGGACATGCTGATGACCTACATCGGCAAGCGCAACATCGAAGTGAACAGCGTGATGATCCTCGGCGGAAGTCCGACAGGAGAGATCCTTGCAAGACAGATGGCAAAGCAGATCGAGTCGGTGAAGCTCATCGAGATGAACAGGGAGAAATGCCTTGAACTCTCGGACAAGCTGCCGAACAATGTGGTGGTGGTAAACGGTGACGGACGAAATTCGGATATGCTCCTTGAGGAGTCTATCAAGGAATATGACGCATTCGTCGCGGTGACCAACAATTCGGAGACGAACATTCTCGCGAGTGTGGCAGCAAAGAGTCTCGGCGTGGCGAGGACAATCGCAGAGGTCGAGAATATCGAATATATCCGCCTGGCGGAGAGTATGGGAGTGGATGCTGTGATCAACAAGAAGCTCATCACAGCTGGCAGGATCTTCAAGTTCACGCTCAGTGACAAGGTGAGGTTCATCAAATATATGAGTGGAACGAATGCGGAGGTTCTTGAATATATCGTTTCGCCGGATACGGCGATCACGAAGAAGCCGCTCAAGGATATGAACTTCCCGAAGAATGCCATCATCGGAGGTATCATCCGAGGCAACGAGTCCTACATCGCAGTCGGTGACACTCACATCCAGGCCTACGACCGCGTAGCGGTCTTCGCCCTCCCGGAAACAGTTAAAGAAGTAGACAAATTCTTCAGATAATCAGATGGCAAGTTATCTACAGATTGAAAATATATCGAAGAGTTATGGACCGAAGGTCCTTTTCGAGAAGATCGGATTCAATATCAATGAGGGCGACAAGATCGCTCTCATTGCCCCTAACGGCACCGGCAAGACCTCTCTTATGAGGATTCTTGCGGGTAAGGACAAGTCTGATTCAGGCGGAAAGATAATGTTCCTCAAGGACATCAAGATTGCCTTCCTGGAGCAGGAGTACGACTTCGATCCTGAGAAGAGCATCTTCACACAGATAATGGACTCCAGCACGGCCTTCACCAAAGACCTCGACCAGGAGCACTTCTGGGAATACGAAAGACGAGTCCTCAAACTCCTCACCAATTTCAATCTCCCTGACCCGGAGCAGAAGATGAAGGAGCTCTCAGGAGGTGAAGTGAAGAGAGTAGCCATCACTCAGATGCTTGCTACAGAGGCCGAATTCCTGATAATGGACGAGCCGACCAACCACCTGGACATCGACGCCATCGAGTTCCTCGAAGGCTACCTCAAGCGTTCGCGTTGCACCCTGTTTATGGTGACCCACGACCGCTATTTCCTCGACAGGGTGTGCAACACCGTGATGGAAATGGATCACGGAGCAGTCTACACCTATAAGGGTGATTATCAAAACTTTCTGGAGAAACGCGAAGAGAGGATAGCCAACTACAATGCCGAGACAGACAAGGTAAGGAACATCCTCCGCAGGGAGCTCGAGTGGATACGCAGCACTCCGTGCGCCCGCACAGGCAAGGCCCGCTACCGCATAAATGCCTTCTATGACCTCAAGGACCGTGCGTCTCAGGTCTACTCACAGAAACAGGTCAATATGGACCCGATCAAAGGTTCCACAAGACTTGGTACAAAGATCATCAACTGCAAGGACCTCAGCTTCTACTATGGCGAGGACTGCTACCTGGACAAGTTCACCTACAACTTCCAGCGTTATGAGAAAGTCGGCATTGTCGGCCGTAACGGAGCTGGAAAGTCCACTTTCCTCAACATCCTTACAGGCAGATTCTTCGAAGACGACCCAGGCATTCTGACCGGCACAATTGAGCGCGGAGAA
The DNA here is from genome assembly GCA_017560825.1 of Bacteroidales bacterium. Classification (GTDB taxonomy): domain Bacteria; phylum Bacteroidota; class Bacteroidia; order Bacteroidales; family UBA932; genus Cryptobacteroides. Next base: position 23,736 of record JAFZED010000054.1, on the reverse strand, counting down.
TCTCTCAAGATAGGCTACTATCACCAGAGCGGAATGTCGTTCAATCCGCAGGACACCGTCCTTGACATAGTCAACGACACCTGGCTCCTGAACAGGTTCCTCTTCCCCCACGAAATGCTCAACAACAAGATCGAAAAGCTCAGCGGAGGCGAAAGACGCCGTCTCTACCTGCTCACGATCCTTATGCAGCAGCCGAATCTCCTCATCCTCGACGAGCCGACCAACGACCTGGACATCGTGACCCTCAACATCCTCGAAGAATACCTCAAGGAGTTCAACGGTTCACTGATCATCGTATCCCACGACCGCCACTTCCTCGACAAGCTCGTGGATCACCTCTTCATATTCTGCGGCGACGGCGTAGTGAAGGACTTCATCGGAAGCTACAGCGAGTACAGGGAATATATAAAGGAATATGAGGCCGAGCAGAAATCCGCCGCACGCGCAGAAGAAAAAGCAGCAAAGGAAAAGGCTGCAAAGGAAGCGGCAAAGGCCACTCCTCAGGAAGCACCAGCCAAAAAGAAGAAGCTCACATTCAAGGAGCAGAGAGAGTTCGAACAGCTTGAAAAAGACCTCGAATCACTTGCTGCAGAAAAAGCCGACCTCGAAGCCAAACTCAGCAGCGGCACTCTTCCATTCGACCAGCTCCAGACAGCCTCCGAAAGAGTAGGCCAGCTCATCAACCTCATAGACGAAAAAGAACTCCGCTGGCTTGAACTCTCCGAAAACATATAAAGCGAAAGAGTCTAGCTAAAGACAGAGAATATTGCAAAGCTAACGCAGTGTTGTACACAAAAAGGGCATTTTCGTGTACAACCACCCCTAAAATTCATCACAAAAGTGCAGCGACGCAAGAAAATCAGGCGAAATACTTGCGTCGCGAGAGTATATAGGTGTATTTGATGTGGTATCTCGCAGCGACGCAAGGAAATCTGGCAAAAAAACTGCGTCGCCGCATAATAGAAAGGGCTAGGAAGTGGTGGTAGGGTAAGTTTGGATGGTATGGCCACCCTCGGCCATATTAGAGGGAGGGGCCCGCGACGAAGTCGTGGGAAGGATGCAGTCGGAACTTGTTCCGACGGAACCAAGCCAAACTTACCCTACCGCCACTGTCGTCATATCCATATAAATACAAAAGAAGGTGACTAAATCACTTATTAGTCACCTTCTTTTCGTATTATTACTGGTGCCAAGGGATTGTGTAGCCTCTTGTCTGCATCAGGACTCTATCTGGGTAGTTCGAGATGATTGCATCTACTTTGAGGTCGATCATTCTCTTGATGTCTTCCGGTTTGTCCACTGTCCAAGGGACTATCTTCATACCCATCTCGTGGCATTTCTTGACGAGGGTCTCATCGGTTATTGTGTGATGAGGGCTGAGCCACTGTGGGGTGAAGTTGAGCATAGCCATATACTTTTCAAACTCAGGAGCCTTTGCATCCACGAGGTACGAAAGGATGAGCTCAGGGTACTTCTCGTGCATATAGTTGAGTGCCCTTGTGTCGAAGCTCTGGACTACAAGTCTGTCACCAAGCTGCTTTGAAATGAGGAACTTGCAGCACTCTGTAGCAAAGTGGTCATATGTCGGCCAGTCAGTACCCTCACCCTTTGCATTCTTTGACTTCACCTCGATGTTGTAGCGTACTGGAGAAAGCCCGTTCTCCTTGGTGTATGTCTCTACAAAGTCAATAAGGTCTTCAGCAAGCGGCTTCACAGTCTCGAGGCAAGCCTTCTCCGGCCACACCTCGCTTGGACGCTTACCAACATCGTACTTCACGACTTCGCTGTACGGCATAGTGTAGATATATTCCTTCGGATCGTCCTTTGTTATGACGGTTCCGTCAGGTCGTGTAGCATAGCGATGGTGGAAATATGGGTCGTGCGAAACCACGATCTGGCCATCCTGGCTGATCTGAAGGTCAAGCTCGAGGGTGTTGACTCCCATATCCAAAGCGTGCTTCATCGCCTCGATGGTGTTCTCCGGCATAAGGCCGGCGCCACCTCTGTGTGCCTGGACGTCGATATATTCAGACATATTCACATCGTACACCCAAGTCTGACCGAAACGGCTTGTCACTGCCACAGTCACGATCTTTGCGTACTGGCTTGGAGTAGCTGCGAAATGGTGGCCTGTCACCTTTGAAGTCTTCCAAGAAGAAGGAGTCTTTCCGAGAGCATCGTACTTTGTCTTGAGCTCCATAATGTGGATAGGAGAAGTTTCTCTTATCATTTCCATTGGGCCCATAGCCTTTCCGTCCTCGAACCACTCGACCTTCCACTCAGGATCCCAGTCCCAAACGTTGGCTACAACGCTGTTCGGATGTCTCCAGGTCTGGCCAGGCTTGTGGATCTCCACCTGGAAATCCTTGTCGTGGCCAACTGACTTGTAGTACCAGGTAAGCTTGCCGTTCTTCTTGGTGAACACCTTGTAACCTCTTGGTGTTCCGTCAGAACAGTGGTACGACTCCCATACATCTCCTGAAAGAGCCGGGATGTTGAACTCAACGATGTTCTTGCCGTAAGTGTAGCTCTTGCTCTGGTGGTTATGTCCTGAAAGGAACACAGCCTTATGACCCTTGAGCAGATCGAACATCTTGTCCTTGTTGATGATTGTCTTGCCCACATCGCGGCCAGCGATTGGAGAATGCTGTGCCACATATACTCCTGCTGTCTCAGGGACATATTTCATCACACCCTTCACGAATGCGAGCACGTGGTCTGCATATCCTTCCTCATAGCCCTTGTCGGCGCTGAAGATGATGTTGTCTACAGAGAAGAAAATGTCATTGCCGATAAAGAAGGCGTAGTTCTCAGGGCACATTCTGTTTCTGTACTCAGCCGAGCTCTGGTAGTCTCCGCCCTGCTTGCCCACGTGGTCGTGGTTGCCGATTGCAGGATAGAAAGGGATGCCGGTGCGCACGATCTGGCGTTTCCAGTTCTCGAGAAGGACAGGGTTGTCCCAGCTGATGTCACCAAGTGCGATACCTATTGCCTGAAGGCCGAGAGCGTTAGTAGTCTTGCTCAGATCAGCAAGCGGCTCGCCCTCAAACATCTTTGAATGCTCTTCTGTATTCGGCTGAGGGTCAGCAACAGCAACAATCTGATAATCAGGGCTTCCGGTCTGAGTCTTTACAAGATCGAACTCGAACTTCGAGCAGCCTTCCGCCTTCTTGAAGAAGGCTGGAACACCTGCTGACCAGTCGCCTGCATATCCTGCAGGAGTAACGATGTAAACAAAATCTGCATCGTCCTTTATGTCGAACGAGAACTTTCCGTTCTTCTTGGTCTGAGTGAAATTAGTTCCGTCGGTCACGATAACTCCCGAGAGATTTTCCTCTCCGGAGACTACGCTTCCCTTCACTTTTCTCGCGTCAGCAGCAACAGAGACCGCTCCGAATGCGAGAAGGATCAATAACAATCTTTTCATATATCCTTAAATTAAAATATTCCTGAATCCTTGAGGATCTGCACTGCGTTCTCAGGTATCTGCTCCGGCCATATATTTTCAAACTGGCCGTCGGCATATTTCGTCATATCCACCTCGCATTCCCACTGCTGGCCGAAGCGGCTTGTCACTACCACCTTCACGGTCTTCGCGTCCTTTCCTGGCTTTGCCGCGAAATAGTGCCAGTTGTGACGCGGCTTCTTGTAGTTAGGGATTGTCTTGCCTTCGAATGCCCTGTTGATGTCTGCGATGTAGTTAGGCGAGAGGTCGAATGTAGGATCGAGGACGCCCATATATTTTCCGTCCTGATACCACTCGACTTTCCATTCTGGATCCCAGTCCCATACATTTGCGACAACGCACTCTGCGTGATGTGGGGTCTCTCCTGGCATAAAGAACTCTACCTGGTAGTCCTTGTCCTTGCCCAGTGATTTGTAGTACCACTCGAGCTCGCCGTCCTTGCAGGTGAAGACCTTGTAGCCGCTCGGTGTTCCGTCTGTGCAGTAGTAGGTGTCCCACCACGAAGCACAGATGGCTGCGACGTTGTGCTCGACCACATTTTCACCATAGATCATATTGTTGGCTATGTGGGTGTGGCCTGATATGAAGCTCACTTTACGGTCTTTAAGGATATCGAGGAACTCCTTTGTTGCAACTACCCATCTCTCCTTCTCAAACCATCTGTAAGTGGTTCCGTGCTGCACGACATAGATGTGCGCATCTTCCGGAAGAAGCTGCTCGAGGCCCTGGACAAAAGCCAGGACGTGAGGTGCGTAACCTTCCTCATATTTCTTCTGTGTCTCATAGATGATGTTGTCCAAAGCGATCACGACATCCTTTCCAAGGAAGAAGGCGTAATTCTCGGGACCCATAATCGCCCTGTATTTTGCTGTGGTCTGAATGTCGCCTTCTGCTTCCAGCTCGTGGTCGTGGTTGCCCACAACAGGATAGAACGGAATGCCTGTACGGACGATTTCCGCCTTGTAGTCCTCAAGAAGTTCGAGCGAATCCCAGCAGATGTCGCCGAGAATGATTCCTGCCACTGCTCCTTCGAGATCAGCAGCAGCTTCGCAGAGTTCTGCCATAGGTTCTGCAGCAAATTGCGAGAAGTGCTTCTTGGTCTTTGTCTGAGGGTCACTCACAGCGATTATTGAGTAGTCACCCGAGTTGTCTGTCTTGAGGAGGTCGAAGACAAAATTGTCCTTTCCTTCAGCGCACTGATAGAACGCAGGGACTCCTGTAGACCAGTCTGCAGCATAACCTGCAGGGGTCACGATGTACACGAACTCCGCATCGTCCTTTATGTCGAACGAGAACTTTCCGTTCTTCTTTGTCTGAGTGAAGCTGGTTCCGTCGGTCACGATGACTCCTGAAAGCTTCTCGCCTCCTGAAACCACCTTTCCTGTCACTTTTCTTGCCTGAGCGGTTGTATTCAATGCAACCGCCGCAAGAAGAATCATCAATATCTTCTTCATATTACTCTACTCCTGCTGTCTTTATCTCTGAAACGTACTTGATAGGATAGTCGAGTCTGTCCGGATCAAGGACAAACACCTGGTACTCCTTACCGCCCTCATAGACGCGCACCACGATGTGGCCCCAAGGCTTGAAGTGGTTCCAGAGTTCCTCGCTGAGTTTCTCACGAGCCTTGTCCACTGTGATGTAGAACTCGCCCTGGTCAGGCCATACGAGCTTGTCTGTCATTCTTGTCATTGTAGAAGGAACAGGATGGTTGTTGCTTCGTGCGTCCACAACCACAACCTCTGGAGAGAGGGTGTTCATAAAGAAGCCGTTGCAGGAGTCATAGTAGCCGTGGTGGTTTGCCTTGATGACATCTACGTTGCCGCAGACCTTGGCTACAGGTGTCTCCATATCCCTTTCATTTGACTTGTATGACGGCCAGTTTCCGCCGCTGAGGTCACCGCCGTTGAAGTACCTGAAGTTACCGTAAGTGATCACAAGGGCTGTAGAGTTTACATTCTCGTCAAAGAGAGTAGGATCACCTGTGTACTGCTTTGCAGACTCTGTTCCCTTTCCTGTCCAGACCTCACCATTGGCTGCGAGATTGCGGATTTCAAAGATATTCTTGTACTTCTTAGGGTTGTTCAGCATCTTGATCTGGTTAAGGCCACCGATGTCGAAACGCTCCATCTTCATTCCCTGGGCCTTCTTGTACTCGATGAACTTGAAGTACTCCGGCATAAATCCCTTGTTGGCTCCTTCGATCTTCTTTCTTGAAGGGAAGTTGTAGTCTGGATAGTCTCTGTCGATGAGAGTGCCGAAATCCACAAACTCGCCCACGAGGGTAATTCCGGAAAGGCCATAACCGTTCTTTCCTGGAAGCATCTGAAGGACAGCACCCATATGGTCATCGTGGAAGTGAGTGATCATAGCATAATCCACCTTGGTCTTGCTTGGAAGTTCTTCCATAACCTTCTTCATATATATGGCCTGCCACTCGCCTGCCCTCTTTGTTGTGTCAGGATGCTGCGGGTCTTTGATTTTACCGTTGTCACCTGCATCAATCATCAATGTCGTACCGTCAGGCATAACGATGAAAGTCGCATCGCCTCTACCAGTAGCGATAGTGTGGATGTCCATATATCCCTCCTGCCACTTGGGAAGGTAATCCTGTGCAGCAGAAAGCTGGAAAAACGCAGCCATAGCTGCCAATGTAAGAATTAAACGTCTCATAAATATGTGTTATTAAATAAATTCATATATGAACTTGAACAGCACTTCCTTATAGCCGTTGGTGCAGACACCCGGCTCTATCTGGAATCCTATCATCCTGTGCGTCTTGAGAAGCCATCTCACTCCTAGCTGACAGCCTCCATAGGGCTGCATAGTCTTGGCATAACCTGGTATGTAAGCGGGGCCGAACTCAACACCGACATAAGGACTGAACTTATCCTTGCAGAAGTGATACCTTCCATTGAGAAGTATACGGAGAGCGAAGGTCTCATCATAAACCCTCTCACCTGCATACATATATCCGACATAATAGGAATTATACGTACATACAGCAGAAATTCCTCCGAACCCCCTCTCATCGAAATGCCTTCCGAGAAGATATGAAGCCGAATACACCGGGCGGTTATGATAGCCGTCATTATAAAGTCCGCCACCTACTGAAAACTCGTGTACAGTGAAGCCGACTCTGTTTCCGGTCGACTGAGCTGAGAGACGACACGCCGGCAAAAGTAAAAGAATTGTAATGATGATGATTCCGTACTTTTTCATAGGTTCAAAATCCTAAAAGAGTATTTCAGCCATCTTTAAGACCACTCTACTCACTCAAAAATTTAATCCTATAAAGATAGTCATAATTCTGGACGTAGCTACCGGTTGGGATGCAGTATTTATATAAAATCTGCTCTTTTGACCTGTGACGGTCATTCTCAAAGAGATCCGCGAGGCAAGGTTAACAGATCCGCGACGCAAGGTTTATGACTGATAAGCTTGCGTCGCTGCAGTATTTATGATTCGCACCGCGACGCAAGAAAAAGAGGTAAAAAACTTGCGTCGCGACACATATTTGTAGAAATCGAACGTTTTCTTGCAGCGACGCAAGTATTTGAAGAAAAAAGCTTGCGTCGCTGCACGTTAAAAATAAATTTTTAACATTTTTTTCGCCACATTTTTCTTTTTCTTTAACAGCCTGAAGAGCTACTGCTATACCTTTGAGTATAAAATAAATAAACGCAGTAATTATGAAAAGAACGTATCATTTATGCTGGTCCTGCGATAATGAATTATTATTCAGGACAAGGGAAGATTATATTCACGGTATTGTATGTCTATGCATTGCAGCACACGAGGCTGAGATGAGGCTATTGGCTTATTGTCTGATGTCCAACCACGTACACATATGCATAAGAGGCAGTAACCTGAAGAAATTCACGAAAGCCTTCAGGTACTCATATACCCGTTATTTCGATAGTAAATATAATCGACGGGGAAGATTAGGAGAACGAAACTTTTTCAAACTTGAGATTCAGGGCTTGGCTCACCTGTTGACTGCGATTGCTTATATCCTTCGCAATCCCCTGCACCACGGCATATGCAAAACCCCTTTCGAATATGAGTTTTCCTCTGTCAATGCTGCATTTGTCAAAGAGCTCGGTCATATGGCAGCAACTGGCAAGCTGCCGTTCTGTCAGCTTCCAAGCAGACACAAACTACCTTCACACGTAGTTACCGGATATAATGGAGTGCCACTGGCGGCAAGCATAATTGATGTCAATGATATAGAACATCAGTTTTCCACAGTTCGCACCTACCTGTATTTTATGAACCGTCTCTCTGGAGAGTCTTGGGAAAAAGAACAAGAAACGGACAAAAACGGCTTGCCACCTATAAGACTATATGATATAGAAGCAGGAGTGAAAGGAACTGACATAACCCATATGTTGTCAAATGAAAATGGAAGGAATAGGAATATGAAATTAGACGACATAGCTTTATGCGAACTTATCGATGCGCTTATTGGAAAATCATACAAAGGGGAAACTCCATACACTTTGCCTGAAAAGAAATTAAATCGGATTGCTGAAATAATAAAGGAACAAAATTCCATCTCAGCCGAACAGTTATCGCGTTGTCTGCCTGGATTAAGGTATGCAAAACGCAGATAAACATCTCATATGACACTTGCACATAACAAGAAACTTACATATAACAGGGTACTCACATATAAAAAAGTCGCCGCAACCAAGGCTGCGGCGACTGGAGGTATGTAAGCAAGGTATTACTTTGTAGTTACCTTGATGTTGTCGAGGTACCATCTGTTCTGGCTTCTTGCAGCGTTCTGAATAGATGGGTCTGCGTTTGTAGGACGGATAGTGAGGACAGTCTCTGCTGTAGCACCGTTGAGCTCGAGAGTAACGTGCTGCCAAGCAAGCTCGCTGAGGTCACCCTCAGTTGGCTGCGCAGACTCGATGTCGAGGCTTGTGCCTGCTCCTGATGATGGGAACTGACCAACTGTTGCGTCAACGCTTACAGTCATAAGGTCTGGCTTCATACCACCTGTCAAGTGCCAGCACCAGTCGAACTCGATAACTACATCAGCTGTACCCTCGATTGCTGAGAGAGCCGGGAGAACGAGAGCTCCGTTGTAGCTTGACTGACCGAACTTGAGGTAGTTAGACTGAAGGTAGAGAGAACCCTCTTTACCAACACCTGAGTTTGGCTCCTGTGCAGGACCTGCAGCAAACTCAGTAGCACCTACTGTTCCGTAGAGATACTGATAGCCTCTCTCGTTGAATCTTGCGAAGAAGTCAGCGCTTGAGTTCATCTTCCAAACGTTTGGAGCTGTTGTACCTGGATCGTTTGTTCCTACAGCATCACCTGCTCCTTCTGTTGTTGCAAGGTCAGCGAACCACTCGAAATCATCTGAGTAAACAGTCTTTCCGCCTGATGGAGGTGTTACAGGAACTCCACCTGCGTCGATGATCTTGATGTTGTCAAGATACCATCTGTTCTGGTGTCTTGCTGCGTTCTGTACATCTGGGTCAGCATTTGTAGGACGGATAGTGAGGACTGTCTCAGCAGTAGCGCCATCAAGGATGATGCATACGTGCTGCCACTGGATTGCACTTTCTCCATCAACAGTTGACTGAGCTGACTCAAGGGCTGCACTTGTAGGAGCTGCAGTGTCTGCAAACTGACCTACAGTAGCGTCTACTGAGAGAGTCATAATGTCTGGCTTGTAAGCACCTGTCACTTGCCAGCACCAGTCAAACTCGATCTGGATGTTAGCTGCGCCCTGGATTGCAGTAAGAGCAGGAAGTACGAGAGCACCGCTGTAGCTTGTCTGACCGAACTTGAGATAGTTAGACTGGATGTAGAGTGAACCATCCTTACCTACACTTGAATTAGGCTCCTGTGCAGGACCTGGCTGGAACTCAGTCATACCCACTGTACTGTAAAGGTACTGGTAACCGATCTCGTTGAACTTAGCGAAGAAGTCTGCGCTTGAAGCCATCTTCCATACGTTAGGAGCTGTTGCACTTGGGTCATTTGTGCCGACTGCATCGCCTGCACCCTCAGCAAGAGCCATTGGTGAAATCCACTCGAAGTTATCAGAGTAGTAGATAATCTCATCAACACCGAGGTCAACGATCTCAACTGGGATGATGTTGACGAGAGAAGCTGTAGCACCGAAGCTGAATCCTCTAACGATCAGATTATGTCCGTTGAGAGCAGCAAGATCAACTGATGAATGAGCAAGAAGAGCTCCTACCTTTGTCGCACCCTCAACCAATACATTCACACCGTCAAGAGAACCTGCAAGCTCAACATACTCGAGCTTTGATGGAGCATATGTATCAATTGTTGCTGTGATGTCATTTACCAATGGATAAACAACAGCGAAATTTCGCTCGATCTTGAGATCATCACAGATTGTAACAGCCGGAACGCCGTTCATTGTACCCTTAGATCCCCATAGATCCACGCAGTCACCTACTGTAACAGGCTCTGTGCTTGATACGAATACACTCTCATTTCCGTCGTTTACAACGAAACCATCAGAAGAAAGAGCAACAACTGCTACGTCGTCAAGAACAACGACTTCTTCATCCTTCATACTGAGGACCTCAGAAATAGTCGCAGGAACAACATCGCGGTACTTGTCACCATCCTGACTTACGATAACGTAAGCTGTAGCAAGAAGGTTGTAACCCTTGAAAACGATAGTGTCCTTCTTAGGGTTGTCAAGTGCGCCATCACGAAGGTTATCACCTACTGAAACGGTAACATCCATAGTACGGGTACCGCTGACAACATCAACAGTAACCCACTCAGGTGCCTCAACTGTCCAGTCAGCATCTGAGTAGACAGTGATAGTCTGAGGCTCAGCACCAGTCGCAGCGAACTGAAGTCCGGAAACGCTGGTCATAATCGCTCTTGCGAGCGGTGACTCCTCTGGCTGGCAGCTGGCGAGAGCAAGCACACCAGCTACAGCAACCAAGGCTGATCTATATAGATTCTTAAAAAATCTCATAATCACTTCAATTGTTTAATTGTTAGAAATCAAGACCGTCGTCCCATCCCTCATTCTGAGTAAGATTAGGGTTGAGTGAACGCTCGTCGCTTGGGATCGGATAGTAGTAGTCTCTGTTCTCGTTGAATGAACGTGCTGCCTCACCCTTATGCGGCTCAACATATCCGTTGTTACCGTTGCTGAGAAGAATCTCAGAACCGATCTTAAGGATTGATGTAGCCTTAGAGCTTGGCTTAACGTCACCTTCATAGAGGCAGTAGTCGAGCTTGCCGTCCTCGTTGATGTCATACTCGCCCGGACCTGGGAAGTAGAGACCCTGGAATGGCTGCTCGATACACTTACCCTCTCTCCAACGAACGAGGTCGTACCAGCGGTTACCCTCCTGTGCCATCTCGACTGCTCTTTCACGACGGATCTCAAGGATGAGTGCGAGCTGTGGAGAAGCGAGAAGCTTAGAGTTAGTATAACCTGTTGCAGGGTTAGTCATATATGGGTCAGCGTCAACATCCATAGTAAGGCTTGGCATACCTACTCTCTTGCGGAGGAGGTTGATAGAGTTGTTGAGGTCATCCTGATTGAGGGTACCGAGCTCTGCCTTAGCCTCTGCATAGATGAGGAGGATTTCACCAAGACGATATACAGGGAGGTCGCTTGTCGAACGGTCAACACGGTCAGAGTCACCACCGTTAGCCTTTGCAGACATTACCCACTTGATAGTCTGGTAACCAGTACAGCTAGATGAAAGGTCAGCTGCAAGAATGTCTGCTCCGTCGATACGCTTGTAACCTACTGTACGGAATGACTGTGCAAGACGTGGGTCGCGGTCAGCAACCTGCTGTGCGAACTGCATAGACTCGTAACCTGGCTTTGCAGTGAAACGAGAGCCGTCCTTCATAAGGTAGCTGTCGATGAACTTACGTGTAGCACCGATACGTCCCTGCGATGGGAGAAGACCGTATGCAGTACCGTTATGGAAGATAGCCAGACCGTAGTCAAACTTGATAGCGAAGATGTACTCCTTGTTGCCCTCGCAATCCTCGAGTACGAACATATCGCGGTAGTCCTCGTTTGGCTTGCCTGTAGAATAGAGAGAGTACTTGCCGCTGTCCATAATCTGCTTTGCAGCGTCAGCAGCCTGCTCGAGATAGAAAGTGTAGTCAGCAGCGTCAGCAGGAAGAGTCGTCAAAGTAGACTCACCGGCGTGATACTTTCTGAATGTACCCTCGAAGAGACAGAACTGAGCCTTGAGAGCAAGAGCTGTGTACTTGTTTACACGGAACTGTGATGTAGGTGCAGGAAGGTTCTCGATAGCATAGTTGATGTCCTCGAGCATATGCTGCATAACAACCTCACGGTTGTCTCTTGGGTTGAAGAGAGCCTCATCAGCAGAGCCGAGCTCAACATCGATCCAAGGAACGTCTCCGAATCTCTTCACTTTCTCAAAGTAGAAATAAGCGCGGAAGAACTTTGTGAGAGCAGTGTACTCCTTAACTGCATCCTCATCGTTACAGTTGTCGATGTACGCAAGAAGGGTGTTCATCTTTCTGAGGTCACCCCAAGACCAGCCGCTTCCTGAGTTAGGAACGATACGGTAAGTACCACCGTGAAGCTCGTCAGACATTGTCTGCTTTACATAGTGGTCACTCTGATAACCGTATGGCGACTTAGGAAGAAGGTTGTTGTAGAATGTATTAGAGAAAAGCTGAAGGTCCTGCTCAGTCTTGAAGTAAGACTCAGGAGACATTTCAGACAAAGGCGCCTTGTCAAGTAAATCACAAGAAACGAAGGCGAGCGCTGCTGCAGCGATAATTATCAAATATTTTTTCATCTTCAAAATTCTTTAATGATTACACTTGATTAGAAAGTAATGTCAACACCGAACATCATAGTCTTCTGCCAAGGGTAGAATGCGTTGTTGTAACGAGTAGTTGATCCACCGCTGTCTCTTCTATCAAAAGCTGCTTCTGGATCAATATACTTGCTGTGCTTCTTGAATGGAGACCAGTAGTAAAGGTTCTCACCTGAGAAGTAAACGCGGATCTTCTCGACACCGATCTTCTTTGTAGCAACCTGCGGTACAGTGTAACCTACAGTGAGGTTCTTGAATCTGAGGTATCTGATGTTCTGAAGATAGCGGTCATTCTTGTTGTAGAGGTAAGCACCTGATGTAAATGCTGAGTAAGCACGTGGACGTGGGAAGTATGCATCAGGATTGTCCTCTGACCATACGTTATCAAGGAAATCATCGGCTATGAATGAGCAGTAAGGACGTGAGTAAGGTCCCCAGAATGCCATTGACTCATCGTTTGGATACCAGTAGTGGTTACCTGTACCCTGGAAGAATGTCGAAACGTCGAAGCCCATATAGTCGAAGCCCAAAGTGATACCGTACTGGAGAGTTGCGTTTGCATTTCCGAGAATCTTGCGGTCACCTGGCTTGTCTACTGTGTCAGAACCGAGGCTGAGCTTTCCGTCACCATCAAGGTCAACATACTTGAGGTCACCGGCAAGCCAACCACCTGTAAGACGCTTTGTAATGTAGCTGAGGTCTACTTCCTGAGCATATGCCTGTGCTTCAGCGTCAGTCTTGAAGAGACCGTCTGTCACGAAGCCCCAGATCTCACCGAGCTCCATACCCTCGTAGTAGTCCTTAGCGAAGGTTCTCTCAGGGTTGTCGTACTTGGTGATGATGGTCTTGTTGTCACTTATGTTAGCAGAGATGCTGTAGCCGAATGGCTTTCCACCGAGGTCGATCTGATCTCTCCAGCTGAATGAGATCTCATAACCTGAAGTACGGAGGTCAGCACTGTTCATAAGAGGTGAGTTTGCACCGTACACGCCTGGAAGAGCGACTCCCTGCTGGAGCATACCCTTGGTGTCACGGATGAAGCCCTCGACTGTGAACATCAGCTTGTCATTGAAGAGACCTGCGTCAATACCAGTGTTGTACTGAGTTGAAGTCTCCCAAGTAAGGTCAGATGCGTTAGGAGCAGAAATAGAAGCGTAACGTCCCATTGCAGCACCGTCGAATGTATAACCTGCAAAGTTGTCGAAAGTGATCTTTCTCATCCAGGCGTTGTTTGTAACCTTCTGGTTACCGAGGCTACCGAATGAAGCACGTACCTTGAGGTTGTTTACGATGTCCTTTGCAGGTGCGAACCAAGGCTCCTCAGAAACACGCCAACCTGCTGATGCAGATGGGAAGAAACCGAAGCGGTGACCCTCAGCGAAGCGTGAAGTACCGTCGTAACGACCTGAAATCTCGAGGAGGTATCTGCCCTTGTAGTCATAGTTGATACGGCCGAAGAAACCTGCGAGAGCGTAGACTGTCTGTCCACCACCAAGAACAGGCTGTCTTGTAGTTGTGATGAGGTTGAAGTCAGAAAGCTCGTCAGTGATGAGGTCGTAACCTGTAGCATCGATAGCTTTTCTGTAGTAAGACTCATAGTTGAAACCGGCCATCGCCTTGAAGTTGTGATCCTTTGCGAATGACTCTTCATAAGTAGCGAAGACGTTGGCTGCAAGATAGTTCATAGTCTGAACTGTCTCATAGAGGTTGTTGTCACCGGCACCAGTTGTGTAGGCTCCGAATACACCTGGGTAATCAGAGTAAACCATATTGGTCGATCTGTTGGTGTTGCGGTTCTGGTGGAATCTGTAAGTGAAGTTACCTACGAGGCTGAACTGCTTCACTGGCTTGATTGTGAGCTCAGTTGTGTTAGAGAAGTCAGTCTTGCGGTCGAGGTTTGTGTTGTAACCGTTTCCGTAAACGATGTGACGTCCGTTTGCCACCTTATAGTTGAGGTGTGGAGTCGAGTAGATCCAAGATCCGTCAGGGTTCTGGAGCGGGAAGTTCGCAAGACCGTGGTTAGCTGCGTATGCGATAGCGTTCTCAACGTTACCGACACCTGCGTAGTCATAAGTAGAGCTGTAGAATGCAGTGTTGTTGCTCATTCTAGCGTACTTGTTGATCTGGAAGTCGATCTTTGAACGGAGGTTGTACTTTGTAAATACGTCTGGGTTTGCCTTTACGATACCTACCTGCTTGTCAAACGCACCTGAGAGGTAATACTTGACAGCCTTGTTACCACCGCTGAGAGAGATCTGGTGCTGCTGTACAGGGTGCTGGTCTACGAAGAGCTCGTGCCACCAGTCTGTGTTGGCCTAGTACATATAAGTGTCCTTACCATTTCTGTTCTCGATCACTGTCCAAGGACGGTCAGGATGCTCAGTCTTGTCGTTTATACGGAGAAGGAGCTGCTGGAAGTCGTAGTCAGTGTACTGGATGTACTTAGAGTTGGCATTGTCAGCCTTCCAGAACATATTGTGGATGTAAGCTGACCAGTAACCTGTTGTCTCATAGTCAGTTGAAGTGGTAGGCTCCTCCCAACCGAAACGTCCGCTATAGCGTACTGTAGCCTTATCAGACTTGTCATCTCCACCCTTAGTTGTGATGAGGATCACACCAAATGCACCACGGGCACCGTAAACGGCAGCTGCAGATGCGTCCTTGATGACTGAGATAGAAGCAACGTCGGCAGGGTTAACTCGGTCAATCTCACCCTCAACACCGTCGATGAGCACGAGAGGTGTAGTGTCAGAGCCTGAACCGATAGATCCCACACCACGGATGTTCAGGCTTCCTGAGCTACCAGGGCTACCTGCTGAAGTCGAGATGTTAAGACCTGGCACAGAACCCTGAAGCATTGCGCTGAGGTTGTGAGAAGTTCTGTCCTCGAGCTGCTTGCTGTCAACAACTCCGACAGCACCGGTGAGGTTCACCTTCTTCTGTGTACCATAACCGACAACGACGGTCTCATCGATCATCATATTGTCTTCTGAAAGATAGATTGTGAGCTTATCCTGATTTGCAGGAACAGTCACAAGCTTGGTCTCATAACCAAGCGATGACACGTTGAGAATAACTTCGGTAGCCGGAACTCTGAGAGCAAAGGCACCATTCTCATCTGTCATTGCTCCGTTTGTTGTTCCGTCAACGATGACTGCCACTCCGATAAGAGGGAAATCGGTCGCGTCCAGTACAACACCGGAGATTTCTCTGGTCTGTGCAAAAGCACTGAAGCTTGCGAGAAGCAAAGCCAAAGAAGCTGCGAAAGATTTAAATAATCTCATAGATAATTTGTGTTAGTTAGTATGTTATTTGGTTTTAAGAACTTACTTGTTGTAAGCAGCAATCGAGAATGCCTTAGGGCGCTTCATACTCTCAGTCGAGACATTGCCGAAACGGTCGGTAATCTTGAACTCGATTGTAGAAGTTGCCGATGACGCCTGGACACGGAACATATGCGAATCGATCGTATATGCCTTGAAGCTCGATGTCGGATTTGCATTGGCATTGTATCTCATAGCTTCGTAGGCAGCAAGATGCAGTGGATCCTTGATCTTCACCTTCTCATACTTGAGCTGATTGCCGTTCTCTGTCACCTCGATTGTCCACGATGGGTCATAGTCGAAGACATTGAAATATACATAGTTCTTGTCATCCGGTGACACCCAGGATGATGCAGTTGACTCGAATGAAGAAGCATTACTTGCATTTGCCTTAGGAGCGAACTTGTCTGCAGAAAGAACGATGGAATTTCTGTCATATGTACGGAACGACTTCGAGAAGTCACGTCCGGTAGGCTTGAGTCGCCACTTGATGTCGGTTCCATTCATATTGTAGACATAATAACCAGCTGGAGAACCATCCTTGCAGAGTCCAAGTCCAGGAGTGTAAGATCCTGTCCACCACCAAGTTCCACAGATAGCACCGCTGTTGTGATGGAATATTCCCTTGGTAGCGAGGTTATCGTTGTTCCAGATCACGTGTGTGTGCGCACTCAGTACGTGTGTCTCATAACCGCTGCAGAGCTTCTCAAGTTCTGAAGCAAAAGCCATTGATGCCTTTCCGTTCTCATTGTACATCTGCGCGTGCATAGTGACAACGAGCTTCTTTGACTTGTCGACGTGCTTGAGATCGTTCGCAAGCCAGGTGAGCTGGTCCTGAGTAAGGCTCGAATCATAGGTTCTGTCACCTGTACCGTTATTTGTACAAAGGATGTTGTCCAGTACAATATAATGTATGTCACCTATATTAAAGGAGTAATATGTCGGAGCCACAACGTTCTTGAAGGCAGTGACGGTGTTGAAGTCACCGGCAGAGTTCATATCGTGGTCGTGGTTTCCGATAGTATGGAAGATCTGAATACCTTTGACCTTTTCGTTGATGGTAGCGATATATGAATAAAGGTCATATGCATTCGAGTACCAGTAGAGGTCCCAGGACATATCACCCAATGTTACGGCGTACTGTCTCTTACCTTTGTTGGCCTCGATCTGCGCATTGATGTCAGAAGCAAACGAATTGAACTGATTCAGGTCATTTGTCCTGTTGGCAAGGTGCATATCGCCTAATACATATAATATATGGTCTGTGTTGTCCACCTTGGTAAGGGTCCAGTCGACTCTTTCAGTTGTGGAAGGATTTCCGTCGATCACCTTGTGGATCTTCGGAACAACGCCCTCAGCGACGGTCTCATATCCGCTCGGAACTGACATAAAGACAACCCTGTTGTACTCTTCCGATTTGAGGTAATATATACCGTTCTCATCTGTCAGCGCTGTCTCGATTCCGTCTGAAACGACAACGCCCGGAACACCAGCTTCGTCGCAGGTTATTATACCATATATATTATATCCCTCCTTTTCTGCGACCTCGACGCGGATCTCGATGTTGAACTGAACGTCCTTCACGGCCTTTGTCACCTCGCCTCTTCTGATGCAGAAAGAGTACTTGCCGGTCTCTACCTCAGGAGATATCTCGAACGAGAAACTGTCGGGTTCAATGGAAACGATGTTACAGATAACCTCCTTTCCACTCTTCTTCAGTACGACGACGTCACCTGTCTTAGGGCCCTTGCCGGAATAGTACTTCACTGAAATGGCATCGCCGGCAGCGCCTTCGATCTTTTCAGGGAGACTGATCATCAGCTCGAGAGTCTGAGTCGTTCCGTTGTCAGGGTCATTACCGCCGACAGGCTGCTTCTCGCACGAAGCGAAGAGCAGCACTGCAGACAGAATAATAAGATTTCTTAATATATTCTTCATTTTATTCGGATTTCTTTTCAGATTTCAGAGTAAGCGCGCAGAGCACGATACCAAGGGCCGCACCGATCACCATTGTGAGGTTTGCCATATCCCAGCTCTTGTCTGCGATACCACCGACGATGATCTTTGAAAGGAGTGAGTCACCGATGAGGTAGCCTGAGAGACCTACGAAACCTGCAGCTGTACCCGCTGCATTCTTAGGAACGAGGTTGAGCGCCTGGATGCTGACGAGAGCGACAGGGCCATAGATGCAGAATCCGATAAGGATGAGGGCTACATAGACCCAAGTCTTGGCTGCGATGCCTGTAGCTGCCGCGAGAGCAGGAACCTGCCAGTAGATGAGACAGCCGATGAGCACAAGGGCCATAAAGATGATGTTCGGAGGAGCGCACTTTCCTTTGAAGAACTTTGCAGACACCCATCCGCAAACGATGGTACCCACAGCGCCGACATAGTTATGTACAGAGAAAGCTACCTTGCTCTCGGCTGCAGTCATAATGCCTGTCTCCTGGAGATAAGTAGGAGACCAGTCACCGATACCGTATCTCACCATATACACGAATGCATTTGCAAGGGCGATCATCCAGATCCACTTGTTCTTGAGCACATAGTCAAAGAGCTGGGTCTTGAATGACACCTTCTCGCCCACCTTCTCCTTGGTCTTCACGCCTGAGTGGTCATTTCTCCAATCAGCTACTGAAGGAAGTCCGCAAGACTCAGGGGTGTCACGAAGAGCCCACCAGCAGAACACCGCGATAAGAAGTGCGAAAGCTGAAGGGATGATGAAGTTAGCTCTCCAGGTCTGCTCTATACCCAGATCAGCGAATATGCCGACACCGAGAAGGGCGATCACTCCGAGTGTACCTGCACCTACTGTGTGCGAAGTGTTCCACAGGGACATCTTGAAGCTTCGCTCATTCTGAGAGAACCAATATGCCATAATACGTCCGCAAGGAGGCCATCCCATTCCTGAGAGGACACCCACGAAGAGCATCATAACGAAAAGCATTGTCACATTGATTGCAGGATTCACAGTAGAGAACGGAAGGAATCCCACTGCCATCATCACCAGAGAAGCGATGACAAGACCGACTGTCAGGAACTTTCTTGCGTCAGAACGGTCTGACAAGGTTCCCATAACAAATTTGCTGAAAGCATAGGCAATCGAGACCGCTGAGGCAGCGATACCTACTCCCTGCTTGTCGATAAGACCCTCAGCAATCATATCCGGAGCCGCAAGAGAAAGGTTCTTGCGCACAAGATAATAACCGGCATAACCAAGGAATGAACCAAGGAACACCTTAAATCTCATTGACTTAAACACCTTGTCGATCTTCTCTTTCGGAAGAAGCGGCTTCGCCTGCGGCGGAGTAAAGAAATTAGCCATTAATTATCGGGTTAAAAAGTTATTCTCATAAATCGCACAAAGGTAATCAAAATTTACGAATTACCGCGGTTTTAATTATAAATTAACACCGGAAAAAGGGGCCACACTGCATTCCTTTAGGCATCATCTGACCGACTGACATACCAGTATGACATAATGTCAGTAATTTTCATATGGCAGATTATTTGTTATCTTTGCCGCGGATTTTCGGAAAACCATCCCGAATCCGACAGTAAAGAGTATGATAATCACAACGTTGATCATATTTGTGATTGCACTCTTGCTCGGCAAGATAAAAATTAAAGATATTAAAGCATATGTCAGAAAAAAACGAGAAGGACATCGAACAGATAGTTCCGGAGGAAAATAAAGAGGCGGCAGCACAGGAAACTGCACAGGAAACTGCACAGGAGGCTGTTCAGGAGGCTGTTCAGGAGCCGGTTGAAGAGGCTCAGGCAACTGCTGAAAAAGAGGCTGCTCCCAAAGGAAAGGGCTTCCTGAAGAAGGACAAGAACAAGATCAGGATAGAAGAGCTCGAGAAGAAGGTCGAGGAGTGCGAGAACAAGATAGCAAAAGACAGAGACGACTACATCAGGCTTATGGCAGAGTTCGACAACTTCCGCCGACGCACGGCACAGGAGAAGCTGGACATCGTAAGTATGGCTTCTACCGAGACGATCAAGGGTCTTCTGCCGGTTCTTGATGACTGCGAAAGAGCCCTCGAGGTGCTCAGAAAGTCAGACGACAGCGAAGCTGCCAAGGAAGGAACAGAGCTCATATACCACAAGCTCCTGTCATACCTCCAGAGCAAGGGCCTGGCAGTGATCGAGGCGAAGGGCCAGCCTTTCGACACAGACGTGCACGAGGCGGTGGCGCAGTTCCCTGTTCAGGAAGAAGACCAGAAGGGCAAGGTATTCGACGTCGTTCAGACCGGATACACCCTCAACGGCAAGGTCATAAGATTCGCTAAAGTGGTTGTAGGAATATAAGAAAGCACCCTCGCATAAGAACATATCCCAATGGCAAAAAGAGACTATTACGAAGTGCTGGGCGTGGACAAGAACGCATCGGCAGACGAAATAAAGAAGGCATATAGGAAACTGGCAGTCAAGTACCATCCGGACAAGAATCCCGGCGATAAAGAAGCCGAGGAGAAGTTCAAGGAGGCGGCTGAGGCCTACTCCGTACTGAGTGACGCTGACAAGAAGGCGAAATACGACCAGTTCGGCCACGCCGGAGTAGATGGTTCTGCACCAGACTTCAGCGGAGGTTTCGGCAACCTCAACGACATCCTCAACGACCTTTTCGGAGGAGGATTCGGTGGTTTTGGCGGCTTCGGTGGCGGTTTTGGCGGAAGCCGTGGAGGTCAGCGCCAGCAGAAGGTGTACAGAGGACGCGACATCAGAGTGAGAGTAAAGCTCACACTTGAAGAGATAGCCAAAGGCGTAGAAAAGGAGATCAGTATCGAAAGAAGCGTACCTTGCAAGGACTGCGGCGGAAAGGGTGCAAAGAACGCGTCTGACATCAAGACCTGCTCTGCTTGTAATGGCACAGGCCAGGTACAGCGCGTCGTAAACACATTCCTCGGACAGACTGTGACGTATTCTACCTGTCAGCAGTGCGGCGGAGAGGGCAAGGTAATCAGCAATCCGTGCCGCAGCTGCGGCGGAACCGGACTCGTGCGTAAGCGCGAGACCATAAAGGTGAAGATACCGGCTGGTGTCGAGGCCGGAATGCAGATGAACATCTCCGGAGAGGGACACGCAGCAAAGAACAACGGAGTGAACGGAGACCTTCTCGTAGTGATCGAGGAGCAGGAGCATCCAAACCTCAAGCGTGAAGGCAACAACCTCTACTGCACAAAGATCGTATCACTTCCTGACGCCATCCTCGGAGGAGAAGTAGAAGTTCCGGGAATTGACGGCAGCTACAAGATCAAGGTGGAGCCTGGCACACAGTCCGGTACAGTGGTAAGACTCCGCGGACGCGGCCTCCCTACCGTGAACGGCTACGGCGGAACCGGTGACCTCTACGTCAAGATCGCAGTGTGGATTCCGAAGAAACTTGAAAAGGACGACAAGGCAGTGATCGAGTCTTTGAGAAACAAGGAATCGTTCAAACCAAACCCTACAAAGGAGGACAAGAGCTTCTTCGACAAGCTGAAAGACCTCTTTGACTAAGGAATTTTGAAGAAAATTGAACTTTTTTTCGAAAATTTTTGCAAAAAAGCTTGGAGGTAATGAAAAAATGCCTACCTTTGCAATCCCAAAATCAAAGCAACCTCTTGTGATGGGTGAAAAGAAACGCAATGTTGCCACAAAAATTTAAGTTAGTACAGAAATGGATCTTATTAAAGTAGTAGAGCAGGCATTCGCAAACGAGAAAGTAGCCAGCTACCCAAAATTCAAAGCCGGTGACACAATCACCGTTACATACAGAATCAAGGAGGGAGATAAGGAGAGACTCCAGAAGTTCAGAGGAACAGTTATCCAGCTCCGTGGAGCTTCAGCTGCAACAAGAACTTTCACTATCCGCAAGGTATCAAGCGGCGTAGGTGTAGAGAGAATCTTCCCATTTGAGTCACCATTCATTGAGTCAATCGAAGTTAACAAGTATGGTAAAGTGCGCAGAGCACGTATCTTCTACCTCAGAGAGCTCGCTGGTAAGAAGGCTCGCATCAAGGAGAGAAAGGTTGCTGCTCCAAAGGCAGAGTAACAAAGAGATAGCAGCTTAGCTGCAAATCGGCTCCGTAGCTCAACTGAATAGAGCATCTGACTACGGATCAGAAGGTTACAGGTTTGAATCCTGTCGGAGTCACCAGAGCAGAGAAATCTGCAGCAAACATCCCACAATTTTTGTGGGATGTTTTTTGTTATGCATACTGTCAAAAGCTTGCTTTTGTAAAGTATGCATAATTAAAAACTGTGTAAGCGAAGCGAGCACAGATGTTTGCTGCCCACAAATACTCTGCCGTGACGACATTCAGGAAAAGCCATCGCTGGGCGATGGCTAATCCTGTCGGAGTCACCATATTGACGCGGATCATCCCTAAGTGTTTTGACAGGAAATTTTAATGGAACTCTATCGTATAAAAACAGTAGTCAAAAACATTTTCAATATTTACCCATTCTTTAGGATGCTGATGTTTATCTCTCAGACCACAATAATCCTGAGTAAACATAGGCGTTCCCATAAAATCCATTGCTCCGCAAATTCCCGCAGTTACTGCAAATATAGGAATCTCATCGTTGATACTGATAGGTTGATTCAAATAAGTCTCCATCGGAATATAATTGCATATACGTCCTTCCGGGAATGGTATTGAATAATTCCTTGGTATCATCAGATCTATTACTCGACCGTCAACCGCAAACGATAATGCTACGGAATCCTGTTGCTGTTTCATCATCACCTCTATAGTCATTCCTTCCTTGTTCTTGATACTAATTCTGGACATTTGAGCTGGAATACCCATATCAAACTTAGTTACAACTCCATTCTTAGCTGTATAAAAGTTGAAGACTGCTGTTTTCTTGGAAGACAAATCTGCCTCAACATCTATTTTCAGGTAGGTTTTATTATCCAGCTTCAACGACAGTTGAGTTGGAACATCAGTATTAATCTTTTCAGAATACTCAATATGAACAGTTTGTGCAAATGCTGGCATTACTACGATCGTAAGTAATGTTATGAGCAAACAGCTTTTATATGTTTTCATATCTATGCTTATTCAAATTTAGTAAAGGTCACTCCGATAACATAATAATGTGGGGTATCTTTGAGGATTTCAGTACTCATATCCGGGTCAATCTCTTTTGCTCCGCAGAATCGAATTACACTATACTTCTCGTCAAACCAGAATGAAGCATATGCAGCAAGCGGAATAAATTTACCATTTTCAAATACAGATGTCTTAAAAGGAACAGGTTTATACTGATATATCACATCGTCATTGTACACTCCATAATGATTTATGGGCTTCAGCTTCAGACTGAAGCCAGAGCTACCTTGGTTCTCGACAAAAAGACGTCCTACTTCTGTAGAATCATTTTCGCACGGCAGGAATCCGACAGTAATCTTTTCCGCGCGCGAATAGACACCATTCTCATAATCGACTGATGCATCCCTTATGTCTGCCAGTTCTTCCTCAGAGAGCTCTCTCCAGAAGAAGTCCTTAACCATTGTCCTACTTTTAAAACCCCTTCCCCTTCCATAAGGTTGTACACTGACTGGCTCAGGATTGCCTGCAACATATTCCCTGACCTCAAACTGAACCTGGTAGGTCGTGTCCTTCATCGGTGATATATCAAATGAATATGCCTGATATCCATTCTGATTCAAGAGGGCGATATAATCCTCGATTGAAGCCTCGATTGGCTTTACTTCTTGAGCGCGTAAAGTAGTACTGGCAATCATCATTGCGGCGCAGATTATCAATGCAATCTTCCTCATACGTTATTGCTTTAGGATAAACTCATTTTCAAGGTAATTTGGATCAAGTCCCTCCATAATATTGACAATGATTCCTTTTGCATCAATGTATATGCAAGTCGGTGTCGCCTGACAGTTGTAGATTGAAGTGAATGGCGTAGCCCTACCTTTGAAATCAGATATTACAGTGTAGTCTTCCAGTCCGAATTCCTTGATTTCTGCTTTCATTTCTTCAGAATCATTGCAATATACATACAGAATCAGTTGATGACTATCTCCATAATTCTCCTTGATACTCTCGAAATATTGCTTTGGAAGACTATTGTCCATTCCGTGTGTCATACACCACAAGCCGCC